>JAAYBF010000005.1 GCA_012718975.1 Solirubrobacterales bacterium | reverse complement strand
GCCGAGCAGCGGGCCACCAGCGCCGGCCGGCGCTCGATCATCGCGTTGTTGAGCGTGCGGGCGTCCTCGTAGCCGGGGCTGCCGGGCTCGTGCAGGTCGCCGCCGAGGCGGAGGCGCAGCTCGGCGGTCGCGGCGGGGTCGATGGTCGGGGCGGCGGACATGGGCTCGGCTCCTTGCGTGATTGACTCGCCAGCCAAGCTACGGCGCCCCGGCCCGCCCGCCTTCGCCCATTCCGGCCATCGCGCGAAGATGGCCCGGACCGGCCATCCGGCCATCGGCGGCGGACGTCAGAGCAGGCCGGCGCGCGCCGCGTGGGCGACCGCCGCCGCCCGCGACGGCTGGCGCAGCTTCGCCCGGATGTTCGCCACGTGGCGGTGGACGGTGTGGGGGCTCACCACCAGCCGCTCGGCGATCTCGGCGTCCGACAGCCCGCCCGCCACCAGCCGCAGCACCTCCAGCTCGCGCGGGCTGAGCCCGCCGGAGCCGCCGGCGGCGTCGGTCCCGGACCGGCTGCCGGTCTCGCCGAGCGCCGCGTCGACGGCCGCCACGTCGCGCTCGGCGCCCAGCCGGGCGAACCCCACGCGGGCCGTCTCCAGCTCGGGCCGCGCGTGGTCCGCGCGGCCGAGCGCGACGAGCGCACGGCCCAGCTCGAGCCGGGCGAGCGCCTCCTCGTAGGGCGCCGACCCGGTGGCGAACCGGTCGACGGCATCCTCGGCCGCCTGCCGCGCCGCCTCCATGTCGCCGGCGCCCGCCGCGACCTCGGCCGCGAGCCGCCGCACGCGGCCGTGCAGGTAGGGGGTGTCGAGCGCCGCGACCGCCGCCTCGGCGCGCGCCAGCGCCGCCGCCGCGGCCTCCGGCTCACCGAGCGCCGCGCGCGCCCGCGCGAGCAGCTCCTCGGCCGGCAGGCGGGCCAGCACCACCGCCTCCGGCAGCGCCCTCAGCGACCGCTCGGCGGCGTCGGCGGCGGCGCGTGCGTCGCCGGCCGCGAGCGCCAGTTCGCCGAGCCCGACGACCCCCGCCGGTCCGGCCCGCTCGAACAGTGCGCGCGCGTCGTCGGGGCGGTCCTGGCGGGCGCGGTGCTCGCCGAGCCGGACGAGCCCGCCGGCAGCCATTCCCGGCCGGCTCGCGACGAGGTCGCCGACGGCGGCGGTCAGCTCGGCGTCGGCCGCCGTCCAGTCGCCGTTGACGGCGAGCACGCGGCCGTAGGCGGCGCGGCAGGTCCCGAGGATCTGACGGCCGCCCCAGCGCTCGGCGAACCGTCGCAGCGTGCCGCACCACTCGGCGGCGCGTGCGAAGTCGCCGACGCGCTCGCAGGCGGTGATCAGGCAGCAGAGCGCCCAGCCGGCCGAGACGGGCAGGTGCAGGTCCTCGCTGGCGGCGATCACCGACGCCTCGTCGAGGCGGTCCATCCCCTCCGCGACACGGCCCTGATGGACGGTCGCGATCCCCGCCTGCGCGAGGCCGATCGCCTCGAGGTCCGGCACGCCGAAGCGCCGGCCCGCCGCGGCCGCCTCGAGGCTCGCGCGCTCGGCGGTCACGACGTCGGTGTCCTCGTTGAGGACGAAGTCGGCCTCCAGAAGCGTCACCCAGCCGTGGTCGGCCGAGTCGGGCAGCCCGTCGAGCTCGGCGCGCGCGCGGCGCAGCCAGCCGCGGCCGACGGAAGCCTCGGAGCGGAACTCGCGGTGGTCGATCGCCAGCCAGGCGGCGACGCGCGCGGCCGCGCCGCGATCGCCCTCGGCGCGGTAGGCGCGGAACGCGCGCTCGCGGGCGTCGAAGGTCAGCGCCTCGTCGGCCAGCCACCAGGCCGACCACCCGAGGCCCTCGAGTGCGGCGCCGCTCTCGCCGTCGACGAGAGCGGCGACGAAGCTGTCGCGCGCCGTCTCCCAGTCGGCCGCCGCGAGCGCGGCCCAGCCGGCGGCGAGCGGGTCGGTCGTCCCGGTGGTCACCGGCCAATGCTCGCAGGCCGGCGACGTCGGCGCGAGCGTCTCGGCGGCCGGGGCGGCGCCCGCTCAGCGAAACGGCCGCACGCGCACGCGCCGCACCTTCGCGGTGAGCGGGTAGGCGCGGTCGAGCCCGTCGGCGAACAGGTCGGCCATCGCGGTCTGGCCGGCGGGGGCGAGGTGGATGCCGTCGCCGTAGGTGAGGCCGCCCCGGCCCGCGGCGGCGGCGACCCAGTCGAGCAGCAGCGTCCTCCCCGGCCGGCGGCGGGCGACGGCGCGGATCGTCTCGGCGTCGGCGCCCGAGCCGCCGCCGAGCTCGCGCGGCGTGACCAGCCCCAGCAGCCGGTCGCGGCCGACGATCCGCAGCGCGGCCGCAAGGTCGGCACGCGTGACCGGGCCGTTGGTTCCGAGCGCGATCACCACGAAGCGCGGCAGCGTGCCCGCCGCCGCCCGCGCCCGCAGCAGCGCCAGGCCCTCGCTCGTCTGGCGGCAGCCACGCACGTCGACCTCGAACCCGCGCGCCGCGACCGCCCGCGCCGCGCCTAGCAGCACCGAGTCGCCGACCGCCAGCGGCGCGCGGCCCGGCACCGCCCGGCGGCCCGGGGCGAACCGCTGGGCGCCACCGCAGGCGGCCGTGCGGGCGTCGCCGGCCGCGGGCGCCGTGTCGGCCGTGGCGGCCCTCTCCACCGCCGAAGTCGCGACGCCGGGCGCGACCGCCACCGCCGGCCCGGCGGCGCCGACCGCCACCGCAGCGCAGACGACCGCCGCAGGCCCGAGAATCCGGCGTCGCGCACCGTTCATCGCGCGCCAGCCTCCCAGAGACACCGGTCGATGGTCTTCCCCTCAATCGAGTTCGCGATCTTCTTCCCGATCGTGCTCGCCCTCTCGTGGGCGCTGATGCCGTGGCCGCGGTTCTGGAAGCCGTTCATCCTCGTCGCCAGCTACGGCTTCTACGCCGCCGCGAGCCCGCGCTACTGCCTGCTGCTCGCCGCGATCACGATCGCCAACCAGCTCGGCGCGGTCGGCGTCCATCGCACCGCCTCCGAGCGCGCGCGCAGGTGGATCGTCGGCGTCACCGTCGCGTTCGACCTCGCGGTCCTCGGCGTGTTCAAGTACTACGGCTTCTTCACCGACGAGATCGGCGGCTTCCTCGACACGATCGGCCTCGGCATGCCGCTGCCGCTGCTGACGCTCGCGCTGCCGATCGGCCTCAGCTTCATCACCTTCCAGGCGATCTCCTACACCGTCGACGTCAAGCGCGGCCTGCTCGCGCCCGCCCGCACGCTCGACTTCGCCGTCTACCTCAGCTTCTTCCCGCACGTCGTCGCCGGGCCGATCGTCCGCGCGCGCGAGTTCCTTCCCCAGCTAGCCAAGCCGCGCGACCCGCGCACCGTCGCGGTCGGCGCCGGGGTCGTGCTGATCGTGCTCGGGCTGATCAAGAAGGTGGTGCTCGCCGACGTGCTCGCGCGCCAGGTCGTCGACCCGGTGTTCGGGGTGCCGCTCGCCTACGCCGGCCCCGACGTCTGGCTCGCCGCCTACGCCTACGCCGCCCAGATCTACTGCGACTTCTCCGGCTACACCGACATCGCGATCGGCGTCGCGCTGCTCGCCGGGTTCATCTTCCCGCAGAACTTCAACAGCCCCTACCGGGCGACGAGCTTCGGCGACTTCTGGCGCCGCTGGCACATCACCCTCTCGCGCTTCCTGCGCGACTTCCTCTACATCCCGCTCGGCGGCAACCGCGGCGGGCGCTGGCGCACGGCGCGCAACCTGATGATCACGATGGTGCTCGGCGGGCTCTGGCACGGCGCCGCCTGGGGGTTCGTGCTGTGGGGGACCGTCCACGGGCTGGCGCTGGTGGTCGAGCACCAGTGGCGCTTCTGGCGGGCGCGGGCGGCGGCGGAGCCCGACTCGCCGGGCGCCGCGGCGGTGCGGGCCGTCGGCCGGGTGTTCGCGCCGGCCTGGGTGCGTTGGGCGGTCGTCTTCAACGTCGTGACGTTCGCCTGGGTGCTGTTCCGGGCCGAGTCGCTGACCCTCGCCGGCGACTTCTTCGGCCAGCTGTTCGTCGCCGGGCCGGCGACGCTGTGGACCCCGTTGACGGTCGCCGCCGTCGTCGTGGTGATCGGCTTCCAGCTCCTGCCGCCGAACCCGCTCGAGCGGCTGCGCTTGCGCTTCGCGAGCCTCCCCGCCCCGGCGCTCGGGGTGGTGCTCGCCGTCGTCGTGGCGATCGTCGGCGCGACCGTGCCCGGCGACGGCGTGCCCCCGTTCATCTACTTCCAGTTCTGACCCGAGACCGATGACCGACGAGACAGCCACCGACCAGGACACCCGCGGGGACGGCGCCGGGGGACCGGCCGCGGCGGTCCCGGCGGGCGGCGTCGCGGGCGGCGGACCGGCCGACCCGGGGCCCGACGGCAGCGTCCCGCACGACACCTTCGCCGTGCCCGACCCGCCCGCCGGCCGGCTCGGCCGCGCGCGCGACGCGCTGCTGGTGGTGTGGCTGGCGGTCGTGCTGCTGGTCGTCTTCCAGGGTGGCGCGGTGCGCGAGGGGGCGGAGGAGCTCGCGCCGGGCGTCGGCCGCGACATCGTCGAGGCGGTCGGCGGACCGACGGGCTGGGTCGCCGACCGGCTGCCGTTCAGCGACCCGGCCGACGATGTCTTCGCCCGGCTCGAGACCGCGGGCGGCCCGGCCGCCGCGCCGAGCGGCGGTGGCGGTGGGGGTGCGGCCGCGCTGACGCTGCTGGTGACCGGCGACTCGCTCGAGATGCCGCTCGACACCGAGCTGGCACGCCGCTACGCCGGCAGCGAGGTGACCGTCGAGCGCGACGCCCACGTCGGGACGGGCATCTCGAAGAGCGGGCTGGTCGACTGGTCGCAGCTCTCGCGCCGCCAGGCGCGGCGGTTCGAGCCGGGCGCGGTCGTGGTGTTCATCGGCGCCAACGAGGGGTTCCCGCTGCCGGCGCCGGGCGGCGGCGGGCAGGTGCCGTGCTGCGGGGCCGAGTGGCAGGCGGCCTACGCCGCGCGGGTCGGCGAGCTGATCGAGACCTACCGCCGCGGCGGCGCAGAGCACGTCTACTGGCTGACGGTCCCCGCCCCGCGCGACGGCGCCCGCCAGGAGATCACCGACGCCGTCAACGCCGCCGTCCTGGCGGCGGTCGAGGCGGCCGGCGACGGCGCCGAGGCGATCGACCTCGTCGAGCCGTTCACGCCCGGCGGCGATTACCGCGACGCCATCGAGGTCGACGGCCGCGAGCGGATCGTCCGCGAGTCCGACGGCATCCACCTCAACGCCGACGGCGCCGCCGTCGCCGCCGACCTCGTCGAGCAGGCGATCGCCGCCGACCGCGGCGAGTAGCGCGCGCTCGCGGCCGCCGGATCGCTGCCCGGTGCTACGGTGACGCACATGCTCGAGTCCGTCGGCGTTCGCGACCTGCGCCAGAACCTCTCCCGCTTCCTGGCCGAGGTCAAGGAGGGCAAGAGCCTCGTGGTCACCGAGCGCGGCCGGGAGATCGCGCGACTGACCCCCTCGGGCCCCGCGGAC
This sequence comes from Solirubrobacterales bacterium, assembly GCA_012718975.1. Classification (GTDB taxonomy): domain Bacteria; phylum Actinomycetota; class Thermoleophilia; order Solirubrobacterales; family Thermoleophilaceae; genus JAAYBF01. The sequence goes on along the minus strand of JAAYBF010000005.1, from coordinate 12,673 downwards.
TCCCCGATCGCCCGCCTCGCCGCCGACCGCGGCGCCACGCTGCCGGCCGCCGACCTCCTCTCGCTCGCCGCCGGCCGCCGTGGCGCCGCGACGGGCCCGCCGAGCGCCCAGGTGCTTGCCGAGTCGCGCGAGGAGCGGCTGTAGCCGGCCGCCTCGCATATCTCGACAGCTCCGCTTACGTGAAGCTGGTGCTGGAGGAGGAGCACCACACCGTCCTGCGCGAGGAGCTGGCGTGCTGGGACGGCTACGTGTCGAGCGCGCTGATGGCGGTCGAGTCCGTCCGGGCCTGCGCCCGCTTCGGCCCCGCGCGCGGCCGCGGCCGGTGAGTGGCTGACCGGCGTCGCGCTGCTGCCGCTGGACGATCTGGTGCTTGCGGAGGCGACCGCGCTCGAGCCCGCCGGGCTGCGCACCCTCGACGCGCTCCACCTCGCGACGGCACTCACGATCCGCTCCGACATCGGGGCGTTCCTCGCCTACGACGATCGGCTGGCGGCCGCCGCGGCGAGTCGGGGTCTGCCCGTCGTGGCGCCGGGCCTCAGCCCGGCGCCCGCGCCGATCAGGTGAACTGGGTGTAGGTGTGCTTGACGACCTTGCGGCCGCGCTTGCACGTCACGCGCGCGTCGAACTGGGTGCGGATCGAGTTGAAGCGGCGCTCGTTGCAGCGGAACCGCTTGACGCCGCCGCAGCGGCCGCGCTTGCCGCCGTTGCGGACGCGGCACTTGTAGTAGGCCTTGACGATCCGCTCGCCCTTGCGGCAGCTGACGCGGCGGACCTTCAGCGAGGTGGTGTAGGTCGGCCCGAGCGAGCGGGTCTTGCCCGACAGGCTGCACGACTTCGAGGCGAACGCCTCCGGCGGGGCGGCCTGGGCGGCGGCGGGGAGGGCGGCGAGCAGCGCGACGGTCACGGCTGCGGCGACGGGGAGGCGGCGAAGCATCAGTTGGCGTCCTTGCGACGGGGGAGCGTGATCGCGCCGATGATCGCACAGCCACCCGGCGGCGACGTAGGCTGCAACACGTGGAGGGCAGCGCCGCCGAGACGATCGCGCGCTTCGGCGCCGCTCGCGCCGACCCGGCGCTGGCGGTGCTCGAGGGGTTCCACGCGATCAAGCACGCGCTGCGCTTCGGCGGCGACGTCGAGCTGGTCGCGACCTCGGCGCCGGACGAGCTGGCGGCGCTCGCCGACGAGCTGGCGCCCGACGTCGCCGCGCGCCTGAGCGCGGCGGCCGTCGCGCTCGACCCCGCCGCCTACGCCCGGCTCGGCCCGCGGGCCCACCACACGCGCGTAGCGGCGGTCGCGCGGCGGCCGCCGTTCGACCCGGCCGCCGTTCTGGCGGCCCGCCGCGACGCGCCCGCGGTCCTGCTCGACGATCCCCGCCACCTCGGCAACCTCGGCGCGGTCGTGCGGGTCGCGGCCGGCGCCGACGCGGCCTGCGTGGCGACCGTCGGCGAGAGCGACCCGTGGGACCCGGTCGCGATCCGCGGCTCGGCGGGGCTGCACTTCGCGCTGCCGGTCGGGCGGCTCGCCGAGCGCCCGGTCGGCCCAGAGGGTGTCCCCACCGGCGGCCGGCCGCTGATCGCGCTCGACCCCGACGGCGACGAGCTCGATCCCGCCGCCCTGCCGTCGGACGCGCTGCTGGCGTTCGGCAGCGAGCGCCACGGCCTCGGGGAGGGGGTGCTCGCCACGGCCGACGCGCGGCTGCGGATCCCGATGCGCCCCGGCGTGTCGAGCCTCAACCTCGCGACCTCGGTCGCGGCGGTGCTGTTCGCGTGGCGGCTCGCCGCGGGGCCGGGCGCGGCGCAAAGCTGACCGGAGCCGGGCCGCCAGCGCCGAGCAGAGCGCCCCACCCGGAGCGGTGGGGCGCCCTCGCGCCAGCCCCGGGACCCGGGGCTGGGGTGTGTTCGCAGTCAGCGCCCTGTCGGCGAGGCGATCACCGCGCCGCGGCGGCGGAAGCCCTCGATCAGCGGGACGTTCAGCCGCTGACGGCCGACCGCTTGGCCGGTCGCCTTCGAGCGCAGATCGACGATCAGCCGCTTCGGCGTGCCGCGCAGACCGCGCGGGATCCGCACGACCGCCCGGCGGCCGCCGACGATCCGCCAGCGCGCCTTGCGCGGCCTGCTTGCCCGCAGGTCCCGGGCGCCGCGCGCCCCGTTGGTGACGAACCACGCGCGAACGTGGACACGGCAGCTCGGCGCGGCGACGCAGCGGGCGATGCCCAGGTCGACACGGCCGTTGCGGAACGGGGCCGGGAGGCCACGCCGCCAGTTGAACGCCACGCGGGCGTTGCGCTTGCGCGGGGCCGTCTCACGGTCGTCGCCAGCGTCCGGGGCGGCGGCGGGGGCGGCCGGAGTGGCCGGGGCTGGCTCGTCGGGCGTCGCGGCCGGCGCGGGCGCGGCGACTCCCGTCCCGCGGACCTTCACCAGGCTCGGCTCGCCCTCGCCGATGATCGCGATCGTCGCCTCGGCGTTGTCGACCTCATACGGCGAGAAGAGGATCTTCAGCGAGCAGCCGACGCCCGGCGCGAGGATGCGCATCGAGCAGCCGTCCTCGCCGACGCGGAACGCGCCGACGGCGCCGCCCACCGGCACCGCGACCATCGACTGGAAGAAGACGTTGCCGGTGTTCTCCAGCGCGACCGAGCGGGCGGCCGTCTGGCCGACCTCGACGGCGCCGAAGTCCAGCGGCTGGGGCGAGGCGGTCAGCTCGCGGACGCCGCCGGTGCCGCGCAGCGTCGCGGTGAGCTCCTCGCCGCCGGACTCAACGATCAGGGTGGCGGTGTAGTCGCGCCCGTCACGCGGGCCGAACGCGACGCCGAGCCCGCACGACGACCAGGGCGACAGCGAGCCGGCGCAGCTGTTCCAGTCGAGCCAGAAGGCGTCGGCGTCGGGCCCGTCGATCCGGACCGAGACGTCGATCCAGCCGTCGGAGTTGTTCTGGACGTTGAAGCCGTTGGACTGGTAGCCGCGGTCGACCTCGACGACGCCGAAGTCGTGCTGGGTCGGGTTGACCGAGGCCGACCCCGACGGCGCGGCGGACGCCGCGGCGGGCAGCGCGACCAGTGCCGCGAGCGCGAGCAGGGCGCCGCGGAGCGCGCGGCGTGCGGTTGAGGGTGTGCGGGCCATGGCGAGTCCGTTCGTTCGGGGTGAGATGAGAAGTTGGAATCGAGCCTTTTGGCAGGATCGCCGGGGCTATCGGTCCGACATCCGTCCAATCTGAGCGCTGCAAGCTCGCGTGCGCCGGCGGCGCTGTATGCCCACTGGCAGGGAGGAGACGGGCTAGGGTCGGCCGATGGCGGTGGGGGATCGATCGGGGTCCGCTGTCGGAGGGCTCGCGGGGCGCCGTCCGGACCTTCTCGTCGGGCCGGGTGACGCGGCCTGGGATGCTGTGCGCATCCCGTTCGCCGCGACGGTCGACCAGCGCCCGGTCGCCGTCGCCGTGCCGCGCGACCCCGCCGACGTCGCCGCGGTGCTCGCCGCGGCGCGCGCCGACGGCCTGCGGGTGGCGCCCCAGCGCAGCGGCCACGCCGCCGAGACGCTCGACCTCGACGGGGCGATCCTGCTGCGCACAGACCGGATGGCCGAGGTGGCGGTCGATCCGGTCGCCGGCACCGCGCGCGTCGGTGCGGGCGCGCTCACCGGCGACCTGGTCGCCGCCGCGGCGAGGCACGGGCTCGGCGTCCTCGCCGGGAGCTCGCCGACGGTCGGCGTCGTCGGCTTCCACCTCGGCGGCGGGCTCAGCTTCGCCGGCCGCCGTCACGGGCTGGCCGCGGCCACCATCACCGCCGTCGAGCTGGTCGCGCCCGACGGCCGCTGGCTGCGCGCGACCGCCGCCGCCGAGCCGGACGTCCTCTGGGCGGCGCGCGGGCGCGGTGGCGGGCTCGGCGTGGTGACGGCGCTCGAGTTGCGCCTGCCTCGCCTCGGACCGGTCCAGGCGGGCAACCTCCTCTTCCCGTTGGAGCGCGCCCGCGAGGTCGGGCACGCCTGGCGCGAGCTGACCCTGACCGCCCCCGACGGTCTCTGCCTGGCGCTGCGGGCGATGCGCCCCCCGCCGCCCCCGGGCAGCGCGGCGGGCGGGGGGCCAACCGGCCCCGACGGCGCGGCGCTCGGCGGGCGCGCGGTCGCCGGCGACCTGGTCGCCGTCACCGGCCTCCATCTCGGTGCCGAGGACGAGGCGGCCGAGCTGCTCGCGCCGCTGCGCGCGCTCGGCCCGGAGATCGACACGTTCGCCGCCCGCGGACCGGAGGCGCTCTGCGAGATCCACATGGATCCGCGCGAGCCGTCGCCGGCGATCGACGACCACCTGCTCCTCGACGACCCTCTGCCGGCGGTCGCGGTCGATGCGTTCGTCGACGCCGTCGGGCCGGGCTCGGGCTCGTGCCTGGCGCTCGCGGAGCTGCGCCAGACCGGCGGCGCCATGCGCTCGCCCTCGGCCGGCGGTGTGTCGCCGGCGCTCCCAGGCGGCCACTTCGTGTTCGCCTCCGGCCTGGTCGGCGACGGGCCCGGGATGGCTGAGCGCCCGCACGTGGAGGCCGACATCGCCCGCGTCGTCGCGGCGCTCGCCCCCTGGGCGGTCGGACGCGGCTTCATGAACTTCAGCGACCGCCCGCTGCCGGCGGCGGCGTTCCTGCCGCTCGAGGACGGCGAGCGGCTACGGGCGCTCTCGCGGCGCTGGGACCCCGAGGGCGCTCTTGTCACCGCCCATCCGGCGGACCCGCGTTAGCCGGCGGACCCGCGTTAGCCGGCGGGCGCGCGTTAGCCGGCGAGGCGGAGTGCGGCGTCGCGCCCGATCGAGGGTCCGAGCACGACGAGCAGCGCGGTCGGCAGCGCGTCCTCTAGACGGTCGAGCCGGCCGTCGGAGGCGTGCGCCCGGACCAGCTCGAACAGGGCGCCGGTCGCCATCGCGGAGCCCAGCCGGGAGGACTCCTCGCCGTCGCCGGCGGCGAGGCCGGCGTCGCGGAGCGCTGCGAAGCGTCGCAGCCAGGCGTCGCGCCGGGCGATTCCGTCGGGTCCGGCGGCGAACACGCCGACGGTGCAGAGGCGAGCCTGGTCGTGGTTGCGGGCGGCGAGCGTCAGCAGCCTGGCGACCGCCGCGCCCATCCGCTGCGCCCAGTCGCCGTCGGCGATCAGGAACGCGTGCTCGACCTCCGCGAGCGCGACCTCCATCGCAGCGTCGTAGTCGGCGAGCAGTCGGGCGTGGTCGAGGTCGGGCGACTCGGCGGGATGGCCCTCGCCACGGTCGCGCTCGCGCTCGCGTCCCATGAACTCGAGCGTCCCGTCACGGCGAGCGGCCTTGCGGTGGGGACGGGCCGGACCCCTGCCCGGCCGGGCCGCCATCAGGCGGCCTCCGGGGCGGTCGCCGCGGGGAGGTCGGCCGGGTCGGCGAGCTGGTCGGCCGCAGCGTCGGGGCCGAGGAACGGCAGCACCATCATGTAGGTCAGCTCGGGAAGCAGCCCGGGCAGCTCGGCGATCCGCTCGGCGGCGATCTCGCGGTGGAGTACGGCGCCGAGGTCGGCGACCCGCCCGAGCGCGAGCGCCTCGAAGATTCGCGGCATGTTCGCGACGGCGCTCGGCGCCGCCTCGAAGAGGGGAAGGAACTTGCGCGTCGCGCTGTCGCGCTCCTGGGCGGCGAGCGGGCCGGCGGCGAGGACCTCGACGAAGCAGACCCGCGCGACCTCGGGCCGCTTGGACAGGGCGTCGAGCATTGCAGCGAAGCCGGCGCGTAGCCCGACCACCCACTCGCGCTCGACCTCGAAGTCGCGCAGGGTGAGCTGCCATAGCTGCTCCATCGAGCGCGAGTAGGAGGCGGCGAAGCACTCCTCCTTGCCCTTGAAGTGCTCGTAGAAGGTGCGCCGCGAGACGCCGGCGCGGTGGACGACCTCGGTGATGTGGGCGTCCCTGAACCCGTGCCGTCCGGCGGCGATCGTCATCCCCTTGAGGATCCGCTCGCGCTGCGACTGGGCGACCACCTCGCGCGAGAGGCCGTGCCGGCCGCCGGGGAGCTGGTCGCGCCGCCGCCGCCCGGCGACGCTGTACTCCTTCGCGTCCAGCTTCAGCCCACTGCTCGGCATGCCGCCGATCATACGCCAGAAACGGGTAGGTGCTTGGAGATTCCGGGACGCGACCGCCTGCTACAGCGCCAATCTCCGCTCTATGAGCCGGATCGGCTCATCCGGGAATTCCCCGTTTCCAAACTTGACAGACCCCCGCTCCGCGGTTTCGCGGACCTCTGCGTGGCGTCGCGCTAGGCTCGCGCCGTGGGAGGTTTCGTGGAACGCATACGAGCACAGATGCGCCGTCCTGTAGCAGCGGGACTCGGGCGCCGGCAGGTTGGCCGGACCGAGCGTCAGCGCGGGGCTCCCGGGTCTACATCGCGCTGCCTGTCTGGGCGATTGGACGCCCTGCCACGCAGGGATGGGTTCATTGTCGGCGACCCCGAGGAGTTGGTGTCGCTCGACTGGTCAGCGGTCTGGCGTAGCTAACTCGCTCAGTCTTGCGCTCAGCGCCGGCGCGGGCGGGTGAGCTCGCGCTCGGCGGCGTCGCGGCCGGCGAAGGGGAGCACGAGCGCGTACATCAGCTCGGGTAGGAGCGCGGGCAGCTCGGCGGTCCGGTCGCCGACGATCTCCTGGTAGAGGACCTCGCCGAGGCCGCCGACCATGCTCATCCCCAGCGCCCGCGGGGCGGTGCCGTCGCCGGCTGCGCCGCGGGTCAGTTCGAGAGTCGCCTCGAGGGTCCGCATCGCGGCGGTGCGCGCCTCGGCGGCGCGCGGCCCGGCGGCGAGCACGTCGACGAAGCACAGGCGTGCGGCCGCGGGATCGAGGGCGAGCGCGTTGAGCAGCGCGGCGATACCGGCGCGCAGCGACGCGACCCACTCGTCCTGTGAGCCGAACGCGTCGGCGACGACCGCCTCCAGCCGGCCCATCCGCTCGCCGTAGATCTCGAGGAAGCACTCCTCCTTGTCGGCGAACTGGGCGTAGAAGGTCTTGCGCGACACCCCGGCGCGCTTGATCACGTCGGCGACGCTCGCCTCCGAGTAGCCGTGCTCGGCGATCGACGCGCGCAGCGCCTCCACGATCCGCGTCCGCTGCGAGGCCGCGACCTCCTCGGGCGAGAGCCCGTGGTGGCCGCCGGGTAGCTGGTCGGGGCGGCGCCGCTTCGGGGTGGCAGCCGGGGCGCGGCCCGCCGCGCCGGCCCCGCTCACGCCGGCTCCCGGACGACCGCCGGCACCGCGGATGTTTCCAGAAACCTCAAGTACCGCGACGATAACGCCTGGTGGCGGCGGATTCCAGCGCGACGGTGACCCGTTCTCGTCTGGGCCGGCGTACGCTGGCGGAGCGGTTGATCGCGAGACCAGAAACGGTCGCTGGCCCGGGCGCATCCAGAGATACCGCACTGCGATGGGGCGGGATGGTGTTGGGCGGTACCGCCTTGACACTCTAGAAACAAGCAGTTTATGGTGCGCCCAGAGTGAGGACGCCGCCCTCTGCCGGTGTCTGGAGCCAGGGAGAGAGGACTGCCATGACGTTGTTCGATCCATCCAGCCGCGCACCCCGCGAGGTGCGCTCGTGACTCGCCGCGCCTTTCGCCGGGATCGCGCCGCCGGGAGGCGCGGCCGCGCTCGCCGCGCGGTCGCAGCGGCGGCCGTCGCCGGCTGTCTCGCCGGCCTCGCCGGCGCCGCCCAACCCGCCCTCGCCGCCGACGATTGCGCCAACGCCGAGTTCCGCACCGGCCCGGCCGCGAACCTGCCGGACTGTCGGGCGTATGAGCTGGTTAGCCCGGCGGACAAGGAGAGCTACACGCTCATGGAGGCGCGGACGTCAGGGAATGCTGTCTACCCCTCTGCGTCGGGCGATCAGGCGTACATGACGGTTATTACTCCGTTTGGCGCTCCAGTCAGCGGGATGGTCTCGAAGGTCTTCTCCTACCGCGGTTCCGATGGCTGGGAGGCACGGTCCGAGGTTCCCCCGCAGTGTGATCCCGACGCGCTGCCTCCGCTCAGCGGTCAGCCCGGCCCCGTAGGCTGGTCGCGCGACTTCTCAACCATCGTTCAGAGCCATCCCGGCTACAGCAATTGCGATCCCGATGACCACGCCGGGACAGACCTCTATCTAGGGCGCGCGGACGAGGAGCCCATATGGGTCTCCCACAACGGCGCCCCGAAGTTCGATGCGGTGAACGCTCTTCTCACGCACGTGAGCGGCGATGGACACCACGTGCTGTTTACCACCCCGGAGCGTCTGGTGACGCCGCTGGAGGACGGTCGCGCGCCTTCCTTCTCGGGGCTATACGACAGGACGGGTGCCCAGACCCTGCCAGTGGGCCTTGATGAGGCTGGCGAGCCTCTCAACGACTGCGGCGCCACCAATGCCGGTGGCAGCGTGGGCAACGAGCTCCCGGGTCAAGTTTCCTACGACGGCCGGGTGATCTTCTTCACGACTGGGATCAGCGGCAGTGTGCCCGGATGCTCGGCTGCAACCGACGACGCCGGTCAGCTGTATGCGCGAGTTGACCACGAGCGCACGTTGCTCGTCTCGGCGTCGCTGCTCGGGGCCCCCGAGTCGCGAGCGGTCCCGACCTTCATGGCAGCGACGATGGACGGGAGGCGGGTCTTCTTCCGGACGTCGGAGCGTCTGACCGAGGACGCGACTCTTGGCGGCGGCCTGTACCGCTACGACTTGGGGGCGGTCCTGGATGGAGAGGCAAGCGCCGGTGAGCTCACGTTCATGACGCCCGCGCTGACGGCGGCGGCGGCTGGGATCCAGGGCACCGCGCTCGCGATGTCGGACGATGGCTCCCGCCTCTACTTCTCGGCGACCGGCGTGCTGGACCCGGCCGCGCCCCCAGCCGGCACGAAGCTGTACCTGGCTGCTGACGGGGAGGTGACCTACATCCCCTGGGGCGACCCGGCTGCTGCAAACGGCGGAAGCGTCAGCGCCAGCCCGGATGGGTCGAAGGCGGTGTTCCTCGCGGCACCCGCCGGCCAGCCGACGCGAGTCACCTTGTACGACGCCGACACGGACTCCCTGACCTGCGCGTCATGTCCCACCGGAGGGCTGTCGGTAGGTGCCGCGCGCCTCATGGGAAGGGGCAACGGCGGCCGCGCGGAGAGCCTGGGGATGAATCGCTTCGTGACTGACGATGGCCGGGTGTTCTTCAACTCACTCGACCAGTTGGCGCCTCGCGATACCAATGCCATGTACGACGTCTACGAATACAACGACGGTGAGCACAAGCTGCTGTCGAGTGGAACCAGCACCGACGATGCGCTTCTCTGGGGAGTGAGTCAGGGCGGTCGGGATGCCTTCTTCACGACGAGCGACTCGCTGGTACCGGCCGATTTCGACAACGGCGACCAGGACCTGTACACCGCCCGAACTGGTGGCGGCTTCCCGCCGCCGGCAGACGGTGGCGAGCCCTGCTCCGGCGACGCCTGTCAGGGCGCGTCGCCTGTCGGTCCGGCCGGCGGCTCCGATACCTCGTCCAGCTACAGGGGATCGGGCAATGTCAGTCAGCCCAGAGCAGCCCGGGTGTCCCTCGTGCGTGCAAAGCGCGCGGTTCGTGGGCGTGCGGCCGGATTGCGGTTCCGCGTCTCGGAGAGCGGCCGCGTCGTGGTTCGCGGTCGCGGGATCGTCAACGTCGCTCGTCGCGTGGACGGAGCTGGGGACCACCGGGTGCGAATCCGGCTGTCGAGGGCGGGACGTCGCGCGGTGGCCAGGCGAGGTCGTCTGGCTATTCGCGTGACTGTTCGCTTTCGGACTCCTGCAGGCCAGATCGGTCAGGCGCGAAGCCGGGTCGTCTTCGTGGCCCGCCGCGTCGGCGAAAGGTCGGCGACCCGGCACGGTCGGGCAGGCGGGAGGCAGGTCCGGTGAGGTCGAGCGATCACGCAGCGATCGGACCGAGCAAGAGGATGGGAGATTCGATGAGCGAGCTACCTGACGGTCACCGCGGCAGGGGAACGTGGGCCACGCTGGCGCTGAGTGCCGCACTGGTCGTCGCAGTCTTGCTCGGCCTGCCATCGGCGGCGAGCGCGGAGTTCGGGTTCGTCCCAGGGAGCGTGTCGGCCGAAGCGGTCAGAGCCGATGGAACCACGCTCGAGACCCAGGCTGGGGCTGTGCCCTACGAGGGCCGGACGGTCTTCGAGCTGAACTCCACCATGACGACCTACACGCAGGGCAGTTCCACTCGCTACGCGACCCAGCCCGATCGCTCGGTGAAGGACATCCAGGTCGATTTGCCGGCTGGGTTCGTCGGCGATCCGAACGCCACGCCGAAGTGCCCACGGTCGCGAATAGCGGCGGGGGCTCAGGTGGCTCTTCCGTGTCCGGCATCGACCCAGGTCGGCACCATCAAGCTCACCTTCGGGACAGGGCGCAATGGAGGAGCCACGAGCCCGGGGGCTTCGACCGTTCCTCATCAGTACCCGGTCTACAACGTAGTCCCGCGCAGGGGCGAGCTCGCGGACTTCACCTTCGTGGTTGCCGCGTTGGGTGGGACGCACATCGTCGGGAGCATTCGGGCCGGCGATTACGGCGTGCGGACCGATATCCGCAACATCAGCGTTTCGGTTCCCTTGATCCGGAGCGAGCTGACGTTGTGGGGAGTACCGGCGGATCCCGCCCACGATCCGCTGCGTGGCTACGTCATGTACATGGGATTCCCCCTGAGCCCTGGTGGGCTTAGCAGCGGCGCCGCCCCACGTGCGTTCCTGAGGAACCAGACATCGTGCGATGGATCCTCGCCCAGCAGCACCTTCCGCGTCCGCCAGTGGGAGGACCCGTCGTACTGGGTCGAGGAGACGGTGGAGTCGCCGGCGATCACGGGTTGCGAGAAGCTGTCGTTCACGCCGTCGATGGATGTGGTGCCGACGGAGTCGGCGGCTGATGCGCCGACTGGGTTGGATGTGGATATCGACCTCCCGCAGCCGACCGATCCGGTGGGGTTGGACTCGCCGCATCTGAAGGACGTGTCGGTGGCGTTGCCGGACGGGATGTCGATCAACCCGGCGGGTGCCGGCGGCCTCGTCGCCTGTTCGGACGCCCAGTTGAAGCTCGGGTCCGACGATCCGGTTGGGTGTCCGGCCGCGTCGCGGATCGGGAGTGTTGAGGCGACTTCGCCGACCCTGGACGAGACGCTCTCGGGCGGTGTGTTCGTGCGTTCGCAGGCGTCTGATGTCCCTGAGTCGGGTGAGATGTTCCGTTTGGCGTTGGTGTTGGAGAGCGCTGAGCGGGGTTTGTCGATCCGGTTGCCGGGTGCGATCAAGGTCGATCCGGGGACGGGTCGTGTTGTGGCGGAGTTCGCGAACAATCCGCAGCTTCCGGTCGATTCGGTCCGGTTGCGGTTGAAGTCGGGTCCGCGGGCTGCGCTTGCGACCCCGGCCGATTGCGGTGCCAAGACGGTCGATGCGACGCTCACGTCGTGGGCGGGCCATTCGGTTGATCTGCAGTCGTCCTTCGATGTGGATTGCGCGCCGGTGCTCGGTTCGTTTGCGCCGTCGTTTGCGGCGGGGTCGGCGATGCCGGTCGCGGGTGCTGATTCCGCGTTTGTGTTGCGGGTCGATAAGCCCGACGGCCAGTCGGCGCTCAACGGTGTCGAGCTGGTGCTGCCGAAGGGGCTGTTGGCGAACCTGGCCGGGAATGTCGGCAAGCGGGTCGGCACCGCGCGGGTGGCGGCCGGTCCTGGCTCGCAGCCGTACTGGCTCTCCGGCCCTGTCGTCCTCGAGGGCGCCTACGGCGACGCGCCGTTCAGCCTGCGGGTGACGGTGCCTGCGCAGGCCGGCCCCTATGACCTCGGGGATGTGGTCGTTCGTCAGAAGCTCTACGTCGATCCCGTCACCGCCCAGGTCACCGTCGTCAGTGATCCGTTGCCGACGATCGTCAAGGGCGTCCCGGTCCGGCTGCAGAAGCTTGCCGTGGATGTCGACAAGCCGGGGTTCGTCGTCAATCCGACGTCGTGTGAGGAGATGACAGTCGGCGGGACGTTGGGTTCGGCTACGGGCCAGACGGCCGAGGTTCGGACCCGCTTCCAGGTCGGCGAGTGCCAGGCCCTCGACTTCGAGCCCAAGCTCGGGCTGCGGTTGATCGGCAAGCGTCAGACCAAGACCGGCGGCCACCCCGCCCTCAAGGCGGTGTTGGGCCAGGCTGATGGTCAGGCGAACATCCGCCTCGCGAGGGTCGTGATGCCCGACAGCGTGGTTCTCGACCCCGAGAACAGCGTCGATCCCGCGATGGTCTGCGACTACGACGCATCCCTCAAGGCAGAGTGTCCCGAGTCGACGGTGATCGGCACCGCCAGGGCGGTCACGCCGCTGCTCGACCGGCCGCTTTCCGGGAAGGTGCATCTGGTGCAGGGGATCAGGTTCGGCCCGACCGGCAACCGCATCCGCACCACCCCCAGCCTGCTGGTCAAGCTCGCGGGTGAGGTCGATGTCCACCTCTATGGCCGCACGACCGTCCGCAAGGGCCGGCTGGTCACCGTCTTCAAGACGGTCCCCGACGCCCAGGTCACCCGGTTCGCGATGCGAATCAGAGGCGGAAACAAGGGCATCCTCGTCATCACCGGCTCACGCCAGGGCAACATCGACATCTGCCAGTCGCGCCAGACCGCCAACCTGGCCTTCACCGGCCACAACGGCAAACGCGCCGGCTACCGCAGAACCGTCCGCACACCCTGCGCGAAGGCCT
>JAAYBF010000068.1 GCA_012718975.1 Solirubrobacterales bacterium | reverse complement strand
CGCGTGCGCTCAGGCGGCAGGCGCGGCTGCAGCGCACGCGCGCGAGCACGCGGCCGCGGCGCAGCACCGGCTGGCGCCGGCGGACGGCGACGGCGAGCCGGGGCGGCCCGTCCGGCCGGGGATCGGTGCCGGGTGGCGAGCCGCTGGGCGGCGGGCCTGCGGGCGGCGGCGCGGGCGGTCCCGGCGGATCAGCGGCCGGGGCGGGGCACGGGACCGACTCGTCCGGCCCCTCGACGATCCGGTGTACCGGCCCGTCGCGCGAGACCGCGTAGAGGCAGCCGCCGGCGTCCTCGCCGAAGGCGGTCAGGCCCGGCAGCGACAGCGGCTCGGGGCGGTCGCCGGCGACGCCGCCGTCGGTCACCGCGACGCTGCGCGGCGTGTCGACGAAGTAGTCGCCGTAGATCAGCCGGCCGGCGAGCGAGGGCAGCGACGGGTCGCGGACGACCGGGCCGGTGACGATCGAGCGCCAGCCGTCGTCGCGCAGCTGCTCGACCTGGGGGAGCAGCGCGCCGGGCCGCGGGCACGGGTCCTCGCGCGAGCCGGTCGCGAACGCGCCCTCGCAGGCGTTCCAGCCGAGGTCGGCGCCGCGGCCGCGGCCGGTGGCCGCGCGCAGCAGCGTGATCTCCTCGGTCGTTCCCTCGCCGACGTCGGCGACCGCGAGGTCCCCGGTCGCGCTGTCGAAGGCGAAGCGGAAGGGGTTGCGCAGACCGCTCGCCCAGATCTCGGGCCGCGCGCCGTCGACGCCGACGAACGGGTTGTCGGGCGGCACGCCGTACTCGCCGGGCGCGGCGCCGCGCGGGTCGATCCGCAGCAGCTTGCCGAGCAGGCTCGACATGTCGGTGGCGAGCGCGCCGCCGGTGCCGTTGTCGCCGCCGTCGCCTGGGGCGAGGTAGAGCAGCCCGTCGGGTCCGAAGGCGATCGTCCCGCCGTTGTGGTTGGTGGCGAAGGGGTGGGGGATGGCGAGCACCGGCCGCCGCCAGCCGGGGTCGATCGCGTCGCCGGTCGGCGCGCGCAGCTCCTCGACGACGATCTCGTCGCCGGCGGGTGCGGCCGTGTAGTAGGCGTAGAGCAGCCGGCTGGTCGGGAAGTCGGGCGCGAAGGCGATCGACAGCAGCCCCTCCTCGTAGCCGGGGTCGACGTCCCCAGGACCCCGGACGGCGGCACGCAGGTCGGCGAACAGGCTCGCCTCGCCGCCGCGCACCACCTGGACGGTGCCGCGCTGCTCGACGACGTAGATGCGCTCGGAGTCGCCCGGCGCGCCGGTCACGGCGACCGGCTGGTCGAACTCGCCGACCGGAGCCAGCCGCAGCTCCCCGGCTGCCGGCGCGGCGGCCCACAGACCGGCGAGCAGGGCAAGCGCACCTGCGAGGGTGCTTCGGCGCCTCACGCCGGCAAGGCTATCCGGAGCGGTCGGAGCCAGCCGCGGTCACCGCGCCACCACCGGGTTGCGTAGGTGTGCGATGCCTGCGGCTTGGACTTCGACGGTGTCGCCGGGGGTGAGTGAGCGTGGGGGGTCCATGAACTCGCCGCAGCCCCAGGGGGTTCCGGTGAGCACGACGTCGCCGGGTTCGAGGGTGAAGCTCGCCGAGCAGAACTCGAGCAGCTCGGCGACGCCGAAGACCATCTCGGCGGTGGTCGAGTCCTGGACGAGCTCGCCGTTGACGGTGGTGGTCAGGCGGATGTCCTGGGGGTCTGCGACCTCGTCGGCGGTGACGATCGTCGGGCCGAGCGGGCAGAAGGTGTCGAGGCTCTTGCCGCGCACCCACTGGCCGTCGGCGAACTGGACGTCGCGCGCGGAGACGTCGTTGGCGACGGTGTAGCCGAAGACGTGGTCGAGCGCGGCCGCGGCCGGCACGCGGCGCATGCGGCGCCCGACCACGACGGCCAGCTCGACCTCCCAGTCGACGCGGCCGGTCAGCGCCGGGTCGATCTCGATCGCCTCGCCGTCGCCGATCACGCTCGTCGTGAACTTCGTGAAGACCAACGGAACGGCCGGAGCGTCCATGCCCGTCTCGCGCACGTGATCCATGTAGTTCAGACCGATCGCGACGATCTTCGCCGGGCGCAGCGGGGCGACGAGGTCGCGCGCGCCGAAGCGCGCGCCGTCCGCGGCGGGGCGCAGCGGGACGCCGGCGGCGATCGCGTCGACCACCGTGGTGCCCGGCGGGACGTCGAGCGCCGCGTAGACCCCGTCCTCGACGGCTGCCACGGGCGTTGCGACGCCCTCCTGCTCGACGGTTCCCACTCTCATCTTCGGTGACCTCCAAGTCTGATCTTGCGTCGGAAACGGTGGACGGTATACGATATGCCGAAATGGACCAGGAGGGGCGGAGAGCGTCCTTGGGAGCCTCGGTCCCGTTCCCACCGGGAGGTTGCGTGAGTCATCAGGGCACATTCGTCGTCGACGCGGTCGTGCACGCCTACAACTGGCTGCCCGACAACTACCGCGTCCCACTCGCCAAGGACTTCGCCGAGGCCAGCCACCGCCTCCACAGCCGGATGTCGGACGACCGGCACCGGCTCTCCCAGGACGACTACCTCGTCGACTGGCAGCCCGGTCCGCTCGCCGAGTTGATGTTCGCCGAGTCCGACACCGACTTCGCGATCTACCACGCCGTGCCGCTCGACGACTACTACCACGACGGCCTGATCTCGCTCGCGAAGGGGATCGAGTTCCGAGCCGAGAACCCCCACCGCACCGCGCTCTACGGCAACGTCAACCCGCTCGACGGCGAGCGCGCGCTGGCCGACATCGAGCGCTACGGCACCGAGCTCAAGGTCGACGGGATCAAGTTCTACCCCGTCCGCTACCACAGCGGGAACAGCCTCCAGATCGCCTTCGACGACCGCAAGCTGCTCTTCCCGATGTTCGAGCGGGCGCTCGAGGTCGGGATCCGGACCGTCGCCGTCCACAAGGCGATCCCGTTCGGCCGCACCGCGCAGGCCTACTACCGGCTCGACGACATCGACGAGGCGGCCGCCGCGTTCCCCGACCTCAACTTCGAGATCGTCCATGCCGGGATGGCTTTCACGGAGGAGACGGCGTTCCTGCTCGCCCGCTACCCGAACGTCTGGGCCAACCTCGAGGTCACCTCGACGCTGATCGTCAACCAGCCGCGCCGCTTCGCCGAGGTGCTCGGCCAGCTCATGTACTGGGGCGGCCCGGACCGGATCCTGTTCGCGACCGGGGCGCACTTCGTCCACCCCCAGCCGGTCATCGAGGCCTTCCACGAGTTCGAGATCCCGGCCGACATGGTCGAGGGCTACGGCTTCCCGCAGCTCACGCCGGAGGTCAAGGAGAAGATCCTCGGCCTCAACGCGCTGCGGCTGCTCGGCCTCGACGTCGAGGAGCTGCGCGCGGCGCAGGCCGGCGACCGCTGGGAGCAGCGCAAGGCCGACCGGCTCGAGGAGCCGTGGACGGCGCAGGCCGGTGTCCGGAGGGCCGCCGCGTGAGCGCCCCCGACCCCTGGGTCGAGCGCGTGCGCGCCGAGCTGGCCGACGTGATCGACCCCTGCTCCTGCCTCACGCCGACCCCCGTGAGCATCGTCGACCTCGGCCTCGTGCGCGATGTCCGCCGCGACGGCGACCGGATCGCGGTCCACCTCTGCATGACCGACCCGATGTGCATGTACTTCGTCGACATCGCCAGCGAGATCCAGCGGCGCGTGGCCGAGGCCGGCTGGGACGGCGAGGTCGCCGTCGAGTGGGACACCGACGCCGACTGGGAGCCCGCCCGGATGACCGCCGCCGGCCGGGCCGCGCGCCAGCCCGCCCGCGACCGCCTGCTGCAGATCGAGCCCTACGCCGCGCGGGCGGGGGCCTCCGGGTGACGGCCGGCGATCCGCCGCCCGGGCCGCTGGCCGGGATCCGGGTGATCGACACGGCGACCCTCTTCGCGGGGCCGCTCGCCGCGACGCTGCTCGGCGACTTCGGCGCCGACGTGGTCAAGGTCGAGCACCCGCGGATGGGCGACCCGGCGCGCGAGCACAGCGAGTCCAAGGACGGCGTCCCGCTCTGGTGGACGATGCTCGGGCGCAACAAGCGCTGCATCACCCTCGACCTCGGCAAGCCCGGCGGCCGCGCGGCGATGCTCCGGCTGGCCGCCGACGCCGACGTCGTGATCGAGAGCTTCCGCCCGGGGACCTTCGAGCGCTGGGGCCTCTCCTACGCGGAGCTGTCGGAGGCCAACCCGGGCCTGGTCGTCGCGCACGTGAGCGGCTTCGGGCGCACGGGCCCCTACCGCGACCGCGCCGGCTACGGCACGCTCGCCGAGGCGATGTGCGGCTTCGCCCACGTCACCGGGCAGCCCGACGGGCCGCCGACCCTGCCGCCCTTCGGCCTGGCCGACGGGGTCTCGGCGCTCACGCTCGCCTTCGGCATCCTCGCCGCGCTGCGCGCCCGCGACGCGAGCGGGCGCGGGCAGGAGCTGGACGTCGCGCTGATCGAGCCGCTGCTGACGCTGCTCGGCCCCCAGCCGGCGGTCTACGACCAGCTCGGCATCGTCCAGCGGCGGATCGGCAACCGCACCACCTCGAACGCGCCGCGCAACACCTACCGGGCCGCCGACGGGACCTGGCTCGCGGTGTCGGCCAGCTCGACCACCGTCGCGATCCGCCTGATGGGCCTGATCGGCCGCCCCGAGCTCGTCGACGAGCCGTGGTTCGCGACCAGCCAGGGCCGCGCCGATCATGTCGACGAGCTCGACGCGGCGGTCGCGGAGTGGATCGGCGCCCGCCCGGCCGACGAGGTGATCGCCGAGTTCGAGCGCGCCGAGGCCGCCGTCGCGCCGGTGCTCGACGTCGCGGGGGTGATGGAGCACCCGCAGTACCGGGCGATGGAGTCGGTGACGCGCGTCCCGCATCCCGACCTCGGCTCGGTGGCGATGCAGAACCTGATCGTGCGGATGACCGAGACACCCGGCGCGATCCGTTGGCCGGGCCGGCCGAAGGGGGCCGACAACCACGCGGTGCTGAGCGCCGCCGGCTTCTCTGACGCCGAGATCGAGACGTTCGAATCCGAAGGAGTGATCTGATGGCAGCAGCAACCGCGAGCGGGGCGATCCCCGTCGAACGTGTCGCCACCCTGCGCAGCTGGATGTTCGTGCCGACGAGCCCCGACCGCTTCATCGTGAAGGTGCCGTCGCTGCCCGTCGACGCGGTCATGCTCGATCTCGAGGACGGGGTGCTGCCGTCCGAGCGCCCCAAGGGCCGCGAGAACCTGCGCCGCGTCCTGCCCGAGTGGTCGGCGACCGCGGTCCCGTTCGTCCGGATCAACGGCGTCGATACCGGCGAGTGGCGCGACGACGCGGCGGCCGCGCTCGGCGCCGCGGGCGTCGTGCTGCCGAAGGCGGACTCGCCGGCCCAGGTCGCGGAGCTCTCCGCCCACCTGGCGGAGATCGAGCGGGCGGCCGGGCTCGAGGTCGGCGTGACGACGGTCGTCGCGGCGATCGAGTCGAGCGCCGGGCTGCTCGCCGCGTCGCGCACCGCCGCCGCCGACCCGCGCGTGCGGGCGCTGCTGTTCGGGGCCGAGGACTACGCCCTCGACCTGGGCCTGCCGCTGGTGCGCGAGGGCGCCGGCGCCGACCTGCTCGACGCCCGCTCGACGATCGCGACGGCCGCCCGCTCGGCCGGCGTGCTGCCGATCGACGGAGTCCACACCGAGATGAAGGACGAGGCGGGCCTGCGCGAGCAGTCGCGCCTGGCGCGCTCGCTCGGCTTCTCGGGCAAGTCGCTCTTCCACCCGTCGCAGATCGCGACGATCAACGAGTGCTTCGCGCCGACCGACGCGGAGGTCGCCTTCGCGCGCGAGGTCGTCGCCGCCTTCGAGGAGGCGGCCCGCACCTCCCTGCAGGGGGCTGTCGCGGTCGGCAACCACCTCGTCGACCTGCCGATCGCCGAGCGGGCGCGGCGGCTGCTCGACGCCGCCGAGGAGTTCGCGCGGCGCGACGGCTGAGCCCGGAGCGCGGGGGCGGCGGCGCTCGCCGTCGCCGTCGCCCTCGCCGTCGCCCGGCGGGCTCAGTCGAAGACCAGGCCGCCGTCGACGTTGAGCGACTGGCCGGTGATGTTGCGCGCGCCGGGGGAGACCAGGAACGCGACCGCGGCCGCGACGTCCTCGGGCGCGTTCATCCGCCCGAGCGGCACCTGGGCGGCGTAGTCGGCGCGGTAGCGCTCGTACGCCACGCCGGCCGCGTCGGCGCGCTCGCGCAGCAGGCGGGCGAGCACGTCGGTCTCGGTGATGCCGGGGCAGACGGTGTTCACCGTCACCCCGTCGGGGGCGAGCGTCCGCGCGGCGTAGCGGGTGAGCGCGAGCACGGCGCCCTTCGAGCCGGCGTAGGCGGCGCTCGAGGAGCCGCCCCAGCCCTTGCCGGCGATCGAGGCGATGTTGACGATCCGCCCGCGCCGCCCGCCGTCGACCATCGCGCGCGCGGCGGCCTTCATCAGGAAGAACAGCCCGCGGGCGTTGACCCCGAGGATCGCGTCCCACTCGTCCTCGTCGACCTCGAAGAAGGTCGAGGAGCGGGTGACGGCGGCGTTGTTGACGAGGATGTCGAGCCCGCCGGTCCGCTCGACGGTCTCGGCGACCACGCGCCGGCAGCCGTCGAGGTCGGAGACGTCGACGGGGTGGGCGTGCGCGCGTCCGCCGGCGGCCTCGATCGCGGCCGCGGCGTCGGCGCAGGTGCGGGCGTCGCGCTCGGCGATCACGACGGTCGCGCCGCCGGCGGCGAGCGCGGCGGCGATCGCCCGGCCGATGCCGGCGCCGGCGCCGGTGACGATCGCCACCTCGCCGGCGAGCGGCGCGCTGTGGCCGGCGCCGCTCACGGCCCGTCGAAGGGGAAGTCCAGCGATCCGAACGGCACCGCGCCGTCGGCGGTCACGTAGGCGTTGTGCTCGTGGCGGACGCCGCCGCCGAGGGCCTCGGAGTAGAACGCCGGCTCGAGCGCCAGGCACATCCCCTCGCGCAGCACCGAGCTGCCCTTCGGGACCAGGTTGGGCCGCATCTCGTGGTAGCGGAAGCCGGTCCCGTGGCCGGTCTGGTGCGGGTAGACGCCGTCGAGGCCGGAGGCGACGCAGACCCCACGGGCCGCGGCGTCGACCTCGCCGCCGGTCGCGCCCGGGACGGCCGTGGCGAGCGCGGCCTCGATCGCCGCCCGGACGACGGCGTCGGCCTCGCGCTGGAGCTCGGTTCCCGGCCGGCCGGCGACGAGCGTGCGCGTCGTGTCGGCCCAGTAGCCGTCGACGACGGTGCCCATCTCGACCATCACGAGGTCGCCGTCCTCGATCCGCCGGCTGCCGGTGATCGGGTAGTTCCAGCCGTGGCTGAGCAGGTGGTCGCCGGCGGCGACGCAGCAGGTGGCGCGGACGGTCTCGACGCCGCGGTATCCGTGGCCGCGGTTGCAGATCGCGCTCTCGATCGCGGAGCGCACCTCGGCCTCGGTGGCGCCGGGCGTGGCGGCCGCGCGGAAGGCGTCCATCCCGAAGCGGACGATCTCGTCGGCGATGGCGAGCTTCTCGAGGTCGTGCGGGAGCTTGACCGACCGGATGTCCTCGAGCGCGTCGGTGAAGTCGACCAGGGCCTCGGTCTCGAAGGTCGCGCGCAGGAACTCCTGGGTCGGGAGCCCGACGGTGTTGGGCTCGACGAGGATCGGCGGGGCGACCTGCTCGAAGCTGCCCTCGAAGCCGACCCGGCCGCCGCGCGCGCCGTGCTCGGCGGCGAACTCGCGCAGGAAGCGGTCGACGCTCGGGCCCACGCCGAGCAGGCCCTGGAGGTTCTTGGTCAGCGGGCCCTCGAGGCCGGTCGTGTCGGCGACGGCGGTGAAGGTGCGCAGGTCGCCCTCCCAGGTGCGTCGGGCCCGGTCGAGGTCGTAGTCGGCGACCATCAGCGTCGCCTGTCCCTCACGCGGCACGGCGATCATCCCGAGTCCGGGGATGCGGACGTAGAAGCCGCTCGTCAGGACGATGTTCTCGGCCAGGTAGAGGACGACCGCGTCGAGCTGTTGCTCGGCCATCCGCTGCTGGATCTGCACCACTCGCTCTTGGCTCACGCCGTTCCTTCCCGAGGTTTCGGCCTCCCAGGCAATACGGTATACCGTTTCCCCCGGGTCGGTCAATCGGTCGCCGCCCGGCCCCTGACGCGCAGGCGCGTGGCGGTCAGTCGAGCGGCACGTCGTGCTCGCGCAGGTAGCGCGTGAGGTGGCGCCCGGCGGCGGCCACGTGCTCGCGCATCAGCTCGTCGGCGCGGTCGCCGTCCCCGCCCTCGATGGCCGCGATGATCGCCTCGTGCTCGGCGCCGACGCGCTTGCGCCACTCCGGGAACTGGGTCAGGAAGGACGCGTTGGTCGGCATGCTCATCGAGATCGCCCGCAGCGCCACCTCGAGCTTGCGCGATCCGGCGAAGCCGACGATCAGGTCGTGGAACTGGCGGTTGAGCTCGCCGAGCGCGACGGGGTTGTCCTCGACCTCGAGCATCCGCTCGTGGAGCGCCCGCAGCTCGGCGATCTGCTCCGGCGTGGCGGAGCCGGCGGTGCGCTGCGCGGCCAGTCCCTGGAGGATGCCGTCGATGACGTAGGAGTCCTCGATGTAGCTGCGGCTCATCTTCGCGACGACGGCGTGGCCGCCCTTGTCGGGGGTCAGCAGCCCCTCGTAGGTCAGCTCGCGCAGCGCGTCGCGGACCGGCATCCGGCTGGTGCCGAACCGCTCGCAGAGCTGCTGCTGGCCCATCCGGGTGCCCGGCTCGACGCGGCCGAACACGATGTCGGCGCGCAGCGCGTCGGCGATCTGGGCGCTCAGCGATGTGCGGTGTACGCGGTCGTCGGTGGCGGCCATCTGCTTGTGCTCCCTGCCTTGCGGGGTCCCTCCGCGGGCCCGTCGCCCGCTCCGTCCACTGTATACCGGATGCGTCGGCGGTCGGCGTCCACTGTCGAGGGGCGCTGCCGCGGCGGGCCGCGGTTGGGTTGACAGCCGCCACTGCGTCGGTTTAGGCTGCGGACATACGGTATACCGTATAGCTCGATCCGGCCCGTTCGCTCACCGCCGAGCTTTCGCGCAACCCGCCCCTGGAGGAGAAGATGCTGGAACTGACCAACCCGACCCTGCGCCGGCGCGTGCTCGCGGCGGTGCTCGGGATCGCGATGGCGGCCGGTGCGGCCGCGTGCGGATCCGACGACGAAGGCGGCGGCACCGCGGCCGACGGCGCCAGCACCCAGGTCGCGGGCAAGAGCGCGGCCGAGTGGAAGGCCGAGAAGCAGGAGCTGCTCGACACCGCCAACCTCGAGTGGCCGCGGCCCGAGGGCGAGTACGACCCGGGCAGCGGACGGGTCGCGATCGTCTCCTGCGGCGAGTCGGACCTCGGCTGTCACACCCTCACCGCGGGCGCGCAGGCGGCGGCGAAGGCCGCTGGCTGGCAGTCCAAGGTCTTCGACAGCGCCTTCGACCCCAACAAGGCGGGCGGCTACGTCCAGCAGGCGGTCGAGGAGGGCTACGACGCGATCGTCCTCGGCGCGATCAACCCGACGCTGATCCAGTCCGCGGTAGCCGCGGCGACCGACGCGGGCATCCCGATCGGCTGCCCCGCCTGCGCCACCCCGGACTCGCCGCAGTACGAGAACGTCATGGACGCGACCAGCGGCGGCGCCCCCGGCGGCGTGGCGGCGACGGCCGTGATCGCCGACTCCGACGCCGCGGCGAAGGTCGCCTACTTCTACACCCCCGGCCAGGCGATCGAGGTCGCCCGCACCGAGCAGTGGCAGGAGAAGTTCGACCAGTGCGCCGACTGCAGCTTCGAGACGCTCGAGGTCCCGCTCGGCGACCTCGCCAAGCCGGGCCCGCCGTTCTTCGACGGGTTCCTCTCCTCCCCGCTGGCGCAGGACGTCGACTGGGTGGCGGCAAGCTCCGACGCCTACGTGGTGCCGTCGATGCGGACCGCGATCGACCGCGGCATCGACAGCTACAAGTTCGCGGGCACCGCGGCCGTCCCGGAGATGACCATCCCGATGACCAAGCCGGACTCGCTCGCGCAGGTGACCGTCGCGGAGGCCTACACCTACATGGCCTGGGCGGCGCTCGACAACGCGATGCGCAAGAAGGCCGGAGCGCCGACCTGGGACGCGACCACGGTGCCGGTCGGCCTGGTCACCCCCGAGAACGCGCAGGAGTACGCCGACGGGGGCGAGCTCGCGCCGCCGGAGGGCATCGCCGAGACCTTCGAGCCGCTCTGGACCGGCGGCTGAGGGCCTCGACGACCTCGGAGCGCTGAGTTGACGGCCGACTCGACCGACCGCGTTGGCGGGGCCGGGCTCCTGGAGATGCGCGGCATCTCCAAGAGCTTCGGGCCCGCCCGCGTGCTCGACGCCGTCGACCTGGTGCTCCAGCCCGGCGAGGTCGTCGGGTTGATGGGCGCCAACGGCGCCGGCAAGTCGACCCTGATCAAGATCCTGGCCGGCGTCTACGTCGCCGACAGCGGCCGGATCTCCCTCGCCGGCGAGGAGGTCGACAGCCTGGCCGGCCACCCCGACGTGGGCATCGTCCACCAGGACCTCGGCCTGATCGACTCCCAGACGGTCCTCGACAACATCCGCCTCGGCGCACGGCGGCTCTCCTGGCTCGGTCCGCTGCTCGACCGCCAGGGCGAGATCCGCGCCGCCCAGCGTGCGCTCGCCGCCGTCGACATGGCGGACGTGTCCGT
Organism: Solirubrobacterales bacterium; assembly: GCA_012718975.1. Lineage (GTDB taxonomy): Bacteria > Actinomycetota > Thermoleophilia > Solirubrobacterales > Thermoleophilaceae > JAAYBF01. The sequence continues at coordinate 8,601 of JAAYBF010000068.1, read as the reverse complement.
CTTCGAGCGCCTCGGCAACCTCACCGCGGGGCAGAAGGCGCTCGTCGCGATCGCACGGCTGCTCGAGCGCGGCGCTCGGATCGTCGTCGTCGACGAGACGACCGCCAGCCTGCCGCCGCGCGACGCACGCTGGTTCCTCGCCAAGCTCCGCGAGGCGACCGCGCGGGGGACCGCGGTGGTGATGGTCAGCCACAAGCTCGCCGAGATCCGCTCGACCGCCGACCGCCTCGTCGTGCTCTCCGACGGACGGGTCGTCGCCGACGCGCCGATCGCCGAGCTGACCGACGACGAGCGGCTGGCGCGGCTGCTTTTCGGAGGCGACGCCGAGAAGGCCGCGCACGACGCCGTCCGGACGGAGGTGGAGCCGGGAGCGACCGTGCTGGCGCTCGAGGGGGTCGTCGCGGGCGGAGCCGGCCCCGTCGACCTGGAGCTGCGCCGCGGCGAGGTGGTCGGGCTCAGCGGCCGGGTCGGCTCCGGCGTGCACGAGCTCGCGCTCGCCGCGGCCGGGATGGTCGCACCCGACGCCGGCCGGATCGCGACCGACGGGTCGCCGCGCCGCGCGGTCCTGCCGCCGCAGCGCGAGGTCGACGGGGTGTTCGCCGAGCTGCCGACGGGCTGGAACATGACGATCGCCGCGCTGCCCCGCTGGCGCGGGGTCGGCCGGCTGCTGCGCCTCGGCCGCGAGCGGGCGGCCGCCGAGGCGATGGTGCGGCGGCTGCAGGTGGTGCCGCCCGACCTCGACCAGGCGATCGGGTCGCTCTCGGGCGGCAACCAGCAGAAGGCGCTCTTCGCCCGCGCGATGCTGCGCGAGCCCGACGTGCTCGTCCTGTGCGAGCCGACGCGCGGCGTCGACCTGCGCACCCGGCGGGAGATCTACAGGCTGATCGGCGAGCTCAAGCGCGACGGGTGCGCGCTGCTGGTCGCCACCTCCGACGTGGAGGACGCCCTCGCGGTCTGCGACCGCATCGGAACGATCAACGACGGCCAGGTATCGGCGTGGTGGGACGCCGAGCAGGTGACCGACACGACCCTCGCGGAGATGCTGTGAAGACACGACAGGCACAGTCCGAGACCGGGCCGGCCGCCGCGCCGGCCGACGACGGGGGAGCGCCGCCGCGCCGCGGGCTGCCGCTGGTGCCGTTGATCGCGCCGGCCGCGTTCCTGGCGGTCCTGGTCGGCTACGCGCTCTGGCTCGGCGGGGATTTCCTGGACGGCAACACTCGTATCCTCGACCTGCATCAGAACGCCCCCGTCCTCCTGATCGCGCTCGGCCTGGTGATCTGCCTGATCGCCGGGCAGTTCGACCTCTCGGTCGCGTCGATGGCGACGCTGACGGCGTTCCTCAGCGTCGGCCTGATGACCAAGCAGGGCTGGCCTCCGGCCGTCGCGCTGTTCGCCTGCCTCGCCGTCGCGGTCGCCGGCGGCCTGTTCAACGCGCTGCTCGTCGTGGGGCTGCGGGTCAACGCGTTCATCGCCACGCTCGGGTCCGGCGGCGTCTTCCTCGGGATCGCCGCCGTCTACTCCGACGGGACCTCGCTGATCCCCGATGCGGGCAACGACCCGGGTACCCTGCCGAGCTGGTTCGCCGGCCCCGAGTCGCTGACCAGCTTCCAGACCAAGGCGCCGACGGTCGTCGTCGTCGTGCTGATCGCGGTGCTCGTCGGCTCGCTGCTGCTGACCGGCTTCGAGCGGGCACGGACCTCGCGCGGGCGCACGCTCGTCGCGGCCGGCTGCGCGCTGCTGGCCGCGGTCGCGCTCGCGATCTTCGTCCTCGGCGACGTCGAGGTCCCGTGGACGGTCGTCCTGCTGCTCGGGGTCACCTTCGGCCTCTGGGTGCTGATGCACTACTCCACGCTCGGCCGTCACCTCTACGCGGTCGGCGGCAACGCGCTCGCGGCCCGGCTCGCCGGCGTCCGTGCCAACCGCTCGACGACCTTCGTCTTCGTGATGGCGGCCGTCCTCGCGGGACTCGCGGGCGTGGTCCTCGGCGGCAACCAGGGTGCCGCGTCGCCGGGCGCCGCGACCCCCTACCTGCTGCCCGCCTTCGCCGCCGGGTTCCTGTCGACCGTGCTCTTCTCCGACGGGCGCTTCCACGTCTGGGGAACCCTGCTCGGCGGCTTCCTGATCATCACCGTCGCCCAGGGCCTGGTGGCCGGCGGCGTCCCGTTCACCTGGAACGACGTGATCAACGGGCTCGTGCTGATCGGCGCGGTGGCCTTCCAGAGCTTCTTCTCGGGAGATCGCGGGGCGCGCCGCTCGCGCCGGCGCGCACGCGCCGCCGAGGCCTGACCGCCGCCGCTCACGCCTCCAGCTGCGACAGCAGGCACTCCTCCGGCGCCTTGTCCTCGCGCCAGCGCAGGAGCTTGGTGCCGTGGCGGATGCGGTTGCCGGTGACGTGGTCGTAGGAGATCTCGCAGACCAGCTCCGGCCGCAGGCCCTCCCAGGCGAGCTCCTCGTCGGACTTCCAGCGGCTCTTCTCACCCATCCCGCGCTCGTGGGTGCGGTAGGGCTCCAGGCGCTCCAGCATGCCCGCCTTCTGCTTGGCGCCGCCGAAGCCGGAGGTGTGGCCGACGACGTGCAGCTCGCCGGCGTCGTCGTAGAGGCCGAGGATCAGCGAGCCGACGACGCCCTCCTCCTTGCCGAAGCGGAACGCGACGACGACGCAGTCGGCGGTGCGCATCCGCTTGATCTTGACCATCCCCTTGCGCTGGCCCGGCAGGTACGGCGAGTCGGCGAGCTTCGCGATCGCCCCCTCGGACCTGCCCTCCAGCCAGCGGGCGGCCTCGGCGGCGGTCTCGACCATCGGGGTCAGCAGCACCGGCGCGAGGTCGAGGCGCTCCAGCCGCGCGCGGCGCTCGCGCAGCGGCAGGTCGAGCAGCGCCTCGCCGCCGGCGGCGAGCAGGTCGAAGGCGTGGAAGACCGCCGGATACTCGGCCGACAGCTTCTCCACGCGCGAGGCGGCCGGATGGATCCGCTGGCTGAGCAGGTCGAACTCGTGGACGCCGTCGATCTCGATCACCACCTCGCCGTCGAGCACGACGCCGTCGGCGGCCATCGCGCGGATCTGCTCGACGACCTCGGGGAAGTAGCGGTCCATCGGCTTGCCGCCGCGGCTCTGGAGGTAGACGTCGTCGCCGTCGCGGAAGACGATCATCCGGAAGCCGTCGTACTTGGGCTCGTAGAGCCAGCCGTCGCCTTCGGGGATCGCCTTGGCGCCGCGCGCCAGCGCCGGCTTGATCGGGGGTTCGAGCGGGAGGGCCATCTAGCGGCTCCTGGGGGCGGCGCTGCGGCCGCGCAGGCGCCGCAGCACGAGGTCGGCGAGCTTCGGCGAGAGGCCGTGGACGGCCTGCAGCAGCCGCACCTGCGGCGGGAAGTAGACGCCGCGGCGGTCCTTCTCGACACCGGCGACGATCGCCGCCGCGCAGTCGTCGACGTCGGCCTCCTGGCCCTGGCGCCAGCTCGGCAGCTTCTCGCGCTGGTGGTCGTGGAGGGAGGTCTCGATCTCCCCGGGGTAGACGATCGTGACGCCGACGCCCGTGCCGTCGAGGTCGTGCCAGAGGCCCTCGGCGAAGCCGCGCTGGGCGGCCTTGGTGGCGCCGTAGACGGCGGCGCCGGGGAAGGTCCGCAGCGCCGCGCCGGACGAGACGACGACGACGTGGCCGCCGCCGCGCTCGACCATCCCCGCAAGCGTCGCGCGCAGGGTGTTGAGCGTCCCGGTCCAGTTGACGTCGGTCATCTGGCGCTCGCGCTCGGGGTCGAGCTCGAGCCACGGCCCGTAGTGGGCGATCCCGGCGTTCGCCACGACGACGTCGACGCGGCCGAAGTCGGCGGCGGCCGCGGCGATCGCCTCGCGGTCGGCGACGTCGGCGGGCAGCGCGCGGTGCCCCGCGCCCGGCAGGACGGCGACCAGCGCGTCGAGCGCCGCCTTGTCGCGTGCGACGAGGCCGAGCTCGCAGCCGCGCGCCGCCAGCGCCCGCGCGAGCGCGGCGCCGATGCCGCGCGAGGCGCCGGTGATCAGTACCCGTGTCCCTCCTCCAAGCCGCATGGCGGGGCACTCTAGACGACGGTTAGCATGGAATTCCGCCCACCACCGAGGAGCTCGGAGAGTCAGATGTCGCAGGAGCAGGCCACCGTGGCCGAGGAGGAGTACCTACAGATCATCTTCTGGCTGCAGGAGGCCGGGCTGCCGATGACCGGCGCCAACGTCGCGCGCGCGATGCAGGTCTCGGCGCCGACCGTCCACGAGATGATCGGCCGCCTCGAGGCCGACGGCTACATCACCCGCGCGGCGAACAAGGCGATCGTCTTCACCGACTCCGGCCGCGAGCACGCCGAGAACATCGTCCGCCGCCACCGGCTGATCGAGCGGTTCCTCACCGACGTCTTCGACATCCCGTGGGACCAGGTCCACGAGGAGGCCGAGAAGCTCGAGCACTGGATGTCGCCGACGGTCGAGGAGCGGATGCTCAAGGCGATCGGCGACGCCGACACCTGCCCGCACGGCCACCCGATCTTCACCCACAAGCGGCTGCCGGGCGTGCCGCTCGCCGACGTCGAGGTCGGCGCGAAGGTGCGCGTGCTGCGCTTCGAGAACGAGGCCGAGGACCTGCTCCACTACCTGATGGACTCGGGCCTCACCCCGGGCCTCGAGGGCACGCTCGCGCGCTCCGACGACGAGGTCGTCGTGATCGAGTCCGGCGGCCGCGAGTACACCGTCACCCACAGCGTCGCCCAGACGGTCTCGGTCGAGGCCGATCCGTCGCCGCCGCCGCGCGCGGTGCTGCCCGAGCAGCTCGTGCTGGCCAAGGAGCACTGGGGGCGCTGATCGGGGACGGCCCGCCGGCCGCGGACGGCGGCCGGCCCGCGGCGGGCCCCGTGCCGGCCTGGGGGAGCCCCGTGTCCGACCCGCCGCTGCTGCGGGTCGACCTGCCGGGGGCGCGCGTCGCGTTCACCACGCGCGCGGGCGGCGTCAGCGCGCCGCCGTACGACTCGCTCAACCTCGGGCTGCACGTCGGCGACGACCCGGCCGCGGTGGTCGAGAACCGCCGCCGCGCGGCCGCCGCGCTCGGCGCGACGCTCGACGACCTCGCCGTCGCCGAGCAGGTCCACGGCGACCGGGTCGCGACGGTCGGGGCGGGGGAGCGCGGCCGCGGCGCCCGCTCGGTCGCCGACGCGATCCCGGCGACCGACGCGCTGATCTGCGCCGAGCCGGGCGTGGTGGTGGCGATCATGGTCGCCGACTGCGTCCCGGTCGCGGTGGTCGATCCGCAGGCGGGCGCGCTCGGCGTCGCCCACGCCGGCTGGGGCGGCACCGTCGCCCACGTCGCGGGGCGGACGGTCGCGGCGCTGGCCGACCGGCTCGGCGCCGAGCCGGCCCGGATGCACGCGGTGCTCGGCCCGTCGATCGGGCCGGACTCCTACGAGGTCGGCGAGGACGTCGCCGACCGCGCCGCGGCCGCCTTTCCGGACGTCGAGGTCGTCCGGCCCGGGGCGCGCCCCGGCAAGTACCTGCTCGACCTCTGGGCCGCCAACGCCGCCGACCTCGCCGCCGCCGGCGTCCCGGCGGCCAACGTCACGGTCGTCGGGGCCGACACCCTCGCCGACGACCGCTTCTTCTCCCACCGCCGCAGCGCCCCGACGGGCCGCTTCGCCGTCCTGGCCACCCTCGCCGCCTGAGCTCCGCCGGCCGGCCTGTGGCGAGAAACGTCCGCCACATGGACGGAACGCAACACAGGCCGGGGCCGCGCCCGCCCGGCCGGCTCCGGTGGTGAGAAACGTCCGCCATGAGGACGCTTCTCACCAGAGGTCAGGGCGTGGGCGCCTGCTCGTCGCGCTCGGCGTCGGGCTCGTCGTCCTCGGGCCGCGGCTCGATCGCCGGCGGCTTGGCCGCGCGCCGGACGCGGATGTCGAAGAACAGCAGCGTCGCGACGATCGCGACGAACGGGGCGGTCAGGGACTCGGTGAGGATCATCCCGGCGAGCGCGATCGCCTGGCGGTCGGCCGACTCGGCGAGCGCCTGCAGCGGCAGCACGAGCAGGGTGGCCGGCAGGAAGGCGATCACGTTGGCGAGCAGCACGACCCCGAGCGTCCGCCACCAGTAGCCGCCGGTCATCCGCCAGCTCCCGCGCAGCGCCTCGCCGCCACGCGCCCCGTCGATCACCACCGCCTGGGGCACGAACAGCCAGCGCACCGCGAGGTAGAGGCCGGGCAGGATCAGCGCGAGGAGCCCGATCGCGATCCCGATCCCGGCCAGCACGACGGCGACGAAGACGGGCAGGAAGACGTCGAGGCCGGCCTGGATCGCGCGGCCGGCGTGTGGCCGCTCGCCGGTCGAGAGGGTCTGGATCACGTGGATCGTCGCGGCGGCGATCAGCGGCGCGACGACGAGGTAGCTGACGCCCGTCGGGATCAGCGTCTCCGCGGTGGTCGCGGTCTCGCGGTAGCCGGAGGTCAGCTGCTCGAGCCCGATCCCCGAGACGATCAGCTGGACGACCGCGACGATCGGGAACGCGACCGCGAAGACCGTCGCGAAGTTGCGGAAGTAGACGGTCAGCGAGTCTCCGAGCAGGTCGCCGACCCCGCGCTCGCGCGTGAGGTCGAGCCGCTCGGGCCCGTTCACGTCGCGGCGCCCGCCAGCTCGCGGTAGGCGTCGCCGAGCCGGCCGACGGCGGTGTCGATCTCGGCCGCGGTGACGCCCGAGTAGGCGATCCGCAGCGAGTGGTCGCCACCCTCGAGCAGGAAGTCGGTGCCCTTGACGAACACCACGCCGCGCTCGCGCGCGAGCCGGTCGAGCTCGGCGACGTCGACCGTCTGGTCGGGCAGGTCGACCCAGAGGAAGTAGCCGCCGGTCGGCACCACGAAGCGGGCGCCGGGCAGCTCGCGCTCGAGCGCCGCGCAGAGCACGTCGCGGCGCTCGCGCAGCGCGTTCTTGACCGTCTCGATCGACTGCTCGATCGCGCCCGAGCGGCAGAACTCGGCGACGATCGACTGGGCGACCATGTTCGGCGAGATGTAGGTCTCGGTCGCGCGCTTGCGGATCGCGCCGATCAGGGCGGCCGGCCCGGCCAGGTAGCCGACGCGGATGCCGGGGCAGACGGTCTTCGAGAACGAGGAGGCGTAGACGACGCGGTCGGCGCGGTCGAGCGAGAGCATCGTCGGCAGCGGCTCGCCCTCGAAGCGCAGCTCGACGTAGGGGTCGTCCTCGAAGACCACGAAGTCGTACTCGGCGGCGAGCGCGACCAGTCGCTCGCGCTTGGCCAGCGACAGCGTGCAGCCGGCCGGGTTGTGGAAGTTGGGGATCAGGTGGGCGAGCTTCGGCCGCGCGCCCGCCTGCAGCGCCGCCTCGAGCGCGTCGACGTCGATGCCGTCGTCCTGGAGCGGGATCGCGAGGATCTCGGCGCCCATCTTGCGCAGCGACAGCAGCGTGCGGTCATACGTCGGCGCCTCGACGACGACGGTGTCGCCGGGCTCGACGAGCTCCTGGAAGAGGAAGGCGTCGGCCTGCATCGAGCCGTTGGTCGCGACCACCTGCTCGGCCGTCACGCCCTGGCGGCCGGCGATCCACTCGACCAGCGCCGGGTACCCCTTCGAGGTCCCGTAGCCGAACGTCCCGCCGGGGTCGTTCGCGAACGCCCGGTCGGCCGCCGCGCGCAGCTCGTCGACCGCGACGATGTCCAGCGAAGGCGCTCCGCGCGCGAGGGAGATCGAGTCCGAGGCAGTCACGGCGCGCCACGATATCGACGCGCGCGAGCGAGGGCCTGCTCGACCCCCGCGAACCGCCGCCCCGACCTTTCCCCGGATGTGCGCGGGAAACGATGGACGGGCGAGAGTTCCATCCGGAAACGGTGGAGCGGCCGGGGCGGGCGGTCGCCGGCGCGTCAGCCGCGCAGGATGTCGATCGCGATCTCGGCGACCTGGGTGGGGGTGCGGCCGACCCGCACGCCCTTGGCCTCGAGCGCCTCGGCCTTCGCGGCCGCCGTGCCCTTGGAGCCGGAGACGATCGCGCCGGCATGGCCCATCGTCTTGCCGGGCGGGGCGGTGAAGCCCGCGATGTAGGCGACGACCGGCTTCGACACGTTCTCGGCGATGAACTCGGCGGCCTGCTCCTCGGCGTCGCCGCCGATCTCGCCGGAGAGCACGATCAGCTCGGTCTCGTCGTCGGCCTCGAACAGCTCGACGACGTCGACGAAGCTCGAGCCGGGGACCGGGTCGCCGCCGATGCCGACGATCGAGCTGTTGCCGAAGCCGCTCTGGGCCAGCTCGTAGCCGATCTGGTAGGTCAGCGTGCCCGAGCGCGAGACCACGCCGACGTTGCCCTCCTTGAAGAAGGACGCCGGGATGATGCCGACGCTCGCCTTGCCCGGCGACAGGATGCCCGGGCAGTTCGGGCCGACCAGGCGCACGTTCGGGTTGCGCGCCAGGTGGTTGTAGACGCGCAGCTCGTCGTGGGCGGGGATGCCCTCGGTGATCGCGACGATCAGCTCGATGCCGGCGTCCTCGGCCTCGAGGATCGAGTCGGCGGCGAAGCGCGGCGGGACGAAGATCATCGCCGTGTTCGCACCGGTCTCGGTGACGGCGTCGTGGAAGGTGTTGAAGACGGGG
>JAAYBF010000067.1 GCA_012718975.1 Solirubrobacterales bacterium | reverse complement strand
CAGGCCTGCTTGCGCGTCCAGATGTACGCGGAGCCGGCGGGGGAGAGCGTCTCGACGCCGGGGCCCTCGGCGAGCTCGAGCTCGATCCGCACGCCGCCGGCCCCGGCGCGCAGCCGCGTCGGCCGGGCCGTCGGCGTCCGCCAGGGCAGGTCGAGCGCGAGGCCGCCGCGGCCGAAGGTGGTCCGCTCGCGCAGCTCGCCGCCGGGCAGCGCGACCGCCCACCACCGCTGCGGCACCGGGCCGATGCGCGCGTCGCCGACGCACAGCATCAGCTCGGGTGAGTAGACGCCGACGTAGCGCCACCGCTTCAGCGGCCGCCCGCCGCGCCAGGGCGCCATCCGCGCCGGCGGCAGCGCCACCGCCGCCCGTCGCACCTCGCCGCCGCGCAGCGGCCCGATCGCGCCCCGCGCCATGGGCCCACCGTACCGCGTCGGGTGAGAGTTCCGGCCATCTTCGAGCTGGGGTGAGAGTTTCGGCCACTATTCGGCCGAAACTCTGACGCGACCGCGCGGGGGCGCGGGCCGCGCGGGGGCGCGGGCCGCGGGGGCCGGAGCGGGAGGGGCGGGGCGGACGCGACCGGCGGCTGGCTGGCTGGCCGGCCAGGGGGCCGCCCGCGCGGTATCCTCGGCCGCATGGGAGCTGTGAGGGTCCCGGAGCGCCAGCGGTCTGCGCGCGAGCCGGCACGCCGGCCGCCGCCGATCGACGAGAGCGCGTGGCGGCGGATCGTCCGCGACGTCCGTGACGAGCTGCGCACCCGCGAGCCGTTCCCGCCCGGCCCGAAGGACCTCGACCTGCGCCGCACGCTGCAGATGGTCCGCGACCCGCTGCCGATCCTGCTCGAGTGCTACGAGCGCTACGGCCCGGTCTTCTCGACGCGGATCATGCACGGCGTCAACGTCTGGGCGCTCGGCCCCGAGGCCAACCACCAGATCCTCGTCTCCGACGCGCGCAACTTCCTCTGGCGCGAGGGCAGCTTCGGCGACCTGATCCCGCTGCTCGGCGACGGCCTGCTGACGATCGACGGCGCCTACCACCGGCGCGTGCGGCGGATCATGCTGCCCGCCTTCCACCGCGAGCAGATCGCCGGCGCCGCAGACACGATGGTCGCCGAGGCGTCGGCCGCGCTCGACCGCTGGCGGCCCGGCGAGACCGTCGACGTCTACCACTGGGCGCGCAACCTCGCGATGCGGATCGCGATGCGGGCGTTGCTCGGCCTCGACCCCGACGACGGCGACACCGGCCGCCGCGCCGCCCACGAGTTCGAGCGCGCGCTCTCCTTCTACGGCACCGACTTCGCGCTGCGCGTGCTGCGCGGGCCGGGCTCGCCCTGGAGCAGGCTGGTCGCCGCCCGCGCCGAGCTCGACCGGATCCTCTACGCCGAGATCCGCCGCCGCCGCGCCCGCGGCGAGGTGGGCGAGGGGGACATCCTCGGCATGCTGCTCGCCGCGACCGACGAGGACGGCAGCACGCTCACCGACGAGGAGGTCCGCGACCAGGCGATGACGCTGATGTTCGCCGGCCACGACACCTCCACGTCGACGATCACCTTCCTGCTGCACGAGCTGGCCCACCATCCGCACGAGCTGGCGGCGCTGCATGTCGAGCAGGACGAGTTGCTGGGCGGCGGTCCGCCGGCGATCGAGCACCTCGCGGGGGGCCTGCCGCGGCTCGAGATGGCGCTCGACGAGACGCTGCGGCTCTACCCGCCGGCCTGGATCGGGCCGCGCCGAGCGGTCGCGGCTTGCGAGATCGCCGGCGTGCGCGTGCCCGCCAACGCCTACGTCAACTACTCGTCGTGGGCGAGCCACCGGCTACCCGACGTCTTCCCCGAGCCCGAGGCGTTCCTGCCCGAGCGGTTCGCCCCGGAGCGCAAGGCGGCGCTGCCCAAGGGCGCCTACGTGCCCTTCGGCGGCGGCTCGCGGACCTGCATCGGGATGCGCTTCGGTCAGATGGAGATCCGTGCCGTGGCCACCCTGCTGCTGCAGCGTTACCGCCTCGAGGCGCTGCCGGGGCGTACGATGTCCGTCCGCCAGATGCCGACCCTGAGCCCGCGCGGCGGCTTGCGGATGACCGTCCGCGAGCGCGGGACCGGCGCCGCGCCGGCGTGAGCGGGTGGGCCGGCCGCCCCCGCCGGTAGACTCGATTGACTCGCGAGTCAATCGCAAGGGGAGTCAGTGAGAGCGGCCGCCATCCAGATGAGCTCCAACGCCGACAAGCAGCGCAACCTCGACAGCGCCGAGCGGCTGGTCCGAGCGGCGGCCGCCGACGGGGCGACGCTCGTCGTGCTGCCGGAGAAGTTCAACGTGCTCGGCACCCGCGACGACCTGCTCGCCGGGGCCGAGCCGCTCGACGGCCCGACGCTCGCCTGGGCGCGCGCACTCGCGCGTGAGCTGGCGATCGACCTCGTCGCCGGCTCGATCCCCGAGCGCCGCGACGGCCGCGAGCGGCTGTCGAACACCTCGGTCCACATCGGTCCCGACGGCCGCGACCGCGGCGTCTACCGCAAGATCCACATGTTCGACGTGGTCGTCGGCGGGCGCGAGTACCGCGAGTCCGAGACCGAGGAGCCGGGGGAGGAGATCGTCACCTCGGCGGCCGGCGGCGTCGAGCTGGGCCTGACCGTCTGCTACGACCTCCGCTTCCCGGAGCTGTTCCGGATCCTCGCCGTGCGCGGCGCGCGCGTGGTCGCGCTGCCGGCGGCCTTCACGACGGTCACCGGCGCCGCCCACTGGGACACGCTGGTGCGCGCGCGGGCGATCGAGAACCAGTCGTTCGTCGTGGCCGCCGACCAGGTCGGCGCCCACCCGGGCGGTATGGAGAGCTACGGCGCGAGCCAGGTCGTCGACCCGTGGGGGGAGGTGCTGGCGCGCGTCGAGGGCGGCGAGGGGTTCGCCGCCGCCGACCTCGACCTCACCCGCCAGGACGAGGTCCGCGCGAGCCTGCCGAGCCTGGCCAACCGCGTCCCGGCCGTCTACCGCTGGCCGCTGGAGGCGGGGGCGTGAGCGGGCGCTCCGGAGCGGTCGACAAGCGCCGCCTGATCCTCGACGCGGCGATCACCGTCTTCGCCCGCCAGGGCTTCCACCACTGCCGCGTCTCCGACGTCGCCGACCAGGCCGGCGTCGCCTACGGGCTGGTCTACCACTACTTCGACTCCAAGGAGCAGATGCTCAACGAGCTGTTCCTCGAGCGGTGGCAGATCATGCTCGACGCGATCGGCGAGATCGACGCCAAGACGGACCTGACGCCGCGCCAGAAGCTGCGCGAGGTCGCCGGCTTCATCATCGACTCCTACCGCCACGAGCCGGACCTGATGAAGGTGATCATCGTCGAGGTCACGCGGGCGGCGAACTCGTTCGGCCGGCTGCACCTCGAGAAGATCCGCGAGGCCTACAACCGGATCGCTGTGATCGTCGAGGCCGCCCGCCGCGACGGCACCTTCAAGCAGGACATCTCCTCGGAGTTCGCGGCGATGTGCTTCTACGGCGCGATCGAGCAGCTGCTCTCGGGCTGGATCTTCGACCTGCTGCCGGCCACCGAGGACGAGTTCGAGCGCGCGAAGTCGCTCGTGGTCGAGGCGATCTGCGGCGGTCTCGAGGTCTCGCCGTCGAGTACGCCCGCGGTATCTGGTTGAATCGGAGCGACGATGGAGAACGAACTCGTCAAGCGGTTGATGTGGAGCGGGGTGATGGCCGGCGTCAGCGCGCTGTCCACGATCGTCGCCCACCGGATCGCCGCCTACATCTGGGTGCGGATCTTCGACGAGGACCCGCCCGACGCCTGATGTCCTCCACCGCGCACGGCAGCGACGCCGACGACCAGGCGACCCGCGAGATCCCGAGCGTCGACCCGGCGGCCGCCGCGGCCGCGGCGGCGGCAGGTCCCGGCGCCCCCGGCGCACCGCCGCTTCCCGAGCAGGACCCGTTCGCAGAGCATCCCGAGTACTACGTCGGCGCCGCCTTCGTCGGCGGCCTGCTGGCGGCCCAGATCCTGAAGCGGTTGCGCCGATGAGCGCGCGCGGCGACAGCGACCGCTCGCTCGGCGAGATCGTCTCGGAGGTCTCCGACAAGGCCTCGCTGCTGGTCCGCGAGGAGGTCGAGCTCGCCAAGGCCGAGGTCCTCGACAAGGCGAAGAAGATGGGCCGCGGCGCCGGGATCGCGGCCGCCGCCGGCGCCGTCCTGGTCTTCGCGCTGGTGATGTTCCTGCACACGCTGGCGTGGCTGTTCGTCGACATCTTCGACAGCGCGATCTGGATCGGCTTCGCGATCGTCACCGGCCTGCTGGTCCTGCTCGGGATCGTCGCCGGCCTGGTCGCCGCGAAGCTGATCAAGGCCGGCCCGCCGACGCCCGACATGGCGATCGAGCAGGCGAAGATCACGCGCGACACGATCGAGGCTCACGCCAGCGGGCCGCAGGACCCCTCCGGGCCCGCCGTTCCCGTCGACGCCCGCGCCCAGGCCACCGAGGAGAGCCCCAAGCCATGACCCCCAGCGGCGTCCCCGCCAACCGCACCCCGGACCAGATCCGCGCCTCGATCGAGCAGACGCGGCGCGAGCTGACGACCTCGGTCGACGACCTGCGCGGCAAGGTGCTCGAGATCGCCGACTGGCGCCGCCAGCTCGCCGAGAACCGCAACGCGGCGCTGACGACCGCCGCGGTCGCCGGCTTCGTGATCGGCGGCGGCATCGCCGCCACCGTCTCGCTCTTCCGCCGCCGGCGCTGACGGCGGCCGGCCGCGGGCGCAGGTCTCCCGCCGCCGCGGCTCGCTCAGACGCGGCCGCTGGCCTGGCGCCGGCGGCGGGCGAGGGCGTCGATGATCACCGCGATCAGCAGCACCGCGCCGGTGACCATGAACTTCACCGACGACTCGAGCGCCAGCAGGTCCATGCCGTTGGAGATCGAGCCGATCACCAGCGCGCCGAGCAGCGCGGTCCAGACCGAGCCGCGGCCGCCGAACAGGCTCGTGCCGGCGATCACCGGGCCCGCGATCGCCAGCAGCAGGAAGTCGCCGGAGCCCGAGGACTGGTTGACGGCGAGCAGCCGCGAGGCGGCCATGATGCCGCCGATCGCCGCCATCGACGAGGCGATCGCGAAGACCACGATCCGGATCCGCTTGACGCCGATACCCGCCCGCCGCGCCGCCTCGGAGTTGCCGCCGACGGCGAAGATGTGACGACCGAAGCTCGTCTTGGTCGTGACGAACTGGAAGAGGATCACGAAGCCGACGAGGATCAGCGCGGCCAGCGGCACGCCGCGGTCCTGGTTGAGCACCGCGACCGCCGCGACGATCGCCGCGCCCGCCAGCACGAGGCGCGCCAGCAGCGCGCCGAGCGGCTGGACGCGCAGCCCGGCGGCGACCTTGCGCCGCCAGCCGGCGAGGCTCACCGCCGCGTAGACCGCGAAGCCGGCGATCGCGACCGCCCAGCCGACGGGGCCGTCGTAGAAGGTCGAGGTCAGCCCCGTGATCGTCGGGTCGGTGAGGTTGATCGTGCCGGTCGTGCCGAGCACCTCGAGCTGGGCGCCCTGCCAGCCGAGCAGGCCGGCGAGGGTCACCACGAACGACGGGATGCCGAACTGGGTGAACACCGAGCCCTGGAAGGTGCCGATCGCCGCGCCGACGGCGATCGCGCCAGCGATCGCCAGGTACGGCGACCAGCCGTGGCGGACGCTCAGCACCGCCATCACCGACGCGCACAGCCCGCTGACCGCGCCGACCGACAGGTCGATCTCGCCGAGCAGCAGCACCATCACCACACCGACCGACACCAGCCCGATCGCGGTGATCTGGAGCAGCAGGTTGGTCAGGTTGGTCGCACTGAGGAAGCGGTCCTCCTGGAACTGGAAGATCGCCCAGATCACCGCCAGCACGACGATCACGCGCAGCTCGCCGAGGTCCCCCTGGATCAGCCGCCGCAGCAGGCTGTCGCGGCCGCCCTCCTCGCCGTCGCCGGGATCGCCGGCCGGCGGCTGCTCGACCGATGCGGCGCCCGCGGTCACGACCGCTCCTGCCCGGCGTCGTCGCGGCGCGCGTTCTCCATCGCCTGCTCGACCTCGGGCCCCAGCTCCCCGGTGCTCGGGTCGCCGGCGCCGGTGATCGCCGCGACGATCTCCTCGTGACTGGTCTTCGCCGCGTCGTAGACGCCGACGAGACGGCCGAGGCGCAGCACGACGATCCGGTCGGCGACCTCGAAGACGTTGGCGAGGTTGTGGCTGATCACCACGACCCCGTGGCCCTTCTCGCGCAGCCGCTTGACCAGGGCGAGCACCTGGGCGGTCTGGCGGACGCCGAGCGCCGCGGTCGGCTCGTCGAGCAGCACGACCTTCGGCTCGCCGAGCAGCGAGCGGGCGATCGCCACCTGCTGGCGCTGGCCGCCGGACATCGTGCCGACCTCGGCGCGGACGTCGGTGATCGTCACCGCGAGGTTGTCGAGCAGCTCGTGGGCCTGGCGCTCCATCGAGGTCTCGTCGAGCTGGCGGGTGACGGTCGCCAGGGCGCCGGAGCGCTCCTCCTGGCCGAGGAAGAGGTTGCCGACGACATCGAGGTTGTCGCAGAGCGCGAGGTCCTGGTAGACGGTCGCGATGCCGAGGCCGACGGCGTCGGTCGGGCTGGCGATTCGGACCGGATCGCCCTCGAACAGGATCCGCCCCGAGTCGATCCCGTGGATGCCGGCGATCGCCTTGATCAGCGTCGACTTGCCGGCGCCGTTGTCGCCGACGAGCGCCACGACCTCGCCCGGCGCGACGTCGAAGTCGACGTCGCGGAGCGCCTGCACCGCCCCGAAGCTCTTGCTGACCTTCTCCAGGGTCAGCACAGGCGCACCGTCGCTCACTGGATCCCGGCCTCCTGGCACGCCTGCTGGTAGCGCGGCGTGCAGATCTGCTGCACCGTCCAGAAGCCGTCCTCGACGATCGTCGAGTCGATGTTGTCGCGCGTCACCGCGACCGGCTCGAGCAGCACCGACGGCACCGACTCCTGGCCGTTGTCGACCTCGTCGTTGACCAGGTCCCCGGGCGGGTCCTCGCCGCGCACGAGCGCGACGGCCAGCTCGGCGGCCGCCTCGGCCTCGGGCTTGATCGCCTTGTAGACGGTCATGTACTGCTCGCCGGTGAGGATCCGCTGGATCGCGGCTAGCTCGGCGTCCTGGCCGGTGGTCGGCCGGTTGACCGGCTTGATGCCGGCCGACTTCATCGCGGCGATCGCACCGCCGGCGGTGCCGTCGTTGGCGGCGTAGACGCCGTCGAAGCCGTCACGGCCGAGCGCCGTGATCGCCTGCTCCATCTCCTGCTGGGCGCGGTCCGGGCTCCAGTCCGGCGTGTCGTACTCGCGGCCGATCGTCAGGTCGCTCTCGTCGAACACGCTGTGCGCCCCGCGCTTGAACAAGGTCGCGTTGTTGTCGGTCGGGGCGCCGTTGATCATCACGATCGTCCCGTCCCCGTTGCCGTCCTCCTGGAGCTTGTCGAGCAGGCTCTGGGCCTGCAGCCGGCCGACCTCCTCGTTGTCGAAGGAGATGTAGTAGTCGATGTCGGCGTCGGTGATCAGGCGGTCGTAGCTGATCACCGGGATGTCCGACTGGTTCGCTCGCTGGACGATCGCGCCGGCGGACGCCGCGTCGACGGGGTCGAGCACGAGCACCTCGGCGCCGCGGGTGATCGCCGCCTCGGCCTGCTGCTGCTGCTTGGCGGCGTCCTGGTCGGCGTTGGAGTAGATCAGCTCGCAGTCGGGGCACAGCTCCTCGAGCTTGTTGACGAAGTTCGGCCGGTCCTGGGACTCGTAGCGCGCGGTCTTGGACTCGGGCAGCAGCAACGCCACGGTGCCGCCCTCGTCGGCGCCGGTCGAACCGCCGCCACCGCCGTCGTCGTCGTCGCCGCAGGCGACGAGCGTCCCGCCCGCGAGCGCGAGCAGCGCGGCGACCAATAGCGCCGGCCAGTTGATGCTCGGCATCGGATACCTCCCTCGCTTTCGTGTCGGCGCCTCTTCCCCGCACGCGCTGGAGGCTGCGGCGAGGGTCAGGGCCGCTGTATGGAGGTGTTCCCCGGCTGGGGCGGGTTCAATCGCCCACGGCGCGCCGGGATGGAGGAGATTCGCCCTCGCCCTCGTCCAGAGTGGCCACCGCCCCGAAGCAGGCGACCGCGCCGCCGAGCATCAGGGCGAGCCCGACCCAGCGCGCGATCCCGCCGCCGGTGACGAACGTGATCGCGGCGCCGATCGCGGTGACCCCGCCGCAGAGCAGGGCGGTGCGCAGCGACGTCGCCTCGCGGGCGGCCGCCTCGCCGGACGAGGCCACCGCCGGCCCCGGCGGCAGCGGCGCCGCGGGATCGAAGCGGCCGGTCAGCACCATCCCGAACAGGTAGGCGAGCGACGGGACGAGCAGCAGCGCGCCGGCGCCGAAGCCGATCAGCACCGCGGTGATCGTCGCGTCGCCGGCGGCGGCCTGCTCGAGCGTCAGCTCGCCGGGGAGGATGTAGGGCTCCTGGGCGATTCCCCAGCCGGCTACGATCGCGACGACGGCGCCGGCCGCGACGTAGCGCGCCGGCTCGAAGCGGCGCAGCGAGACCAGCGCCAGCGCCGCGACGCCGCAGACCGCCGAGCCGACCAGCGCGACCAGGCCGAGCCCGGAGGTCAGCCCGTCGTAGAGGTCGGGCGCGTCGGAGCTGAGCACGAACGGCCCCGCGAGCGCGAGCGCGCCCGCCACCGCCCCGGCGCCCAGCGCCCGGGCGCGGAAGGCGCTCTCCATGTCGGCGTCGCCGATCCGGCGGGCGTCGGCGGCGAGGTAGACCGCGGCGAGGTAGGCGGACGTCGCGACCGCGAGCGCCCCGATCAGCAGCGCGGTGCCGTTCAGCCAGCTGGTGATCTCGTCGCCCGCCGCGTTGCCGACGGGCACCCGGCCCGAGGCGATGCCGCCGACGACCAGCCCGAGCGCGAACGGCGTCAGGATCGACGAGAGCGCGAACAGCAGGCTGACCGTGCCCTCCTCGCGCGGGCTGCGGACCCCCGCGCGGATCGCGTAGGCGGCGCCGCGCAGGATGATCCCGACCCCGGCGACGAACAGCGGGATCGTCAGCGTCGAGACGATCGAGGCGAACGCCTCCGGGTAGCACGTCCACGCCATCACCAGCACGAAGATCAGCCAGACGTGGTTGGCCTCCCAGACCGGCGCCATCGAGCGGTGGGTGTGGTTGCGCAGCGCCTCGCCGCGCTTTCCGCGGGCGGTCAGCTCCCAGAAGCCGGCGCCGAAGTCGGCGCCGCCGAGCACCGTGTAGGCGGCGAGGCCGACGAGGATCAGGACCGCGGGGATCTCAGCCATCGGCGCGCGCCTCCGGGACGGTCTCGAGGTCCTCCTCGATCGGGTGGGCGGCGAGCCGGCGCAGCACCCAGATCACCGCGACGAGCACGCTCGCGTAGACGATCGCCAGCGTCGCGTAGCCGATCGGGATGCCGCCCGCTCCCGTGACCGCCTCCTCGGTGCGCATGAAGTCGTAGACGACCCAGGGCTGGCGGCCGACCTCGGTCGTCACCCAGCCCGCGATCAGGGCGATCACCGCGAGCGGCCCGGACGCGACCACCGCGCGCCAGAACCACGGCGTCTCGGGCAGCCGGCGGTGGCGGACGCGGAAGTAGAGGAACCAGGCGGCGACCGCCAGCAGCAGCATGCCGGCGGCGACCATGATCAGGAACGAGGAGCGCACCACGCCCACCGGCGGGCGGTCGTCGGCCGGCACCGAGTCGAGCCCCGTCACGGTCGCGTTCGGGTCGTGGAAGGCCAGCAGCGACAGCATCTTCGGCACCTCGATCCCGGGCGGGATCGTGAACGGCGCCCCCTTGGTGGTCTCCTGCAGGTCCTCGAAGGCGGCGAGCTTGATCGGCTGCTCCTCGGCGACCGTGCGGGCCGCCCAGTCGCCGACGATCATCTGGACCGGCGTGGCGATCGCCGCCGCGGTCAGCGCGATCGTCAGCGCCTTGCGCTCGTAGCGGCCGCGGTGGCCCTTCAGCCAGCGCCAGCCGTAGACGGCGGCGATCAGGAAGCCGCAGACGATGTAGGCCGCCACGTACATGTGGGTCAGCTCGTGGGCGAGGTACTCGTTGCCGAACAGCGCGCCCCAGGGGTCGACGTCGACGGCCTGACCGTCGGCGTCGAGGGTGAAGCCGCTCGGGTTGTTCATCCAGGCGTTGACCGCGATCACGAAGAACGAGCCGGTCAGGCCGGTGACGATCACCGGGATGCCGGTCGCGAGGTGGACCTTCGGCGGCAGCCGGTCCCAGCCGTAGACGTAGATCGCGATGAAGATCGCCTCGATGAAGAACGAGAAGCCCTCGAGCGTGAAGCCGAGCCCGAAGACGTCGCCGAAGGTCGCCATGAAGCCGGGCCAGAGCAGGCCGAGCTCGAAGCTGAGGATCGTCCCGCTGACCACGCCGACGGCGAAGAGCGCCAGCATGATCTTCGACCAGCGCCGCGCGAGCACCCTGTAGACGGGGTCGCCGGTGCGGTGGTGGCGCCACTCGGTGAACACCACCAGCGCCGGGAAGGCCACCCCGAAGCAGACGAGCGGGATGTGCGCCACAAACGACAGCGCCTGCATCTGGCGCGCCTCCAGCAGGTACTCCTGCTGGACCGGCCCGAACGTCTGGGCGAGCAACTCGAAGACCATGAGGGCCGCACGAGCCTACCGCCGCCGTCCGCCGTCTCCAAGCGGAGGCTTCAAGCGCGCGTTCGGCGCCGAGGATGCTGTCGTCGGGCTGGCTGGCAGGCCTCGACCGGACGCGTCAGGGGCTTGTCACAACTTCGCGCCGACTTGCAAGTGAGTAGTAGGGGGATCTTCTCCGATCGAGTGTCCTGGAGGCGCTCGGGGAGGGGAGACACAGGACGGGCGAAGGCCAGCCGGTGAGAGTGACGCGGTCCGGAGGAATGGACCCTGGGGTGGGAGTCCATGGGCGCCGCTCTCGCCGGCGGCTCGCCGTTCGAGGCGGGCCGCCGCGGCGGAGCCGGCTCAGGCCCGGTCGGGACCGACCGCGCGGAGCAGGATGTCGCGCAACGCGGTGCGGTCGGCCTCCGGCAGGGCCGCGATCTGGGCTGGCGGCTCGTGCAGCCGGCGGCGGATCTCGGCGCGGGCGTCGGCGCCGGCGTCGGTGAGCGCGATCAGCTTCACGCGCCGGTCGCCCGGATCCTCGCGCCGCTCGATCAGCCCGCGCGCCTCGAGCCGGTCGACGATGCCCGTGACGTTGGATGCGTCGCAGAAGAGGGTGTCGGCGAGCCTGCGCATCGACGCCGCCGTGCCCGGCTCGAGCGAGTAGAGCAGCTTCAGGCCCATCGGCGAGACGTCGAACTGGGCCGCCACCGCGGGCACGCGCGGCGGCCGCTCGCTGAAGACGATCTCCAGCGCGATCGCCCAGGCCTCGGCGGCTGGATCGACCTGGGCCTCGACGGTCATGGCGCGGCCATGATAGCTGACCGCGGTCAAATATCGAAACCGTCGATGATTGGTATGCGCCGATAGTTGACGTTCTCAAGCATAGTGGTAGGGTGGCCGGTCATGAGTGAGCGCGAGCGGGCGGCGAGCATCGAGGTCGAGGGCCTCGTCAAGCAGTTCAAGAAGGGGCCGCGGGCGGTCGACGGCATCGACCTGCACGTCGAGCCGGGCGAGATCTACGGCTTCCTCGGGCCCAACGGAGCCGGCAAGTCGACCACCGTGCTGATGCTCACCACGCTGCTCCCGCCGACCGCCGGCAGCGCCCGCGTCGCCGGCTGGGACGTCGCGCGCGAGGGCGCCCGGGTGCGCGAGTCGATCGGCGCAGCCCTCCAGGAGGCGGCGCTCGACCCCTTCCTCACCGCCCGCGAGCACATGCGGCTGCAGACCGCCCTGCACGGCGTGCCGAAGAGCGAGCGGGTCCGCCTCGGCGACGAGCTGATCGAGCGCGTCGGGCTCGCCGAGGCGGCCGACCGCAAGGTCAAGGGCTACTCCGGCGGGATGAAGCGCCGGCTCGACCTCGCGCTGTCGCTGGTCCACGGCCCGCGCATCCTCTTCCTCGACGAGCCGACCACCGGCCTCGACCCGCAGAGCCGCGCCTCGCTCTGGGAGGAGGTGGAGCGGCTCGCGCGCGAGGACGGCGTGACCGTCTTCCTCACCACCCAGTACCTCGAGGAGGCCGACCAGCTCGCCAACCGGGTCGGGATCATCGACCGCGGGCAGATCGTCGCCGAGGGCACGCCGGCCGCGCTGAAGGCGCAGATCGGCGAGCCGAGCCTCGAGGCGGTGCCGGCCGAGCCCGAGCAGCGCGACGCGATGGCGGCCGTGCTCGCGCCGTTCGCCTCCGACGGCGACTGCGTCCACCACGAGCGCGGATCGGTCGGCGTGCGCCTGCGCGGTGGCGACGCCGCGCTCGCGGAGGTCGTCCGCGCGCTCGACGCGGCCGATGTCGCGGTCACCAGCCTCCAGCTGCACGCGCCGACGCTCGACGACGTCTTCCTCGCCAAGACCGGCCGCTCGCTGGAGGGCTCCGGCGACGGCGACGGCGACGGGGAGGACCTCGACGGGGACCGGCCCGACGGGGCCGCCGCCCGGCCCGCCGGGGCGCCAGCTTGAGCGCCCGCGCGCGCACCCAGGTCCCGGAGCTGGCGCGCCGCTCGTTCGTGCGCACGGTCCGCCAGCCCGCCCAGGTGGTGCCGGCGATCACATTCCCGCTCTTCCTCTTCGCGATCAACGCAGCCGGCCTCGACTCCGCCGCCGAGCTGCCCGGCTTCCCGGCGCCGGACTACCTCACCTTCATCCTCGCGGTGCCGTTCCTGCAGGCCGGGCTGTTCGCCGTCGCGGGGCTCGGCGCCGACCTCGCGCGCGACATCGAGACCGGCTTCCTCGACCGGCTGTCGCTGACGCCGCTGAGCCGCAGCGGGCTGGTCTCCGGCCAGATGGCCGGCACGATCGCCCTCGGCGTCGTCCAGGCCGTCGTGTTCCTGACGATCGGCCTCGCGGCGGGCGCGAGCTTCGACACCGGCGCGGCCGGCGTGGCGGTGCTCATCCTGCTGGAGATCGCGATCGTCTTCGCGTTCGGGCTGATCGGGATCACCGCCGCGTTCCGCTTCGGCAACGGCGAGGCGGTCCAGGGACTGTTCCCGGTCCTGTTCATCTTCCTGTTCCTCTCGACGATGGCGCTGCCGGCCGACCTGATCGAGCAGGACTGGTTCCGCACGGTGGCGACCTACAACCCGGTCAGCTACCTCTTCGACGGCGTCCGCAGCCTCTTCTACGGCGGCTGGGACCCGGCCGCGCTCGCCGGCGCGTTCGGGGTCGCGGCGGGGATCTCGGCCGTCTTCCTGCCGCTCGCGGTGCGGGCGCTGAACGCGCGGGTGGTGCGGACGTGAGCGCGCGCAGCCGCTCGGTCGCGCTCGGCGTCGCCTGGCGCGGGCTGCACAACTTCTTCGGCAACCCGTCGCTGGTGATCCCGGCCGTGATGTTCCCGCTCTTCTTCTTCGCCGCGTTCGCCGGCGGGCTCTCGAACGTCGCGAACGTCCCCGGCTTCGACTTCCCCGAGGGCTACACCACCTTCCAGTTCGTCTTCGTGCTGATCCAGGCGAGCGCGTTCGGCGGCGTCTTCACCGGCTTCGCGATCGCGCGCGACTTCGAGTCGGGCGTCGGGCGGCGGATGCTGCTCGCGGCGCCGAACCGACGCGCGCTGCTCGGCGGCTACGCGCTCGTCGCGGCCGGGCGGACGGTGTTCGTCTGGGCGCTGCTGACCGCGCTCGGCCTGCTCGTCGGCGTCGAGATCGCCGGCGGCGTCGCCCAGGTCGTCGGGATGTACGCGCTGGCGATGCTGATGACGCTGACCGCGCTGCTCTGGGCGGCCGGGATCGCGCTGCGGTTCCGCTCGCTGCAGGCGGGCCCGCTGATGCAGACGCCGGTCTTCCTGATCATCTTCATCGCGCCGGTCTACGTGCCGCTGAACCTGCTCACCGGCTGGGTCCACGCGGCCGCGACGGTGAACCCGATCACCGCCGTCCTGACCGCCGCGCGCGACCTGATCGCCGGCGTCCCCGCCGACGTCGCGCTCGCCTTCGGGGCGGCGCTGGCGATGCTCGCGTTCTTCGCCGTCTGGGCGCTGCGCGGCCTGCGCCGCGCCGAGGCAGCCGGCGGCTGACCGCCGGCCGCCGGCCGCGCGCCGCCAGGAGTGAACGCGACATTCGCGACGAGATACGTCGCAGATGTCTCGCTCACCCGAGCAGCCGCGCGAGCGCGGCGGCGTTGCGCGGCGCGAAGGCCTGCCAGTCGTTGTTGAAGTAGGCGTAGACGTCGGCGCCCGCGTCGCGCCAGCCGGCGATCCGCTCGGCCCACTCGGCCAGCTCCGCGGCGGAGTAGTTGCCGTGGCGCCCGCGCTGGCCGCGGTGCAGGCGCAGGAACGTCCAGCCGGCGGTCAGCTCGCGCGCCTGGAACGGCCAGTCGGGGCTGTCGCCGATCACCAGCGCGGCGTCGTGGCGGCGCAGCAGCTCGTAGACGGGCTCGCAGAACCAGCTCGCGTGGCGGAACTCGAGGCAGTGGCGGCCGGGCGGTGCGGTCTCGAGCAGCGCGGCGATCCGGTCGTCGTCGCGGCGGAAGTTGGCCGGCAGCTGCCAGAGCACCGGTCCGATCCGGCCGGCGTCGACCAGCGGCGACAGCGGCCGGTAGAAGCGGGCGATCCCCTCGGCCAGCTCGAAGCCCTTGTCGGGGTGGTCGCGCAGCCGCTTGACGTGGGTGAGGTAGCGGCTCGCCTTGACCGCGAAGCAGAACCCCTCCGGGGTGTCGGCGACCCAGCGCTCGACCGCCGGCCGCGAGGCGAGCCGGTAGAAGGTCGCGTTGACCTCGACGGTCGCGAAGTGGCGCGCGTACTCGCCGAGCCAGCGCGCCGCGCCCATCTTCTCGGGGTAGAAGGGGCCGCGCCAGTCGCGGTAGTTCCAGCCCGAGCAGCCGATCCTCACCATCGCGCCCTCGTTCTACCCGTCCGGGCGGGGTAGGGTGGCGCGATGGGAGATATCGAGCAGGGTGAGGGTTGGGCCGTGGCGCATCTGGACGACCTCGGCGAAGGGCCGGGCTTCCGCAAGATCCGCCCGGCGCTGGGCGTCGAGGAGATGGGCGTCAACGCGATCGTGATGCCGGCGGGGGTGGAGTCGGGCTTCCACTTCCACGACCGCCAGGAGGAGGTCTACTTCGTCCACTCCGGCGTGCTGGAGATCGAGTTCGGCGACGGGGCCGTGCAGGAGCTGGGGCCCGGCGGGATCGCGCGCGTCGCGGCGGCGACCCACCGCAAGACCCGCAACCGCGGGCCGGCCGACGCCGTCTACGTGGTGTTCGGCGCCGAGGGCGGCTACGTCGGGCGCGACGGGCGCAACCCGGAGGGCGAGGCCGGGGTGCGCGTGCGCCAGATCGACGGCTGACCGGAGCTACTCGGCGGGGGCCGCGGAGGCGTCGGGCGCCGTCGTCGCCGGCGGGGCGCGCTCGGTGACCGTCGGCGCCGGGGTCGTGACCGTCTCGGTCTCGGTCGGCGGGGCGGGGGTCGTAGTCGTCTCGGTGACGGTCTCGGTCTCGGCGGGCGTGGTCTGGGTCGTGGTCGGCGCGGTCGCCGGTTGCCGCTCGGCCCGCTTGGACCCGCCGAGCGTGGTGCGGCGGTCGTTG
Source organism: Solirubrobacterales bacterium (assembly GCA_012718975.1). GTDB lineage: Bacteria > Actinomycetota > Thermoleophilia > Solirubrobacterales > Thermoleophilaceae > JAAYBF01. The sequence continues at coordinate 7,258 of JAAYBF010000067.1, read as the reverse complement.
AACAGCGACTGGCCGGTGATCGCCTCGGGGATCGTCAGCAGCGTCGCGGCGATCAGGAAGCCGAGCAGCCCCGTGCCGAGCACGGTGATCCAGGCGATCTTGCGCCGCCGGCTGCGCCCGGCGCCGCGGTAGACGTTGAAGTCGGGCCGGTCGGCGGCGTCGCCCGCCGCGCGGGGCTGCTCGCCCGCGGGTCGCGGGTCGGTCTCCTGGCTGGCCGGCGGGGGCCCGGCCCCGGCCGCCTCGGGCAGCGCGTCGGTCTCGCTGGTCAGCCGCTCGGCGAGCTTGTCGGTCGGGCGGTGGAGCAGCTCGCTGACGAGCGCGACGATGATCGGCGAGAGCGCCGCCGCGATCGGCGTGCCGCGGATCCAGAACTGCGAGGTGATCGCGGCCGCCGCCGCGGAGGCGAGGCTCGCGATGACGAGGGTCTGGAGGCTCAGCCTGCCCTGCTGCTTCTGCTGCATCGGCGTTCGAGGCTAGCGACCGGCTCCGCGGCCCCGGCAGCATCGATGTCGACGTTGCGGCGACATGTTCGCCGCAACGTCGACATCGATGCGAGCGGCGCGGCGGCCGGGGTACGGTTGACGGATGGAGACCGTGCGCGAGGTCGACGTGGCGATCGTCGGGGCGGGGCTGGCCGGCCTCGTCGCCGCCCGCGACGTGGTCGCCGCGGGCGCTACGGCGGTTGTCGTCGAGGCGCGCGAGCGGGTCGGCGGCCGGGTGCTCAACGAGCCGATCGGCGGCGGCGAGGTGGTCGAGGTCGGCGGCCAGTGGATCGGGCCGACCCAGGACCGGGTCGCCGCGCTCGCGCGCGAGCTCGAGATCGCGACCTTCCCGACCCACACGGCGGGCGAGAACCTGCTCGACTGGGGCGGCGAGCGGCGCCGCTACTCCGGCACCATCCCGCGCATCAACCCGGTCGTGCTCGCCGACGTGGCGCAGGCCCAGCGGCGGCTCGAGCGGATGTCGCGCCGGGTGCCGCTCGACCGGCCCTGGCTGGCGCGGCGCGCGGACGCCTGGGACGCCCAGACGACCGAGACCTGGCTGCGGCGCAACGTCGCCACCGGCGCGGCGCGCGAGCTGCTGCGGCTCGGGTTCCAGTCGGTCTGGGCGACCGAGCCGCGCGACGTCTCGCTGCTGCACACCCTCTTCTACGTCCACTCGGCCGGCGGCAGCCTCGACATGCTCTTCGACGCCGAGGGCGGCGCGCAGCAGGACCGCTTCGTCGGCGGCTCGCAGCGCCTCCCCGACGAGCTCGCGGCCCGGCTCGGCGACGCCAACGTGCTGCTCGGCGCCCCGGTGCGCAGGATCGACCACGGTCCCGACGGCGTCGTCGTCGGAGCCGAGCGCGCCGACGGCGAGCGGGTGGCGGTCCGCGCCCGGCGCGCGATCGTCGCCCTCGCGCCGGCGCTCGCGGGACGGATCGTCTACGACCCGCCGCTGCCCGGCGCGCGCGACCAGCTCACCCAGCGGACCCCGCTCGGCACGGTCGCCAAGTGCATGGCGATCTACGACGAGCCGTTCTGGCGCGCCGACGGGCTCTCCGGCGAGGCGACCAGCGACCGGGGCCTCGTCCGCCTGACCTTCGACAACTCGCCGCCGGGCGGGCGGCCGGGCGTGCTGCTCGGCTTCGTCGAGGGCCAGCGCGCCCGCGAGCTCGGCCGGATGGCGCCCGACGCACGCCGCGCCGCGGTCGTGGACTGCTTCGCGCGCCTGTTCGGGCCGCGCGCCGCGAGCCCCGACGGCTACGTCGAGAGGCTGTGGGCGGAGGAGGAGTTCACCCGCGGCTGCTACGGCTGCCACCTGCCGCCCGGCGCCTGGACCGGCTACGGCGAGGCGCTGCGGGCGCCGATCGGGCCGCTGCACTGGGCCGGCGCGGAGGTCGCCGAGGTCTGGTCGGGCTACATGGACGGCGCGGTGCGCTCCGGCGAGACCGCCGCCGCGGCGGCGGTCGCGGCGCTCTGAGCCGGGCCGTCGGGCGGCGGGGCGGCTGAAACGGGCATAGTCAACGGCGATGAGCTCTGACGGCGACCGCTGGTGGCGCAACGCGGCGATCTACCAGATCTATCCGCGCTCCTTCCAGGACTCCGACGGCGACGGGATCGGCGACCTGCCCGGGATCGTCAGCCGGCTCGACCACCTCGTCGACCTCGGCGTCGACGGGCTCTGGCTGTCGCCGATCTACCCGTCTCCGCTGGCGGACTTCGGCTACGACATCTCCGACTACACGGCGGTCGACCCGGTCTTCGGCACCCTCGAGGACTTCGACCGGCTGGTCGAGGAGGCCGCGGCCCGCGGCCTGCGCGTGCTGATGGATCTGGTGCCGTGCCACACGTCGGTCGAGCACCCGTGGTTTCGCGACCATCCCGACCGCTACGTCTGGGCGTCCGGGCGCGACGGCGGCCCGCCGAACAACTGGCAGTCGGCGTTCGGCGGTCCGGCCTGGTCGCGCGACCCGGCCGGCGGCGACCGCTGGTACCTGCACAGCTTCTACCCGGAGCAGGCCGACCTCGACTGGCGCGACCCCGAGGTGGTCGAGGCGTTCGGCGAGGTCGTCCGCTTCTGGCTCGACCGCGGCGTGGCGGGCTTCCGCGTCGACGCGATCGACCGCCTGCTCAAGGACCCCGAGCTGCGCGACGACGACCCCGCCGCCGTCGCCGCGCTCGAGTTCGGCCACGACCTCTCGCCGGGCGACGCGACGCCCGTCCCCCCGCCCGCGGGCCCGGGGGGCGCGAGCCCCCCGATCCCTTCCCCGGCCGGCCAGGCACCTGCGGGGGGCCCGGGGGGCGCGAGCCCCCCGAGAATCTCATCCCGCAACGCCCCCGACATCCCCGAGGCGCTGGCGAAGCTGCGCGCGGCGGCCGGTGACGCGCTGCTGGTCGGCGAGGTGTTCTTGCCGGCGCCGCAGGTGGCGCCGTACCTCGGGTCGCTCGACGCCACGTTCGCCTTCGACCTCTTCCACGCGCCCTGGGAGGCCGGGGCGCTGCAGGCGGCCGTCGAGGCCCAGCTCGAGCTGCCCGGCACGCCGGCCTGGACGCTCTCCAACCACGACTTCCCGCGCCTGCCCGACCGCTACGGCGAGGAGGCGGTCGCCGACGCGGCGCGGCTGATCTGCTCGCTGCCGGGGCTCGTGTTCATCTACCAGGGCGACGAGATCGGGATGCGCGACGGCCCCGGCCACGACCCGCCGTTCGACCGCGCCGGCCGCGACGCCCACCGCCACCCGATGCAGTGGGACGGGTCGCCGAACGGCGGCTTCACGACCGGCACGCCGTGGCTGGCGCTCGTCGACCCCGCCGAGCGCAACGTCGCCGACCAGCGCGCCGACCCCGACTCGCTGCTCAACCTCTACCGCGACCTGCTCGCCTGGCGCCGGCAGATGACCGGCGAGGCGGCCGGCGGCACGCCGCCGGCCGACCCCTGAGAATCGATGTCGACGTTGCGGCGAAATATTCGCCGCAACGTCGACATCGATTCGGCACCGGGGCTCAGATGCCGGTGCGCGCCTCGACCCGGCCCTCGGCGACGGCGGCGGCGAGCGCGGCGTGGTCGCGCTCGTTCTGGTCGGCGTAGACGGCGGCGAAGCTCGCGAGCGCCTTGTCGAAGGCGGCGCCGGAGCCGAGGTAGGCGGCGATCGCGAGCCGGTCGCCGCTGCGGGCATGGGCGCGCGCCAGCGACCAGGCGCAGGCGCGGCAGTAGGCGGCGAAGGCGGTGTCGGTCATCGTCGTCAGGTCGGCCGAGACCTTCCAGTCCCAGAGCTGGCGGACGTAGTAGTCGCGCTCGACGCCGTCGACCCCGGACACCCGGTCCCAGCCGAGGAAGATGTCGCCGGCGGCCTGCATCAGCCGCTGGCCCTCGACGACCCGGCGGCCGTGGAGGTCGTAACGCGAGGCGCCCGCGTAGGGCTCGAGCACCGACGCCGTCGCCTCCTTGGCCTGCAGCACGAGCGGGTCCTCGCCGTCGCGGCCCTCGAGCAGGATCACCCAGGCGCGCGTGCCGACGCTGCCGACGCCGACCACCTTGCGCGCCATGTGCACCGGCCGGTAGCCGGCGAGGAGGTGGCGACGGTCGTCGGAGAGGCTGTCGGCGTAGCTGTCGATCAGCGCCTTCAGCGCGTCGGCGAGGTCGCCGGCTGCGTCGGGCGCCAGCAGCTCCTCGATCGGGGTCAGCAGCGGCGGGTCGCTGAGGAAGCGCAGCCGGCCGCCGACGTGGTGGGTGAGCTTGGTCAGGGCGCGCAGGCTGTCCTTGCGCCGCGCCTTGGCGACACGGCGGGCGGCGCGGGCGGCGTCCTCGGCCGTGATGTCGCCGGCGAAGCGGTCCTCCATGTTCTGGAGGTCCATCCGCGCGTACCAGACGTCGAGCTCGCCGAGGCTGGCGAAGGCGCGCATCGCCGAGCGGTACTCGCGCACCGCGGCGCGCACGTGGGCGGCGCGGCCGTCGGGCTGGGCACCGCGCTCGCGCCCGGCGATCTCGACGCTGGCGGCCATCCGCTTGACGTCCCACTCCCACGGGCCGGGGAGCGTCTCGTCGAAGTCGTTGAGGTCGAAGACCAGCCGCCGGTCAGGCGCGGCGAAGCCGCCGAAGTTGGAGATGTGGGCGTCGCCGCAGAGTTGGACGGCGAAGCCCGTCGCCGGGGTGGGGGCGAGGTCGGCGGCCATCACCGCCGCCGCACCGCGGAAGAAGGCGAACGGCGAGGCGAGCATCCGGCCGTGGCGGATCGGCACGAGGTCGGCCACCCGGCTGGCGTCCTGGGCGGTGAGCGTCGCGACCGGGTCGGGGCGGTCGGCGGCCGGCGCCCAGTCGCCGTGGGCGGAGCGCGGCGCCTCGGCGCGGGCGGCCTTGCCGCGCTCGGCGCTTCCCGGCGGGAGGGGCTTGGCGGGCGGCTCGGCCGGGATCGGCGGCGGCTCGGCCGCGGCGGAGGATGCGCTCTCGGATGGCGTGCTGTTTGTCACTTGGTCGGAGAGGGTAAATGGCGGGCTGATGGGACGCAGCTTCCGAGGGGGTGTGCGCAGACTGGCCGGCCCGGCGGCGACGGCCGCGGCGGTCGTGGTGGCGGCGGCCGCGACGGGCTGCGGGATCGGCGGCGACGAGGCCTCCGGCGGCGCGCGGGCGGTTAACTGGTACGTCTTCAACGAGCCCGGCGGCGCCTACGAGCAGGCGATCCGCGACTGCAACCAGCAGGCCGACGGTCGCTACCGGATCAACTACGTCCGGCTGCCGACCGACGCCAACCAGCAGCGCGAGCTGATCGTGCGGCGGCTCGCCGCCGAGGACGACACCGTCGACCTCGTCGGCATGGACGTCATCTGGACGGCCGAGTTCGCGGAGGCGGGCTGGATCCTGCCGTGGGAGGGCGAGCGGCGCGAGGCCGCCGAGGAGGGCCGGCTCGAGGGCCCGCTCGCGACCGTCACCTACGAGGGCGAGGTCTGGGCGGCGCCCTTCACGTCGAACACCCAGCTGCTCTGGTACCGCAGGGACCGCGTCGACGATCCGCCCGAGGACTTCACCTGGGACGAGATGATCGACGACGCCGTGCAGCAGGGGCGCGACATCGAGGTCCAGGGCCGCCAGTACGAGGGGCTCACCGTCTGGGTCAACGCCCTGATCGAGAGCGCCGGCGGGCAGATCGTCAACGACGAGGGCGACGTCGTCGTCGACGACACCGCGCGGACGGCCGCCGAGATCATCCGCAAGCTGGCGCGCTCGCCGGCCGCGCCGCCCGGCCTCGCGACCAACGCCGAGGACGACGCCCGCCTCGGCTTCGAGTCGGGCCGCTCGAACTACCAGCTCAACTACACGTTCATCTACCCGTCGGCGGCCGAGGTCGGCGAGGACTTCCAGGCGAACATCGGCTGGGCGCGCTACCCGCGCAGCGTTCCCGGCGAGCCGAGCCGGCCGCCGCTCGGCGGGATCAACATCGGCGTCGGCGCCTACAGCGAGAAGCCGGATCTCGCCTTCGACGCGGCCGAGTGCCTGACCAGCGAGGCCAACCAGCTGATCGCGGCCGAGAAGGGCGGGCTGGCTCCGTCGAGCGCCGCCGTCTACGACGAGCCGGCGCTGCGCGAGGCGTTCCCGTTCGCCGACCTGCTGCGCGAGTCGATCGAGGCCGGCGGGCCGCGGCCCGTCACGCCCGCCTACGCCGACATCTCGCTGGCGATCCAGAAGACCTACCACCCGCCCGACGACGTCGATCCGGCCACCGTCGTGCAGGAGCTCACCGACCGGATCGACCGGGCCGTCGAGGGAGGGATCTTCTGATGGAGGCGGCGAGCGTGGCCGAGTCCAAGCCGGCCGAGCCGAAGCGTCCCCGCAACGGCCCGACCGACCGCGCCCGCTCGGAGCGGCGGCTCGCCTACATGCTCTGCGCGCCCGCGGTGGTCGCGATGCTCGTCGTCACCGGCTATCCGATCGGCTACGCGTTCTACCTGTCGCTGCAGAAGTTCGACCTGCGCTTCCCCGACGAGAAGGAGTTCGTCGGCCTGCAGAACTACGTCGACGTGCTGACCTCGACCACCTGGTGGAGCGATGTCGCCACGACGCTGATCATCACCGTCTCGTCGGTCGCGCTCGAGCTGGTCTTCGGCATGGCGATCGCGCTGGTGATGCACCGGGCGATCTTCGGCCGCGGGCCGGTCCGCGCCTCGATCCTGATCCCCTACGGCATCGTCACCGTCGTCGCCGCGTTCGCCTGGCGCTACGCCTTCGACCCGACGAGCGGCTTCGTCCAGGGCCTGCCGCTGATCGCCGAGGACTGGGCGCCGTTCTCCGAGCGCGACAGCTCGCTGCTGGTGATCGTGCTGACCGAGGTCTGGAAGACCACGCCGTTCATGGCGCTACTCCTGCTCGCCGGCCTGGCGCTGGTGCCCGACGAGTTGCACGAGGCGGCGCGGGTCGACGGCGCCAACGCGGTCCAGCGCTTCTTCCGCATCACGCTGCCGCTGATGAAGCCGGCGGTCCTCGTCGCGCTGCTGTTCCGCACGCTCGACGCCTTCCGGATCTTCGACACGGTGTTCATCCAGACCGCGGGCGCCAACGGCACCGAGACGGTGTCGATCCTCGGCTACAACGTGCTGATCAACCGGGTCAATCTGGGCCTCGGCTCGGCGATATCGATCCTGATCTTCATCGCGGTGATCCTGATCGCGACCTTCTTCGTGAAGGTCCTCGGGACGAGCACCGCCCAGCAGCGGGGGGAGGCCAAGTAGATGCAGACCACCGGCCGCGAGCGGGTCCTCTGGGCGATCGGCATCCTGGTGGTGCT
>JAAYBF010000066.1 GCA_012718975.1 Solirubrobacterales bacterium | reverse complement strand
GCGAGGTCGTCGACGCTCATGTCGGGCACCAGCCGCGCGATCTCCGCGCGGTCGAGCGCGACTGCGTCGTCGACGCCGAGCTCGCGCTGGAGCGCCGCCGCACGCTCGAACTCGGCGAGCCCGCCGGAGTCGTGGGCGAGCCGCAGGAAGCCGTTGCGGCGCAGGTGCAGCCCCTCGTCGCGCTCGAGCTGGCAGAGCCGCTCGTGGGCCTCGACGCGCAGCTCGACGTCGAGCCGCTCGGAGTAGCTGCGGGTGAAGATGCCCGCCGACAGCGACGAGGAGGCGGCGGCGACGTGGTCGCGGTCGATCACCGTCACGTCGGCGCAGCCGCGCTCGGCGAGGCAGAGCGCGGTGCTCAGACCGCTCGCGCCGGCGCCGACGACCACGACCGACGGGCCGCTCACGACCCCGCCCCCGTTCCCGCCGCGGGCCGGTCCCTGGTGCCGAACACCGCGCGCAGCGTGTCGGCTACCTCGCCGACGGTCGCGTAGGCGCGGATCGCGTCGATCGTCGCGGGCACGGTGTTGCGCCCGTCGGCCGCGTCGGCGCGCAGTCGGTCGAGCGCCGCCGTCACGGCGGCGCCGTCGCGCTGCGCGCGCAGCGCGGCCAGTCGCTCGACCTGGCGCCGCTCGGAGTGCGGGTCGGCGGCGAAGGTCTCGGGCGTCAGCTCGTCGCCGTCGGCGCGGTGGACGTTGACGCCGACGACCTCGCGCTCGCCGCGCTCGACGGCGAGCTGGTCGAGGTAGGCGCCCTCCTCGAGCTGGTTGACGAACCAGCCGTCGGCGATGCAGCGCAGCGCCCCGCCACGCTCGTCGATCCGCTCGAGCAGCGCCGTCACGTCGCGCGCGATGTCGGCGGTCAGCGACTCGATCGCCCACGACCCGCCGAGCGGGTCGGCGGTCCCGGTGACGCCGGCCTCGGCCATGATCACCTGCTGGGTGCGCAGCGCGAGCCGGGCGGCGTCGGCGGTCGGGGTGGCGAACGCCTCGTCGAAGGACGCGGTGTGCAGCGTCTGGGCCGAGCCGAGCACCGCCGACAGCGCCGCGAGGGTCACCCGCACGACGTTGTTGAGCGGCTGCTGGGCGGTCAGGCTCGAGCCGGCGGAGAAGGCGAAGATCCGCAGCGCACGGCTGTCGGGGACCGTGGCGCCGTAGCGGTCGCCGACGATGTCGGACCAGACGCGCCGCGCGGCGCGGAACTTCGCGACCTCCTCGAGCACGTCGAGCCCGGCCGAGAGGAAGGTGAACAGGCTCGCGGCGAAGTCGTCGATCGAGAGGCCGCGCGCGACGGCGGCGTCGGCGTAGGCGATCCCGTTTGCGAAGGTGAACGCCAGCTCCTGGACGGCGCTCGCCCCGGACTCGCGGATGTGGTACCCGCTCATCGCGAGCGGGTTCCAGGCCGGCAGGTGGTGGGCGCAGTGCTCGATCGTGTCGGCGACCAGCCGCAGCCCCGCCTCGGGCGGATAGATGTAGGTGCCGCGGGCGATGTACTCCTTGAGCACGTCGTTCTGGATCAGGATGCGGATGTCGGCCGGGTCGATCCCGCGCCGCTCGCAGAGGCAGACGACGAGCGCGAGCCAGGTCGGTCCGATCGCGTTGGCGGTGGTGCGGATCTGGCGCACCTGCTCGAGCGCGACGCCGTCGAAGAGCCGCTCCATGTCGGCGAGCGAGTCGATCGCGACGCCGATCTTTCCGACCTCCCCCGCCGCCAGCTCGTGGTCGGAGTCGAGGCCCATCTGGGTCGGCAGGTCGAGCGCGACCGAGAAGCCGGTCTGGCCCTGCTCGATCAGCGCGCGGAAGCGGGCGTTGGCGTCCTCGGCCGAGCCGAAGCCGGCGTACTGGCCGATGATCCAGGGCGCCGCGCGGTAGCCGTCCGGAGCGATCCCGCGCGTGTAGGGCGGCGCGCCGGGCTCCCCGACCGCGGCGCCGAGGTCGCCGATCCCGCGGCGGGCGACGCTGTCGGGGCCGTAGACGGCCTCGAGCTCGAAGCCGGAGCGGGTGGTCGGCTCGGCCACCGCGCTCACCGCCCCGTCCCGGCTACCTGCCTGCGCAGCGCGGCGCGCGAGATCTTGCCGGTCGACGCCTTCGGCAGGCTGTCGACGACCTCGATCCGCTTCGGCTTCTTGAACGCCGACAGCCGCTCGGCGCAGTGGGCCATCAGCGCGTCGACGTCGACTGGGCCGTCGCCGGCGGCGACGACGTAGGCGGTGACGGCCTCGCCCCAGCTCGGGTCGGGCACGCCGATCACCGCCGCCTCGGCGACCGCGCCGGTCTCGGTGAGCGCCAGCTCGACCTCGCGCGGCATCACGTTGAAGCCGCCGGTGATGATCATGTCGGCCTTGCGGTCGACGAGGTAGACGTAGCCGCGCTCGTCCTGCCAGGCGACGTCGCCGGTGCGCAGCCAGCCCGACTCGATCGACTTGACCGTCTCCTCGGGGCGGCCCCAGTAGCCGGCCATGACGTGGTGGCCGCCGATCGCCAGCTCGCCGCGCTCGCCCGGCCCGACCGGCTCGCCGTCGTCGCCGACGACGGCGGTCGCCACCCCCGGCGCGGGCCGGCCGGCGGAGGTCAGCAGTTCCGGGTCGCGGTGGTCGGCCTGGCTGAGCACGGTGACCGGCGGGATCGCCTCGACGAGCCCGTAGAACTGGACCAGCCGGCCGCCGAGCTTCTCGTCGGCGGCGGCGATCCGGTCGGCCGCCATCGGCGCGCCCGCGTAGGCGAGCCGGCGCAGGGCCGCAGCGTCGGCCGGCCCCTCGGGCATCGCGGCGAGCACCCGCTCGAGCATCGTCGGCACCAGCACCGTGCCGGTGATCGCCTCGTCGCGCAGCATCGCCGCGACCCGCTCGGCGTCGAAGGAGCGCATGAGCACCTGGCTCGCCCCGACCGCGATGTGCGGCAGCAGGAACAGCCCCGACGCGTGCGTGAGCGGACCGGCGTGCAGCCAGGCGTCGTCGGGGCGCAGCGGCTGTTCGAACAGCGCCGCGAGCATGTCCTGAGCGCTGGCGAAGCGGTTGGCGGCCGTGCGCATGCACCCCTTCGGCTTGCCGGTCGTGCCGGACGAGTAGTTGAGCCCGATCAGCTCGTCGGGGGTCGCCCAGCGGTGCGGCAGCGCCGGCGCGGCGTCGGCGAGCAGCGCCTCGTAGTCGCGGCCGACCGCGCCGCCGACCGACACCGTCAGCTCGACGTCGCCGACGCCGGCCAGCTCGGCCGCCGCCTCGGCGAGGTCGGCGTCGCAGATCACCGCGCGGGCGCCGGAGTCCTCGGCGATGTAGGCCCACTCGGCCGGCGTCAGCCGCACGTTGACCGGCACCCGCACGAGCCCCGCCACCGCGCACGCGAGGTCGCTCTCGACGTAGGTGTGGGAGTTCTTCTGGATGTCGAGCACGCGGTCGCCCGGCCGCAGGCCGAGCCCCGCGAGCGCGTTGGCCAGCCGCGCCACGCGCTCGCGCAGCTCGGCGTAGGCGATCCGGCGCTCGCCGTCGACGACCGCGACGCGGTCCGGCCAGCGGACCGCGGCGCGGTGCAGCAGCGTCGCTACGAACATGTCGCTCCCTCCCGGCCGGCCCGCCTAGGCGGACTCGGCCACCGTGATCAGCAGCCGCCCGCCCTCGAGCACCTCGAGCACGTCGCCGGGGTTGATCACGAGCGTCGTCGTCGGCGACTCGATGATCGCCTGGCCGGTGACCTTCGCGCCGGTGAGCAGCTTCGGCGTCGAGTAGACGGGCGTCGCGACCTTCTCGCCGAACTCGGGGAAGTACGCCGGCCGCTCGCCGATCTTCGCGGCCTCGCCCGCCGCGTCGGGGTCGTCGGCGACCTCGCCGCCGGGCCGCGGCACGCGCGGGGAGTCGGCGAACGCCGCCAGGCGCCAGTGCAGGAACTCGACCGGCACGTCCTCGAGCTTGTAGGTGAACTGGCTGTCGTGCTCGTCGTGGAAGGTCTTGACGATCGCCGCGAGGTCGTCCTGCGAGTACTCCCCCGCGGACGGGATCGGGATCGTCAGCTCGTGGATCTGGTTGCGGTAGCGGGCGTCGACGGACCGCTCGAGGCGGATCTGCTCGTCGGAGAACCCGTCGCCGCGCAGCCGCTCGCGCGCCGTCGCCTCGAGCTCGGCGAACGGGCCGTCGAGCTCGGAGATGTCCATCGACGACGACAGCGCGTGGTGCGACAGCGTGTAGTCGTGGCGGACGTCGGTGACGGTCATCCCGAACGCGCAGAAGGTCGAGGCCTCCGGCGGGACCATCACGCGACCCATGCCGAGCATCCGCGCCAACCGGGCGGCGTGCATGCCGCCGGCGCCGCCGCCGCAGACGAGCATGAACCCGCGCGGGTCGATGCCGCGCTCGACCGAGACCGAGCGGACTCCGCCGACCATGTTCGCGTTGACGACCTCGATGATCCCGGCCGCGCCCTGGAGGACGTCGAGGCCGAGCTTGTCGCTCACGCGGCTGGCGACCGCCTGCTCGGAGAGGTCGTCGCGCAGCGTCCGGCGCCCGCCGAGGAACGCCTCCGGCGAGAGGTAGCCGAGCACGACGTTGGCGTCGGTGACCGTCGGCTCCTCGCCGCCGGCGCCGTAGCACGCCGGGCCGGGCTTGGCGCCCGCGCTCTGGGGGCCGACGCGCAGCGCGCCGCCGGCGTCGATCCAGGCGATCGAGCCGCCGCCGGCGCCGATCGACTGGACCTCGACGCCCGAGACGCCGATCGGCTGGAACTCGACCTGGATCGAGCGCGACATCGCCGGGCGGCCCTCGCGGATCAGGCAGACGTCGAAGCTGGTGCCGCCCATGTCGACGGTGATCACGTTGCCGTCACCGAGCGGGCCGGCGCCGTTGCCGTTGGACCCGGCGCTCTCGGCGAGGTGGAAGGCGGCCGCCGCCGGCGCGGCCGCGGGGCCCGAGCCGAGCGTGTTGACCGGCCGCATCATGATCTCCTCGACGGTCGAGCAGCCGCCGTTGATCTGCATGTACTGGGCCGGGTGCTGGAGCGACTGCTCGCCGAGGAAGTCCTCGAGCCGGCGCAGGTAGTCGCCGATCTTCGGCAGCACGTAGGCGCTCAGGACCGTCGCGGAGGTCCGCTCCCACTCGCGGATCTCGCGCAGCACGTCCTTGGAGCAGAGCACGCCGACGTCGGGCAGCTCCTCGCGCAGGATCGCGGCGGCGCGGTCCTCGTGGTCGCCGTTGACCACCGACCACAGGAACGACACCGCGACCGCCTTGACGCCGGCCTCGCGGAAGCGCGCGGCGGCGGCGCGGACGGCGTCCTCGTCGAGCTCGGTCAGCACGTCGCCGTCGACGTTGATCCGCTCCGGCACGCCGATCCGCAGGTAGCGGTCGACGAAGTCCTCGGGCCGCTCGAGGTGGACGTTGAACCGCTCGGGCTTGTAGCCGTCGCGGAACAGCAGCACGTCGCGGAAGCCGTCGGTGCAGAGCAGGCCGACCGGGCCGCCGTTGCGCTGGATCAGCGTGTTGGTGGCGATCGTCGAGCCGTGCACGAACGCCTCGGTCGAGCCGAGCAGCTCCGCGACCGACGTGCCGAGGTTGGCGGCGACGTCGGTCAGGCCCTTCTCGATCGCGGCCTTGGGGTCGTCGGGGGTCGAGTCCTCCTTCCAGAGGGTGACCTGGCCCTCGTCGTCGATGATCACGAAGTCGGTGAAGGTGCCACCGATGTCGATGCCTACGCGGTATCCCATGACGTTCCTGACGCTCCTTGGCTTCTCTGTGGTCGGCGGCGGCGCGGCCCGCTAGCCGACCGTCGGGTTGAGCAGGTACACGTCGCCCTCGCGCATGTCGTCGCGCAGCCAGCTCGACGCCTCGGGCTCCATCGGCTCGACCAGCGGCCGCTCCACGGTCGCCAGCTCGGCGCGGCGGGCGGCGGTCGCCTGCTCGTCGACGACCGGGTCCCAGTCGTCGGAGACGACGACGCCGTGGACGGCCGCCGCGGTCTCGCGGCTGATCAGCCCGTCGCGGACGTCGCGGCGGACGCGCTCGATCGGGCGGTCGATCGGGTTGCCGTAGCCGCCGCCGCCGGTCGACACGCCGACGCGGACCTCCCCCGGGCCGACCTCGTAGTGGCCGGTCGAGGAGACGTAGCGGCGCTCGCCGGTCGCCTCGTTCTCGACGTACTGGCCGCCGCCGATGCCCGGCGTCCCGCCGAGCACGCCGTGCGGCGGGTTCTGCTGGCCGTCGCCGAAGGTCACGACCTCCGCCGAGCCGGCGATCGGGCGCAGCGCCAGGCGGATGCCCGGCCCCCCGATCCACTCGCCGAGGCCCATCGAGTCGGGCTCGACCGCCATCTCGTCGGCGAGCAGCGGGTAGAGCAGCTCGAGCTGCTCGATCACCAGCGACTTCAGGCCGCCCATCGCGGCCAGCGTCGCGAGGATCGGCCAGCCGTCGGTGCCCTTGCAGGCCCCGGCGCCGCCGCCGTTGTTGAAGAACATCGCCGCCCAGTCCTCGCCGGTGCGCTCGTCGACGCCGGCGAAGTTGGGCATGTTCGCCGCCCGCGCGCCGCCGGCGACGACACGGTCGGGCACCGCCGCGGCCATCGCCTTGTTGACGACGTCGTGCATCGTGTCGGTCGGGCAGGTGGTCGCGCAGCAGGTCGCGGCCGGGTACTTCGCGTTGCAGATCGTCCCCTCGGGCGCGTAGGCCTCGATGTGCTTGAAGCAGCCGTGGTTGTGGGGGATGTCGGGGTCGATGTAGTACATGAACGGGATCGCCGCGGCACCCTGCGAGGTCGCGAAGGTGCCGTTGACGCCGCTCGGCGACTGCGGCGCGCTGCCGCTGTAGTCGACCTTGATCTTGTCGTCGTCGACGGTGACCTTGACCTTGATCGGGATGTTGGTCGCGTCCTTGCCGTCGCTGTCGGCCCAGGCGACCGACTCGTAGGTGCCGTCGGGGATCGCGCGGACCTCGTCGGCCATCCGCCGGTCGGCGTAGTCGATGATGTGGTCGACGTAGGTCATGACCTCGTCGGCGCCGTACTCGGCGACCAGCTCCTCGAGCCGCGCGCGGCCCTTGCCGATCGACCCGAGCTGGGCGAGCAGGTCGCCCTGGAGCAGGTCGCGGTAGCGCAGGTTCGACAGGTAGAGGTCGATCACGTCCTCGCGCGGCTCGCCCTGGTCGTAGATCTTCAGCGGCGGGATGTGCAGCCCCTCCTGCCAGACGTCCTTGGCCCCGGGGATGATGCTCGAGGCCACATAGCCGCCGACGTCGAGCTGGTGGCCCTTGGTCACCGACCAGAACAGGTGCTTGCCCTCCGCGAACACCGGCTCGGCGGTCACGACGTCGCCAACGTGGGTGTTCTTGCGGTACGGGGCGTTGCACATGAAGATGTCGCCCTCGTTGACCTTGCCCTCGAAGGCGTGGTGGATCTCGTCGAGGACGAGGTGCATCGAGGTGGTGTGGATCGGCAGCGCGTCGAACATGCAGATCTGGCGCGGCTGGGCGTCGTAGATCGCGCACGAGTAGTCGCGCGCCAGCGCCAGGATCGACGTCCAGGCCGTGTACTCGAGCGTCAGCGTCATCTCGTTGGCGATGCTGTTGAAGCGGCTGAGCATCACGCTGAAGGTGATCGGGTCGTACTCGGCGTCGCCCGCCTTCGCTGCTGTGGTCGATACCGATGTCGACATCTGAGTTCTCCTGACTATCTCGCCGTCCAGTCGAGCCGAATCTAGGTCTCGCCCGCGCGTGTCAGCAATGGTCTTCCCACACAAAGCCGGCCCGCACCGCTTGGGTAACTGGCCAGTAGGCCCGTACGGCCGGTTGGCGCGAAGATCGGCCCGCGGGTGGGCCACTTGTCCTGGAAAGCCGGGGCTTCTACCCTGAGGCGACCGACCGCATCGGCGCGCTCTCAGGGGTGAGGGTGCTGGCGCACACCACCCCGAGCTGACGAGAGATGGCCAACGCGATCACGATCAGGGACCTGCTGGAGACCCACCACCTGCGCCTCGGCGTGATCTCCGGCGCTTCCGGACTCGACCGTGAGGTCAGCTGGACCCACGTCTCCGAGCTCGAGGATCCCGCGCCGTGGCTGGACGGCGGCGAGCTGCTGATGACCAACGGGCTCGGGATCCCGGCCGAGGCCGCGGCCCAGGTCGAGCTGGTCCGCCGGCTCGACGAGCGCCACGTCGCCGGCATCGCGATCGGCCAGCGGGCGCCGGAGCTCACCCAGGAGATGCTCACCGAGGCCAACGCGCGCAAGTTCGCCCTGCTCGACGTGCCGCTCGAGGTGCCGTTCCTCTCGATCGCGCGGATGGTCGCCGACGCCAACCAGAACAGCGCCCAGCAGCGGCTGCTGACCCACGTGCGGATCTTCGACACGCTCCGTCCCGACGGCCCCGCCGACGGCCCGCAGCGGATCTTCTCCCGACTCGAGGAGATCTCCGGCTACTCGCTGTACCTGATCTCGGTCGTCGGGGCGCCGCTGATCAGTGGCTTCCGGCGGCCGCCCGCCGACGTCGTCGAGGCGCTCGGCGGCGAGGACTTCGAGCCGAAGTCGGCCAACCCGGCCGTGCCCGGGGGCTTCGCGGTGCCGGTGCCGCTCGCCCAGCGGCCCGGGACGTTCCTGGTCGCGCTCGAGCGGCCCGGGGTCGCGCCCGCGGGGCTCGGCGCGGTCCGTCACATGGCGACGATCGCCGCGCTCGAGCTGTCGAAGCTCTACCACGAGCGCGAGACCGTCCGGCGCCAGGGAGCCGAGGTGCTGTCGAAGCTGTTCGCGGGCACGCTCGACCTCGTCGTGGCGACCGACTCGCTCGCCGCGCTCGGGCTCGAGCCGGCCGAGCCGCTCGCGGTCGCCGCCCTGCGCGCCGACGACGGCGCCTGGCTCAACGACGACGAGGTCCACCACCGCCTCTGCGACCTGGAGATCCCGCACCTGATGCTCGTCGACCGCGACCTGTTCGTGATCCTGCCGGCCGCCGCCGGCGGCGCGCTCGACGAGACGATCGCCGAGCTGCCGCTGCGTGCCGGGGTCAGCCGCGAGCGCGTCGGGCTGCAGTCGTGGTCGGTCGCGCGCAAGGAGGCGGTCTGGGCGCTCGAGCGGATGGGCGACGGCCGCGACGACGCGGGCCGCGTCCGCCGCTTCTCGAGCGCCGACTCCTCAGTCCACTGGCTGCCGGCCGACATCGACACGCTGCAGAGCCTGGTCGACGAGACGCTGGCGCCGATCCTCGACTACGACACCGAGCGCAACAGCACGATGCTGGAGTCGCTGCGGGTGTTCTTCAACCACAACCGCCGCCTCCAGACCGCCGCCGCCGAGCTGCACGTCCACAAGCACACGCTCTCCTACCGGCTCAACCGGATCGAGCAGATCACCGGCCGCGACCTGTCGAGCATGGCCGACCTGGTCCCGCTCTGGCTCGCGCTGCAGGCCTACGAGATCGTCAGCGAGTGACCGCAGGGACCGTTGTGAGGGCGGCCAACGACGGCTCGCCGCGTTGTGCCGCGCACCCATTGCGGCACCGAGCGGCGACGGCGTAGCGTCGGACCATCCGGAGACCGCAGCGCGAGGAGAGTCGATGACCACCGATCAGAGCGCCGTCGCCGCCGACGCCGGCTACGACCCGATCACCTTCAGCGTGATGCTGAGTCGGTTCAACGAGATCGTCAACGAGATGACGCTGACGCTCGAGTACACGGCCTGGACGTCGATCCTGGCGCTCGCGCACGACTACTCGTGCGCGATCTACGACGCCGAGCCGCGCCAGGTAGCGATGGCCGACGCGCTGCCGATCCACACCACCTCGATGCACCTCGTGCTCGCCGAGATCGCGACGACCTTCGAGGGCGCCGTCAACGAGGGCGACGTGTTCATGTGCAACGCGCCCTACCGCGCCAACACCCACGTCGGCGACGTCGTGACCGCCGAGCCGGTGTTCGTCGACGGCGAGCACCTGTTCTGGTCGGTGACCAAGGGCCACCAGCTCGACATCGGGGCGTTCATCCCGTCGAGCGTGGTCGCGGCGGCCAAGGACGTCTGGCAGGAGGGCCTGCACATCCCGCCGCTGAAGATCCACGACCGCGGCGAGCCGCGCGAGGACGTGATCGACCTCTACCTCTCGAACCTGCGCTACCGCGACCTGCTCCACGGCGACCTGCTCGCCCAGCTCGGCTCGATCGGCAAGGGCCGCACGCGGCTGCAGGAGCTGGTCGCCGACTACGGCGCCGACGAGGTGATGCGCTACGTCGACCACATCATCGACTACTCCGACCGGCGGATGGGCGAGGAGCTCGCGTCGATCCCCGACGGCACCTACACCGCCGAGGGCTGGGTCGACAGCGACGGCGCCGAGGCCGTCGACGTGCCGGTCAAGGTCGCGGTGACGATCTCCGGCGACCACGCCAGCATCGACTTCAGCGGCTCGGGACCCCAGTCGCCGAGCGGGCTCAACGGCACCTACGCGACCTCGCAGGGCGCCGGCGCGATCCCGTTCATGTACTACATCGACCCTGACATCCCGCACAACCACGGCTGCCTGCGCCACCTCGACAGCTACGCCCCCGAGGGCACGATCTGCAACGCGAAGTACCCGGCCGCGACCTCCTGCGCGACGATCTTCCCGTCGGACCTGATGCAGGACGTCGTCAACAAGGCGATGGCGCCGGCCGCGCCCGACCGTGTGGTGGCGGGCGGGGCGCGCGCGTCGAACCTGCCGGCGATCTCGGGGATCGACGAGCGCACCGGCGAGGCCTGGGGCGCGCTGCTGTTCAACGGCGCCGGCGGCGGCGGGGCGAGCCGCGGCGCCGACGGCTGGCCGATCTTCGCCACGCCGGCCGCGATGGCCGGCCAGAAGTCGCTCGCGATCGAGCAGCTCGAGCTGCTCTACCCGGTGGTGGTGCGCCAGATGGAGGTCGAGCGCGACTCGATGGGCGTCGGCGTCCACCTCGGCGGGCCGGGCGTGCGGCTCGACATCGAGCCGACGCGCGGCGCGATGGAGGTCGTGACCTTCGGCGACGGCCAGGACAACCCGCCCTACGGGGTGGTCGGCGGCACGATGGGCATCGGCGGCGGCCAGTACGTCGAGGCCGCCGACGGCACGCGCCGGTTCGTCTCGGCCAACGGCTACTACCGCGTCGCTGCGGGCGAGCGCCGCGTCGGCGTCTCGACCGGCGGCGGCGGCTACGGCGACCCGGCGACCCGGCCGGTCGAGCGTGTCCGCCGCGACGTCCGCGACGGGATCGTCTCGCGCCGCACCGCCCACGACCTCCACGGCGTCGTGCTCTCCGACGACTGGGACCCCGTCGTCGACGAGCAGGCGACCGCCGCCCGCCGCGCCGAGCTCGCCGCCGCCGGGCGCCCGCTCGTCGAGCCGTCCGCCCCACGCGCCGCCACCTGGCTCGCCGAGACGATGCGCGACGGCGACGCCTATCTGCTCAACCCCGTCGGCGCCTAGCCGGGCCCGCCGCGGGCGGGCGCGGCGTAGAGCGCGTCGACCAGCTCGGCGTGGCGCTCGGCGACGACCGCGCGGCGGATCTTCTGCGACGCGGTCAGCTCGCCCGCGGCGGCGGTCAGCGGGGCTTCGAGCAGGGCGAACGCCTTGATCTGCTCCGGCCGCGCGTAGGCGGCGTTGACGGCGTCGATCTCGCCCTGGACGAGCTCGCGCAGCTCCTCCGCGGCGTGCGCCGAAGCCGGCTCGGCGGGCTCGACCCCGCGCTCGCGCGCCCAGCGGGCCACGGCCGCGGAGTCGAGCGCGATCAGCGCGACCGGGAACGGGCGCCCGTCGCCGAGGACGACGGCCTGGTCGATGAACGGCGAGCGCGTCAGGTCGCGCTCGATCCCCTCCGGGGCGATGTTCTTGCCGCCGGCGGTGACGATCAGGTCCTTGATCCGGCCGGTGATCTCGAGCAGCCCGTCGGGGCCGATCCGCCCGCGGTCGCCGGTCGCCAGCCAGCCGTCGCCGTCGAGGGCGCCGAAGTCCCCGTCCGCACCGGAGCTGTAGCCGGCGAAGACGTTGGGGCCGCGCAGCAGGATCTCGCCGTCGGCGGCGATCCGCACGTCGAGGCCGGGCAGCGGCCGGCCGACGGCGCCGAGGCGGTGGTCGGCGGGGGTCGACAGCGCGGCGAAGCCGGAGGTCTCGGTCATCCCGTAGCCCTGGACCATCGGCACGCCGGCGGCGTGGAAGAGCCGCAGCGTGTCGACGGCGACCGGCGCGGCGCCGATCGTCGCGCGGCGCAGCCGGCCCCCGGTCAGCGCGCGCACGTCGGCGAGCAGGCCGCGCTCCAGCTCGGCGATCCGGGCGGCGAGCGCCGCCGGCGGCGTCTGCCCGGCGGCGGCGAGGGCGGCCGCGGACTCGGCCGCCGCGACGGCCGCCGCGACCTCCTCCGGCGCCAGCCCGGCGGTGGCGCGCGCGTAGAGCTTCTCGGCGAAGCGCGGCACGCCGAGCAGATGCGTCGGGCCCGCGGCGGCGAGCTGGTCGACGAGCGCGTCCATCGAGCCGACCGCGTGGATCGCCGTGGCGCCGTAGGAGAGCGCCAGGACCTGGATCGCGAGCCCGTAGGCGTGGGCGAGCGGGAGGAAGAGGAAGAAGCTGTCGCGCGGTCCGACCGGGTCGGCGGCGGCGCGCATCGCCACCGCCGCGCAGACGTTGGCGTGGGTGAGCGGGCAGCCCTTCGGCCGCCCGGTCGTGCCGGAGGTGTAGATGACCCGGTAGACGTCGCCGGGGACGACCGCGTTGGTCCGCCGGGCGACCGCGGCGACGGGGACGACCTCGCCGCGCGCCGCCAGCGCACCCAGCGTCAGCGTCGCGGCCGGCCAGCCCTCGGCGTCGGCACGGTCGCCGATCGCCACGACCCGCTCGACCCCCTGCGCCCCGCCGCGGTCCGCGAGCGCCGCGGCGGCTGCCGGGTCGTCGCAGGCGACCACCCGCGCACCGGCGTCGGCGACGACGAACTCGGCCTCGGCGGGGGCGCTCGTCGAATAGATCGGCACGGCGACCGCGCCGACGGCCGCGACGGCCAGGTCGACGACGACCCACTCGGGATGGTTGGCGGCCCAGACCGCCACCCGGTCGCCCGGCTCGACGCCGCAGGCGATCAGGCCGCGCGCGGCGGCCTCGACGCGGGCGGCGAGCTCGGCGTAGGTCAGCTCGGCGCCGCGGTAGCGGACCGCCACCCGCCCGCCGTGACGCGCGCCCGCGCGCGCCGCGAGGCCGGCGACCGTCCCGTCGTGGGCGGCCGCCGCGCCCCACCAGGCGACGCACTCGCCGCCGTCGGTCATTCCCCGACCCAGGCGACCGCCTCGATCTCGACCTCGAAGGCGGGGTCGAGGAGGCTGGCGCCGAACATCGTCGTCGCCGGGCGGATGTCGGCGAAGGCCTCCCCGTGAGCCCGCCCGGCGAGCTCCCAGGCGTCGGTGTCGTGCAGGTAGATCCGGGTCGAGACGACGTCGGCGAGCGACGCGCCGACCGTCTCGAGCGCGCGCTCGACGACGGCCAGGCAGCGGCGCGCCTTGACGTAGGTGTCACCCTCGACGATCTTGCCGTCGTCGCCGATCGGCCCGCAGCCGGACACGGTCACCAGCGGTCCGCGCCGCACCACGCGGCGGTAGCCGATCCGCCGCATCCACTCGGTCATCTCCTCCTCCTGCTGGGCCTGCTCGGTCATCGCTCCTCCTCGGGTTCAGCCGGCGACCACCGCCGGACGGGGCACCAACCGCTCGGCCGCCGGCAGCGACCGCGGCTCGCCGTGACGGATCCACTCGGCGACCGTCCGCCCGAGCGGCAGCGCGACGCTGAGGCCGTTGCCTCCGAGCCCGCCCGCCACGATCACGTCCGGGTTCGCCGGGTGCGGGCCGGCGACCAGCCCGCCGTCGGGGCTGTGCGGGTACAGGCCCGACCAGCCGCCGCGGTAGCCGATGCCGTCGATGCCGGGCAGGGCCGCGGCGAGCAGCTCGACCACACGCTCGGCCGCCTCGTCGCCGGCGCCGCGGAAGTAGTCGTCGGGATCGTCGACCGGCTCGCCGAGCGGCTCGTTGGAGTGCAGGCCGGCGATCAGCTGGCCGTGGCCCTCCTGGCGGAAGTAGAGGCCCTCGCCGGCGCCCGACCCGGGCACGTAGTCGAGCACCATCGGGATCGTCGCCGCCGGCCGCGACTCGGGCAGCTCGAAGCTGTAGGCCTCGTGGCGCTCGTTGACCACCCCGACGGGCGCGTCGAGCAGGTCGCCGACCGCGCCCGCCCACGCTCCGGCGGCGTTGACGACGACGTCGGCGGCGACGTCGCCGCGGTCGGTGGCGAGCGTGTAGCGGGCGCCCGCGCCGCCGCGCCGCAGGCCGGTCACGCGCGTTCGGCCGTGGATCCGCGCGCCGGCCTCCTGGGCGGCCTCGGCGAGCAGCGAGCACAGCTCGGCCCCGTCGAGGTAGCCGTCGCTCGGGCACCAGATCCCGCCGACCACGCCGGCCGCGTCGAACCCCGGCACGAGCGCGCGCACGCCGGCGGGGTCGAGCACCTCGGCGTCGTCTACCCCGCGCTCGCGCTGCAGCGCCACAGCCTCGGCGCAACGCTCGAGGGTCGGCGCGTCGCGGGCCGGTCGCAGCAGCCCGATCCGGCGCAGGTTCAGGCCCGCGGAGGCCTCCAGCTCGGCGAGCGCGGCGACGCCGCGGACGCGGATGTCGATGTCCTCGGCGGTGAGGTACTGGCGCGTGAAGACCCCGACCGAGAGGCTCGTCGAGCCGGCGCCGGGGTAGGAGCGCTCGACGACGGTCACATCGACGTCGCCGGCCGCCGCGAGCTCGCGCGCGCAGGCGAGGCCGAGCACGCCGGCGCCGACGATCGCCACCCGCCGGGCCACGTCAGCCGCTCCCGTCGCCGTCGGCGGCGCGCCGCGCGGCGACCTCGCGCGCGGCCTCGGCGATCGCGTCGACGCAGCGCTCGAGATCGCCGTCGGAGAGGACGGTCGGCAGCGCCGCGAGCGCGGTCTGCATCAGCAGCACGCCGCGGGCGTAGGCGGCCCACCAGAGGTCCAGCTGCCAGGCCGCGGCGTCGCCCGCGACGGGGAACAGCCGCAGCAGCGAGCCGCGGCCGCGGACCTCCCACGCGTCCCCGGCCTCGGCGGCGAGCCGCGCCCGCGCCCGGTCGCCGAGGCCGTCGAGGCGCTCGATCGCGACCGGGTCGAGCAGGTCGAGCGCGACCCGGCCGGCCTCCATCGAGACCGGGTTGCCGTTGAAGGTACCGCCGTGCTCGAGCGCGCCGCCGCGGCGCGGGTCGAACTCGGCCATCAGGTCGGCGCCGCCGACGACGGCCCCGACCGGGTGGCCGCCGCCGATCAGCTTGCCGAGCGTCAGCAGGTCGGGCCGCACGCCGTCCTCGCCGGCGATGCCGCCGTGGGCGAGGCGGAAGGTGACGACCTCGTCGCCGACCAGCACGATCCCGTGGCGGTCGCACAGCTCGCGCGCACGGCGCGCGTAGTCGACGCGCAGCGGCAGCAGGCCGGCCCGGTTGGGCAGGCGGTCCAGCACGATCGCGGCGATCTTCCCGTCGTGCTCGGCGACCGCGCGCACGAGCGCGTCGATGTCGTTGAGCGCGAGCACGAGCGTCTCGTCGAGCACGGCGCGCGAGACGCCGCGGCGGGCGCCCTCGCCGCCGGTGGCCAGCGCATGGTCGGAGGTGCCGTGGTAGGCCCGGCGGACGAAGATCGCCTTGTCGCGGCCGGTCGCGGCGCGTGCGACCCGCAGCGCGGTCGCGACCGCCTCCGAGCCGGAGTTCGAGTAGCGGACCTGGTCGTAGTCGGGCAGGCGGTCGAGCAGGACCTCGGCGTGCAGCATCTCCGGCCGGCTCGGCATCCCGAACGAGGCGCCGTCGGCGGTCGCGCGCTGCGCGGCCCGCACGATCAGCGGATGGGCGTGGCCGTGGACGAGCGTCGTGAAGTTGGCGTTGAGGTCGATCAGCTCGTTGCCGTCGGCGTCCCACACGCGCGGCCCCTCGCCGCGCACCACGACCGGCGAGTCGGCGCCGACGGCGAACGTCGACCGGCCGAGGCCGCCCGGCAGCACCGGGTGGCCGCGCCTGCCGCGCGGGGTCAGGCGCGCGGTGCCCCTGCGGACCGGCAGCGCTCGCTGTTGAAGGTGGACGTCCATGGCGGTCTCCGGGCCCCGACGCTGCGCGCGGCGGGTGCTCCGACGCCAGTATCAGCGCGCATGCGCGGTCCCCTCAATCGGCCACGGAGACAAACCGCGGCCGCCGTTTGGTTCCCGTGCAGATGCCGGCCCTACATGCCCGCTCCCGCCTCCGCCGCGGCCGCGCGTGGCGGCAGGCCCCGCTCCGCGTGGCGGTCGGCGCGCCGTTCGCCGCCCCGTCCGGAGCCGCGCTCGCGGGCCGCGCCGCGCTCGGCGGCGGCGAGGTCGACGCCGAGCGCCGCGGCGGCGCGCTCGAGCGCGACCGCGCGGGCGAGCGCCTCGTGGTTGTTGAGCGGCACCCGGCCCCCGTCGGGCCCCGGCTCGCTCAGCACCGGGCGGCGGCCGGACCCGACCGCCGGGGCGCGCAGCCAGCCGTCGAGGTCGCGGCCCTGATCGCGCAGCCCCTGCTCGGTCTCCCGGAGCCGCTCCAGCCGGCCGCTCGCGTTGGCGGCCCGGCGGGCGGCCAGCTCGCGTGCGGGCGATCCCTCGGGCTGCTTCTCCAACGCGTCCCGCGCCGCCGTCAGGTCGCGCCGCGCGATCGCGCGGTCGCGCTCGAGCCGGCGCCCGCCGAGCGCGGCGGCGACGTCGCCGTCGAGACCCTGGAACGGGTCGCCGAGCGCGGCCCGCCGGCTGCGCAGCCAGCCCACGTCGCGGTCGGCTAGCGCCCGCTCCAGCACGTCGGCGCGCGCCTCGAGCTGGGCGACGCGAGCGGCGCCGAGCAGCTTGCGGCGCTGGGGGGTGAGCGGGTCGCGCGGGCCGCCGGAGCCCGCGTCGGCACGCCGCCGCAGCGCCGCGGCGTGCTCCTGCGCGGCGCGGTCGGCGGCGAGCTGGGGCGCGATCGCCGCGCGCAGCGGCGCGGCGGCGGCGTCCTCGGCGCGGCGCGCCTCGGCATAGGTGAAGGTCTCGCGCGCGGCCGGTGTGGTGATCGCCGCGTCGCCGCGCTTGACGCCGAGCAGGGCGCCGTCGACGCGGACCTCCACCCCGTCGCCGCGCTCCACGACGGTCAGCCGGCCGACGGCCGCCACCCCCTCGCGCTCTCCCGTCGCCCGGGCGACCCGCGTGACCGCGACCTCCGCACTGGCCAGGACCGCGCGCTCGATCGCCGCCCGGCCGGCGGCGTCCGCGCCGCGCCACAGCTCACCGACACGGCTGGGGGCCGCGAAGCTCCAGCGCGCCCCCGCGACCCCCTCGAAGGAGATCTTCTCGGCGGTGCCGTCGGCGTCTACCCGTTCCTCCTTGAGCTCGCTGAGCCGGCGGACGCGGCGGACGCCCTCGTCGGGGTCGGCGCCGGCCGGCCCTGCCCCGGCCTGCGGCCCACCGGCGCCGACTCCCGCCTCGAGCCCCTGCAGGGCGCGCCGCAGCGCCGTCCGGTCGACCGTCTGGCCGTGGGCGAGGCCGAACTCCGCGAGCGCCGGCCCGAAGCCGAGCGCGATCCCGCTCTCGCCGCCTCCGAGAGCCTCCGTCGCCAGCTCGCCCGCCCGCTCGCGATCCCGGCTGGGCACCGACAGCCGCTCGACCGAGAGCAGCGGCGGCGCGGCGTCGCGCAGGGCCGCGACGTCGTGGCGGCCCGGCAGCAGCCGCTCGGAGAG
This sequence comes from Solirubrobacterales bacterium, assembly GCA_012718975.1. GTDB lineage: Bacteria > Actinomycetota > Thermoleophilia > Solirubrobacterales > Thermoleophilaceae > JAAYBF01. Next base: position 1,060 of record JAAYBF010000066.1, on the reverse strand, counting down.
CCCGATCAGGCCCTCGACGTCGGCGAACCGGGTCCACACCTCGCGCTCCTGCTCGAGGAAGCCCTCGGCGACCCAGTTCAGGCGCTGGCGGCGCGCGCTCTCGCCCGGGTCGGCGTGGCGCGAGCGCGGGCTCCAGTTGGTGACGCGCGCCATCGCCTGCTTGAGCCAGGAGTTGGCCGACTCCTGGACGTTGGTGCTGCGCAGCTGGCGCAGCAGCGGCCCGCGCAGCCCCAGCCGCAGCACCGTGGCGGTCTCGGGCGCGTTGGTGCGCAGCGACTCGGCGGCGGCGAGGTAGGCCTTGGCGACCCGGCGCGCCTTCTTCCCGCGTGCGCCCGCCGCCCGCTCGCCGCGCGCCTGGAGGTCGTCGGCGATCTCCGCCAGGCCCCGCACCGCCTCCTCGGGGTCCCTGCTCGCCCAGGCTCGGTACATCCGGCGGCGGACGTCGTCCTGGACCTGCTCGCCGACCGGCCGGAGGTGCTCGGCCACGTTGCGCGCCTTGTGGACGGTGCAGACCTGGAAGGCCGGCCGCAGGTCGGGCTCGGGGAAGAGGCCCTCGACGGCGGACCGGATGCCCTGCCCCTGGTCGGCGATCCAGAGGACACGGCGGTCGACGCCGCGCGCGACGAGGTCGCGCACCAGCGAGCCGACCAGCTCGGCGCTCTCGGTCGGCCCGACGACGGCGCCGAGCGCCACGCGGCGACCGTCGGCCAGCACGCCGGTGGCGACGACGGCCGTCTGGCGGCCACCGGCCCCGCGGCCGATGGCGGTCCCGTCCAGCATCACCGCGACGACCGGGACGTCGTCGAAGCGGCGCGACTGCATCTCCTCGACGGCCGCCATCTGCCCGTCGGCGCGCACCCGCTGGACGTTCGAGCTCGACCGCCCGTCGGTGGTGCCGGCGGTCCGGCGCGTCCGGCGCTCGACGGTGCGCGTCGAGTAGCCGTCGCGCGCGAGGCGGACCGTCTCCTCGCGCCGCGCCGCCCGCAGCTCCGCGTAGAGCGGCGGCATCCGGATGCCGTCGGGCGTCCGCACGCGCGGGACCCTGACGCCCTCGATCTTG
>JAAYBF010000065.1 GCA_012718975.1 Solirubrobacterales bacterium | reverse complement strand
GGGGATCGCCAACGTGATCACCGGGTTCTTCGGCGGCATGGCGGGCTGCGCGATGATCGGCCAGACGATGATCAACGTCCGGGTCAGCCGCGCGCGCACGCGGATCTCGACCTTCGCCGCCGGCGCCCTCCTGATCGTGCTGGTCGTCGGGCTTGGCGGTCTCGTGGCCACGATCCCGATGGCGGCACTCGTCGCGGTGATGATCCTCGTCGCCGTCTCGACCTTCGACTGGCACTCGATCGCGCCCGCGACGCTGCGCCGGATGCCGCGCGGCGAGACGGCGATCATGGCCGTGACGGTGGCCGTGACCGTCGCGACGCACAACCTGGCGCTCGGCGTCGGCGCCGGCGTGCTGACCGCGATGGCGGTCTTCGCGCGCCGCGTCGCGCACCTGGTCGACGTCGAGCGGGTCGTCGACCCCGACGCCGAGAGCGCCCTCTACTCGGTCACCGGCGAGGTCTTCTTCGCCTCCGACCAGGAGCTGATCGACGCCTTCCACTACGCCGAGGATCCGCCGAAGGTGATCGTCGACTTCTCCCGCGCCCATCTCTGGGACGCCTCGGCGGTCGCGGCGCTCGACGCGATCGAGACCCACTACCGCCGCCACGACGTCGAGCTGGAGATCACCGGCCTCAACCCCCGCAGCGCCCGCCTGCACGAGTCGCTCAGCGGGCAGGTCGCGGCCGCGCACTGACCGCCGGCGGCCGTCAGCTCTCCCCGCGGATCGCCTGATGGGCGAGCGCGGCGAGGGCGGCGCGCGGCGGCGGCACGACGCCCGCCCCGTCCACTACGCTGGTGCCCTCGATGTCGCCACTTGCCGTCGTCCATGACCGACGACCCGAGCTGTAGTCGGTCGCGCACCCGTCCGCCGCACGAGGCGGGTGCGCGTTGACCGATCTGCTGCTGGTGCTGGTCTCGCTCGGCCTGGTTGCCGCCTGCGGGGCGTTCGTCGCGGCCGAGTTCGCGCTGGTCACCGTCGACCGCTCGAAGGTCGAGAAGGCCGCCGAGGAGGGCGACCGCCGCTCGCGCGGCGTGCTGGCCGCGCTCGTCTCGCTGTCGACCCAGCTGTCGGCGGCCCAGGTCGGCATCACCGTCACCAACCTGCTGATCGGCTTCCTCGCCGAGCCGGCGATCGCGGAGCTGATCGACGGGCCGCTCGAGAACGCCGGCGTGCCGTCCGGGGCGGTGACCGGCATCGCCCTGGCGATCGCGCTCGTGCTCGCGACCGCCGTCACGATGGTCTTCGGCGAGCTGGTCCCCAAGAACCTCGCGATCACCCGACCGTTCGGCGTCAGCCGCTCGGTCCAGGGCTTTCAGCGCGGCTTCACGCGCGCGACCGGGCCGATGGTCCGCTTCCTCAACGGCAACGCCAACGCGATCCTGCGCCGGCTCGGAGTCGAGCCGCAGGAGGAGCTGGCGTCGGCCCGCTCGGCCGAGGAGCTGGCGTCGCTGGTGCGCCGCTCGGGCGAGCAGGGCACCCTCGACAGCGCGACCGCGCTGATCCTCCAGCGCTGGCTCGCCTTCCGCGAGCGCAACGCCGCCGACGCGATGACCCCGCGCACCAAGGTCCACGCCCTCGCCGCCGACGCCAGCGCGCTCGACGTCTTCGCCACCACCCGCGCGACCGGCCACTCGCGCTTCCCGGTGCTCGACGCCGACGGCCAGGAGGTCGTCGGCATCGTCCACGTCAAGGACGCGATGGCCGTCCCGCACGACCGCCGCGGCGAGGTGGCGGTCGCCGAGATCATGGGCGCGCCCGTGCTCGTCCCCGCGGTGCTCGAGCTCGACAACCTGCTCGAGACGCTCAAGCGCGGCGGCCTCCAGATGGCGGCCGTGATCGACGAGTGGGGCAACTTCGACGGGATCGTCACGCTCGAGGACCTCGTCGAGGAGATCGTCGGCGACGTCCGTGACGAGCACGACCTCGCCGAGACCGACGCCTGGCTCGAGGCCGACGGCACCTGGCTGCTCTCGGCGCTGCTGCGCCCCGACGAGGTCGCGCGCACCGCCCACGTGCGGATCCCCGAGGACGAGGACTACGACACGATCGCCGGCCTGATCTCCGACGAGCTGCAGCGGATACCGCGCGTCGGCGACGCGATCGAGCTCGACACGACCGACACCGACGGCGCCCCGCTGCAGGTCACCCTGACGGTCACCCGGATGGACAACCTGCGCGTCGACCGCGTCCGGCTGCGCCGCCGCGCGGTCGAGCCGCCCGACGGCGACCGCGAGGACCGGCGATGAGCATCGGCCTCGCGCTCGGGCTGTCGGTCGTGCTGCTCGCGCTCAACGCGTTCTTCGTCGGCGCCGAGTTCGCGCTCGTCTCGGCGCGGCGCAGCTCGATCGAGCCGCGCGCCGCGGACGGCTCGCGGATCGCCCGGCTGACGGTCTCGGCGATGGAGCGGGTGTCCCTGATGATCGCCGGCGCCCAGCTCGGCATCACGATCTGCACCGTCGGGCTCGGCTACGTCGGCAAGCCGGCCGTCGCGCACCTGCTGGAGGGCCCGCTCGAGGCCGCCGGGATCCCCTCGGCGGCGGTCTACCCGATCACCTTCGCGCTCGCGCTCGCGCTCGTCGGCTACCTGCACGTGGTGATCGGCGAGATGGTCCCCAAGAACATCGCGCTCGCCAGGCCCGACCGCTCGGCGCTGGCGCTCGCGCCGCCGCTGGTGCTGGTCGTCCGGCTGCTGCACCCGATCATCGCCTTTCTCAACTGGGTCGCCAACACGACGCTGCGCCTCGCCGGGGTCACGCCGAAGGACGAGGTGACCAGCGCCTTCACCCGCGACGAGGTCGCGGGCCTGGTCGAGGAGTCGCGCCGCGAGGGCCTGATCGACCCGCACGAGGGCCGCCTCCTCGTCGGCGCGCTCGAGTTCGAGGACCGCACCGTCCGCTCGGTGCTGCTCGACGGCGGCGAGCTGACCACGGTCGCGGCGACGATCACCCCCGCCGAGCTGGAGCGGATCGCCGCGCGCACCGGCCACTCGCGCTTCCCGGTCACCGGCGGCGACGGGCTGATCGGCTACCTCCACGTCAAGGACGTGCTCGAGACCGAGGACCGCCACCGCAACCGGCCGATCGCCGAGCGCTGGATCAGGCCGCTGCCGGTGCTGCGCGAGACCGACCGGCTGCGCGCCGCCCTCGCGCGGATGCAGCGCTCGGGCGCCCACATGGCGCAGGTCCGCGGCGCCGACGGGACGCTGCTCGGCGTCGTCGCGCTCGAGGACGTGCTCGAGGAGCTCGTCGGCGAGATCCGCGACGAGGCAAGCTCGCGCGCGGCCTGAGCGGGATCGACGTCCGGCCCCGCCCGTAGGCACAATGGCGCCATGCGAGTGATCGTCGTCGGCCTCGGGGAGGTCGGGCAGAACGTCGTGCGCACCCTGAGCGCCCAGCGCCACGAGGTGACCGCCGTCGACGCCGACCGCGAGCGGGTCGAGGCGCTGCAGGGCGACCTCGACGCGCTGCTGCTCGCCGGCAACGGCGCGTCGCCGAAGTTCCTCCAGGAGGTCGGCGTCGGCGAGGCCGACCTGCTCTGCGCCGTCACCCAGAGCGACGAGGTCAACGTGATCGCCGCGCTCGCCGGCCGCCAGCTCGGCGTGCGGCGCACCGTCGCGCGCGTGCGCGACGAGGAGTACTTCGGCGGCGACGACGAGTTCTCGCGCGAGGTGCTCGGCATCGACTTCGTCGTCCAGCCGGAGAAGGCCGCCGCCGACCATCTCGCCGAGGCCGTCGACCTGCCCGGCGCGGTCCAGGTGGAGCACTTCGCCGACGGCCGCGTGACCGTCGCCGAGGCGATCGTCACGCCGCGCTCGCCACTCGCCGGGGCGGCGCTGCGCGACCGCCGGATGGACCCCCCGCACGTCGTGATGGGGATCATCCGCGACGGCCGGACGATGGCCGCCGAGCCCGGCCACCGCGTCAAGGAGGGCGACCACCTGCTCGTCGCCGCCGCCCGGGAGGACATCGCGACCGCGATCGCCCGCACCGCCGGCGAGGCGGTCGAGGTGCGCGACGTCGTGATCTTCGGCGCCGACCGCACCGGGATCGCGCTCGCCCGGCGGCTGCTCGCCAGCCGCCTGCGCGTCGTCCTGATGGAGCGCGACGGCGACCGCGCCCGCGCCGCCGCCGAGGCGCTCCCGGGCGCGACCGTCCTGCACGAGGAGGGTGTCGGCCGCGACGACCTGATCGCCGCCGGCGTCGACCGCGCCGGCGCCTTCGCGGCCTGCTCCGGCGACGACCGCGCGAACCTGCTCGCCGCGATGTACGCCAAGCAGATCGGCGTCGGGCTCGCGCTCGCGATCGTCTCGCGCGAGGAGTTCGTGCCGCTCGTCGACGCGCTCGGGATCGACGCCGCCGTCTCGCCGCGGCTGGTGACCGCCGAGGCGATCCTGCGCTCGGTTCGCGGCGAGCGCGTCCAGGCGCTGCGGCTGCTGCTCGGCGGGGCCGAGGTGCTCGAGGTCGAGGCCGAGCCGGGCTGCCGCGCCGAGGGCCGGCGGATCGAGCAGGCCGACTCGATGGGCCACACCCACGTGGCGGCGCTCGTCCGCGACGGCAAGGTGATCCTCGCCGACGACGATCACCGCGTCCAGGCCGGGGACCGGGTGCTGGTCTTCAGTCCGCGGACGGGCCTCTCGGACGTGCGCCACGCCTTCGAGGCTGCGTGAGCCGCCCGCGACACCTCGGGCCCGACCTCAACTGGCAGCTGATCCTGCCGGTCATCTGCGGCACGCTGCTCGCCGTCGGGGCGGGGCTGGTGGCCGCCTTCGCGGTCGCGCTCGCCGCCGGCGGCGAGGGGTCGGAGCTGATCGCCTTCGGCGCGACCGCCGCGGTCGTCCTGCCGCTCTCGGCGCTCGGGGTCGCGACCGCGCGCAACCTCGAGACGGTTCCGCTGCGCCCCCGCGACGGGTTCTTCGCCGTCACCGCCGCCTGGGTCGCGGCGGCCGTCGTCGGCGCGATCCCGTTCCTGATCGCCGGCACCTTCGACCGGCCGATCGACGCCCTCTTCGAGAGCATGAGCGGCTTCACCACCACCGGCGCGACCGTCATCGACGACGTCAGCGGCCAGCCCGACGCGATCCTCTTCTGGCGCAGCGTCAGCCAGTGGATCGGCGGCGTCGGGATCGTCGTGCTCGTCGTCGCGATCGCGCCCGCAACCGGGCTGGCGAGCCAGCGCGTCTTCTACGCCGAGACCTCCGGCATCACCGCCGACCGCCTGACACCGCGGATCGCCGACACGGCGAAGATCCTCTGGGGGATCTACCTCGTCCTGACCGCGGCCGGCTTCCTCGCCTACGTGCTGGCCGGCATGGGCCCGTTCGACGCGATCAACCATGTCATGACCAGCGTCGCGACCGGGGGGTTCTCGACCGAGACGGCGTCGATCCAGGCGTTCGATTCGCTGGCGATCGAGCTGGTGGCGATCGTCCTGATGGTCCTCGCGGGCATCAACTTCGCCTTCTACTGGCGCGCGCTGCGCGGCAGCTCGATCTGGCCCCAGGCCGCCGAGGTGCGCGCCTACCTGGCCGTCATGGCGGTGAGCGTCGCGGCGGTGACGGTCGCCCTGGCGCTCTCCGAGCATCCGGGCACCATCCCGCAGCAGCTCCGCGAGGCGGGCTTCTCGGTGGTCACCGTCATGACCGGCACCGGCTACACGACCGTCGACTTCGACGGCTTCAACGAGTCCGCGCGCAGCTACCTGCTGCTGCTGATGTTCGTCGGCGGGTGCGCGGGCTCGACGTCTGGCGGCATAAAGGTCATCCGGCTGATGTTGCTCGCCAAGGCCGGCGGCCAGGAGGTCCAGCGCCAGCTGCGGCCGAAGGCCGTCCAGGTGCTGCGCACCCGCGGGCGGGTGTTCTCGGAGGAGCTGCGGCGCGGCGTGCTCGGGTTCTTCTTCGTCTACATGGCGGTCACCGCCGCCGGGACGCTGGCGATGGTGCTCAGCGGGCTCGACGGGCCCTCGGCGCTGTCGAGCGTCGCGGCGACGCTGAACCTCGTCGGGCCGGGTCTCGGCGAGGTCGGCGCGACCGACAACTACGGCGCGGTCTCCCAGGGCGGGCGGGTCGTCCTGGCGTTCCTGATGCTCGCCGGCCGGCTCGAGGTCTTCACAGTGCTCGTGCTGCTCACGCCCGCGTTCTGGCGGCCGGCGAGCGCCTGAGTCGCGGCGGCCGTTTGGCCCGTCCCCGACCGGGTAGCCCGGCGCTGGAAGCTGCGACCCGCAACGAAGGAGGAACGATGGCGACAGCACGCGACGTGATGACCGGCGGCGCCGAGTGCATCGGCGAGAACGACACGGTCCTCGATGCCGCCAAGCGGCTCGCCGACCTCGGCGTGGGGGCGATGCCGATCTGCGGCGAGGACGACCGGCTCAAGGGGATGCTCACCGACCGCGACATCGTCGTGAAGGTGATCGCCGCGGGCAAGGACCCGAGCGAGTGCCGGGCCGGCGAGCTCGGCGAGGGCAAGCCGGTGACGATCGGTGCCGACGACTCGGTCGAGGAGGCCGTGCACACGATGATGGACCACAAGGTCCGGCGGCTGCCGGTGATCGACGGCCACCGGCTGATCGGGATCGTCAGCCAGGCCGACCTGGCGCGGTCGGTCGACGAGAAGCAGATCGGCGACCTCGTCGAGGCGATCTCCCAGCCCGGCTAGGGCGCTCACCCGTGCCGGGCACCCTCCGCCGCCTGGAACCCCGTTCCGGAATCGGGCTCTAGGCGGCGCGGGTGTGCCCTCCGCGCTCCCGCCGCCGGCGTGCCGGGCCGGGCGCGCGCGCTCCGTAGTCTCTGTCGCCGATGCTCCCCGTGGCTGACGTCGGCGACTCGTTCCGGTCGTTCTTCGACGCCGTCGACCAGTTCCTCGACGGGCTCGCCGACGTCCGGCTCGGCCCGCTGCTGATCGGCCTGCTCGCCTTCGGGATCTACCTCACCTTCCGCGCCCGCGCCTCGTTCCACATCCTGCGCGCCGCCTACCCGACCGAGCCGATCGCCTTCCGCGACATCTGGGGCGCCTACTTCGCCGGCTACGGCTTCAACGCCGTCGTCCCCGCCCGCGGCGGCGACGTCGTCCGGCTCTTCCTCACCAAGACGTCGATCCCCAACTCGAGCTATCCGGCGGTCGCCTCGAGCTTCGTCGTCGAGCTCGGCTTCGACGTCGCGATGGGAAGCCTCGTGCTGCTGTTCGCCTTCACCCAGGGCGTCTTCCCCAAGCCGCCCGACTTCGCCAGCCTCGATGCCTTCGACCTCTCCTACTTCGCCAGCCACCCGCGCTTCACACTGTTTGCGATCACAGCCGTCGCGATCGCCGTCGTCTTCTCGTTCGCCTACTTCTCGGTCCGCGTGCGCGCCTTCTGGGAGCGGGTCCGCCAGGGCGTGACGATCGCCTTCGACCGCCGCCGCTACTTCCGCGAGGTCTTCGCGGTCCAGTTCGTCGGCTGGCTGTTCCGCTGCACCGCGTTCTGGTTCCTGCTCGAGGCGTTCAACGTCGGCGGCTCCGTCAAGAACGTGCTGCTCGTGCTCGGCGTCAACGCGGTCGCGGCCGCGGTGCCGTTCACCCCGCAGGGGGCCGGCGTCGCCCAGGCTCTGCTCGTAAAGGTCTTCGCCGGCACCGCCCCGGCGGCCACCGTCGCCGCCTACTCGGTCGGCCAGCAGATCGCCGTCGGGGCCTTCGTCTTCGGCGTCGGCTTCGCCGCGCTCGCCTTCGTCTTCCGCCTGCGCAGCTTCAAGGAGGTCATCGCGAGGGGACGGGAGGAGAGGGCCTCCGAGCAGGCCTCCTAGGTTCCGAAACCCTCTCTCGCCTCGCGGACCAGCGTTACGGCCTCCGGGAAGATGCGGCCCATCGCGGCGCGCAGCTCGTCTGCCTGCTGCTCGGCGTTGCCCTGCAGGTTGAGCCGGTTGATGCCGGCGACGGTCATGTCGACGGCGAGCTTGATCGCGTTGTCGGCCCAGGCGACCTTCTGGGCGCCCTGCATCTGCTCGGCGAACTCGGTCATGCGGCGGCGCAGCTCGTCGGGGTCGCCGAACAGCCCGCCGAAGGGATCCTCTGAAGACATGGGGTGGAGTGTAGGGACGGCCTCCTTGCTGGCCGTCCGGCTAGGCTGCCGGGATGGCGCTACCCACACCTTCGGACTCCGCTGTCGCGCTCGTCACCGGCGCCTCGTCGGGGATCGGCGCGGACATCGCCCGCTCGCTAGCCGCCCGCGGCCACGCGCTGGCGCTGGTCGCCCGCCGCGAGGATCGGCTCGCCGAGCTGGCCGCCGAGCTCTCCGGTCGGCACGGTGTGCGCGCGGAGGCGATCGGCTGCGACCTCGTGACCAAGGCCGGCCGCAAGCGGCTCGTCGACGCGCTCGCCGAGCGCGAGCTGCGCGTCGACGTGCTGGTCAACAACGCCGGCTTCGGCACCGCCGGCCTGTTCCAGCGCCTCGACGGGGCGCGCGAGACCGAGCTGGTGCGGCTCAACTGCGAGGTCGTCGTCGATCTCTGCGGCCGTTTCGTGCCGGGGATGGTCGAGCGGGGCGCCGGCGCGGTGCTGAACGTCGCCTCGACCGCGGCGTTCCAGCCGCTGCCGACCCAGGCGACCTACAGCGCCTCCAAGGCCTTCGTGCTCACCTTCACCCAGGCGCTGCGCGCCGACCTGCACGGCACCGGCGTCGCCGCGACGGTGCTCTGCCCGGGGCCGGTCCACACCGAGTTCGGCGAGGTCGCCGGGCTCGAGCAGGAGGCCGCGGCGCTGCCGGACTTCGTCTTCGTGCCGTCGCCGGAGGTCGCCGAGGCGGGGGTGGGCGGGCTGGAGTCCGACAAGGGGGTGGTGATCCCCGGGGCGCTGAACAAGGTGACGGCCGTCGGCGGCCAGTTCACGCCGCGCCGGCTGCTGCTCGGCCTGGGCCGCAGGGTCTACCGGCTCGGCGACAGCTGACCGCGGGGCGCGCGGGCGCTCCGGCATGAAAGCATCCGCCTCCGTGTCGGTCTCCGAGCAGCTCGCGTGGGAGTCGAGGTGGGCCAAGCCCGCCGCCGCGAGCGCGTTCCTGTCGGTGATCCTGACGGTCGCGGCGAGCATCTACGTGAGCTCGTCGGTCGACGCCCAGCCGGGTGCCGACGAGACCGACGCGCTGCTGGCGCTGGTCGACGCCCAGAGCGGCGTCTTCATCACCGGCGCGGTGATCAGCGCCGCCGGCAAGCTGTTCTTGATCGGCCTGCTCTGGTACCTGTATCGCGCCGCCCGCTTCCGCCGCCCCGACCTCAACCCGGCGGCGCTGATCGTCGCGATCCTCGGCCCGGTCCTGCTGGCGGTCGCGGACGTGCTCGGCCAGCTGAACCTGGTCGACAAGGCGGGCGACTTCGTCGCGACGGCGGGAGACTTCGCCAACCAGGAGGCGGCCGACGAGGCAGCCGACGAGGTCGTCGCCGACCGTCCCGCGGTGCTGCAGTCGCTCGGTCTCGGCGGCGCGCTCGCGCTCGCCTTCGGCACGGTGATGATCAGCCAGGCGGCGATGCGCGCCGGCCTGCTGACCCGGTTCCTCGGCATCCTCGGCATCGTCGTCGGCGTCCTCTACGTGCTCGGCACCCTGTTCCCGCTCGGCACCGACCTGATCCGGCTGTTCTGGCTGATCGCCGTCGGTCTGATCGTGCTCGGCTGGTGGCCGGGCGGCCGCGGGCCGGCGTGGGCGAGCGGCAAGGAGGATCCGTGGCTGTCGGCCGCCCAGCGCTACGCGCTCGAGCAGCAGGCCGAGCAGGAGGCGAAGGGCTCCGCCAACGGCGGCGGCGACGGCGACGAGCCGACCCGCTCCCGCTCCTCGCGCAAGCGCAAGCGGCGCTGAGCGCTCAGACGGCGCCGGCCGCGGCGGCGACGGCGCGGTAGGCCGCGGCGGGATCGTCGGCGCCGAAGATCGACGAGCCGGCGACGAAGAGGGTCGCGCCGCCCGCCGCGGCGGGCCCTGCGGTCGCGGGCCCGATGCCGCCGTCGACCTCGATCGGCGTGCCGGCGGGGATCCGCTCGCGCAGCGCGGCGACCTTCGCGTCGGAGCCGGGAAGGTAGGGCTGGCCGCCCCAGCCGGGGTCGACGGTCATGCAGAGCAGCAGGTCGTAGGCGCCGGCGAGCGCGTCGACCGCGGTCGCCGGCGTGCCGGGGTTGAGCGCCACGCCGGCGTTGCAGCCGGCCTCGCGGACGGCGTGCAGCGCGTAGTGGACGTGTGGCGTCGCCTCGAAGTGGACGGTGATCGAGTCGGCGCCGGCGCTCGCGAAGTCGGCGACGAGCCGCTCGGGCCGCTCGACCATCAGGTGGACGTCGATCACGCCGCCGGCATCGTGGACCTGGCCGGCGAGCGCGTCGACGATCAGCGCCCCGATCGAGATCGGCGGCACGAAGTGGCCGTCCATCACGTCGACGTGGATCACCCGCGCGCCGGCGTCCATCACCTCGGCCACCTGCTCGCCGAGCCGCGCGAAGTCCGACGCGAGGATCGACGGCGCCACACGCACGTCCCGAAGCAGCTCCACGTTCACGGCCGCGACGCTACCGCACCCCGCCCCTAGCCGCCCTTCCAGCCTCCGCGAAGGATCGTGCCAGCTATGGCGCGCACGATCCTTCGCGCTCGCCGGCGCGTAGGCGCCCGGCTACCGCCACCAGCGTACGCTCGACGTGACGCTGCTCGTAACGGACCTGATAGTGGGTGAATCTCAGGGTGGAGATTCCGGCGGCGGCGTGGGCCTGGTCACGCAGCCGGTCGCGCATCTGCTGGCCGGTCGTGCGGTGATAGCGCAGGCCGTCGGTCTCGACGACGAGCCCCAGGTCAGGCCAGTGGAAGTCCACCCTGAACCCGTTGAGTCGCGTCCCGGTATCCGGAAGCGGCAGCCCGCTGCGGCGCACGATCGCGAGGAAGCGCACCTCGAGGTCCGAGTCGGTAAGCCGGAAGCCGTGGCGGTCGAGGAGCGAGCGCAGCGCGAGGACGCCGGTTCGGCCCGCATAGCGGTCGAGCGCGGAGCGCAGGGCTTCAGGATCGATCAGGTCTAGCTTGTCGGCCTCGTTGATCGCCCGCTCGAGTCGGCTGGCGGGCAGCTGACAGGCAAGGTCGAGCAGCGTACGCGCCACGGTGGTCACCGGGATCCCCTCGTGGACCGTCCGCTCGTCCGCCGCGAGTGCCCCACAGTGGACGGCCACGCCTCGCCTGCGCCTGCGGACCTCCGGTGAGACCGTCACCTCGGCGTTCGCCGCGTGCGCGTGAAAGCCCCACAGCGCCGCGGCGCTGCGGTGACTCAGCACGGCAGTCGGTCCGCAGCAGAGCACGGCGGCGAGCCAACGCCCGTGGCGTGAGAGCTCCGGGCGGCCGACGGCGTACACACCGCTCGAGACTCGGTGGAGCCGGCCGGTTCGGAGGCGGTGGGCGATCGCCCCGCGCGTGAGGCCGAGCTCCAGCAGCTGGGCGCGGGCGACGACACCGTGCTGGCGCCCGACCAGCCGCCAGGCGTCGGCGGCGAGGTCATCTCGAAGGTCCATGCCCCTATAGGGGCCGCCCGACCCCTCGTCGCCCTCCCCCAGAAACAGCGCGAAGGATCGTGCCAGCTATGGCACGCACGATCCTTCGCGCTGGCGGCGGGGTGCTGGCCCCGGCGGATGCGCGGCGGGCTAGACCTTGCGGTGCTCGGGTGCCCAGGCGCCGTCGTCGGAGCGGGTGAAGTCCTGGAAGAGGCCGGGGGCCTCGGCGACCATGATCCGGGCGACCTGGTCGAAGACGGTGCGCAGCTCCTCCTCGGCACCCTCGGCGGTGCGCATCTCGATCACGTGGCGCAGGGTGCGGGCGTTGGCGGTCCAGACGATGTCGGTCGAGAGGCCGATCGGGGCGAGCCGGCGCAGCGCGGAGGTGACCTCCTTCTTGACGTGGAAGGGGACGCCCTCCTCGTCGATGCCCAGCTCGCGCGCCGCGTCGACCTGGAACTCCTCGAGCCGCTCGACGATCGAGATCACCTGATCGCGCAGCGGCTCGAGCGCGGGCGGCACGCGGAAGCCGATGTCGGTCAGCCGCACGTAGCGCAGGCTCTCCTGGCTGAACGCCGAGCCGGCGCGGTGGCGGACCAGCTCGTGGGTGAACACGCGCGAGACGTCGCGCAGCGCGAACGAGTAGTTGGCGTGCTCGAGCACCGAGCCGTGGGCGCTGCGCAGGATGTTGGCGAAGTACTCCATCCGGTCGGTGCGCACGCGCGTGACGTTCGGGTTCAGCCCCGGCTCCCAGCTGCGATAGCAGGCGCGGCCGCCGAACTCGACCAGCATCTCGCCGGGGCTCGCCGGTTCGTCCTCGCCGAGCCGGCGGTCCAGCCACGACTCGCCGCCGACGTCGGCCAGGTAGGCGCGCATCCCGTCCAGGTCGAGCTGCGGGCGGGCGATCAGGTGGACGGTCGGGCTCGTCTCGTGCACGGGGAGGCGACCCTACGCCCGCGGCCGGACGGGACCGCCGAGCTCGCGCTCGAACGCGCGCTCCAGCCGCGGCCGCTCGTCGGAGGGCCCCGGCACCGCCTTGTCGAGCGCGAGCACGTTGCTCTCCCCGTCGATCCTCAGCGACGCGACCTGGTTGTCGAACCAGGGCCCGTCGCCGAGCATCCGCCAGCGCACCGACGGGTCGCCGACGCCGGCGGTGCGGGCGACCGCCCGCCCGAGCGCGTGCGCGGCCCGCGAGGCGCCGAACCGCACCGCCCAGCGCTCGCGCCCGCCGAGCGGGTTGCGCAGCGGCGAGCAGACCGCCTGGTAGACCGAGCTGCGGACACCCGAGCCGCGCCGGAAGGCGACCTCGCTGACGAACGCGTGGTGGACGTCGCCGGCGAGCGTGACGATCGTCCGCGGCGCCTGCCCGCGCTCGCCCGCCCCGACCTCGCGCTGCAGCCGGGCAAGCCGCTCGAACGACTCGCCGAACGCGGCCCAGTGCTCGAGGTCGGCCGCCTGGCGCAGCCGCTCGCAGGCGCGCGCCGCCAGGCCGCCCCACGCCCCGCCGCAGACCGCCTCGCTCCACGCCTCCGCGTAGTGCATCCCCGGGCTCAGCAGCCATGGCAGCGAGGTCGCGAGCAGCAGGTGGTCGAAGTCGCCGTCGAGGTGGTCGGCGACCCACTCCCACTCGCGCTCGTCGAACATCGAGCGGGTCGCGGCGCCGCCGCTGGGCTCCTGGACGCCGGCGGCGTCGGCGCCACCGGCGGCCTCGGGCGGCAGCCGCCGCGAGGCGCGCGAGTCGAGCACCAGCAGGCGGGTCGCGCCGAGGTCGCGGTGGTAGGTCCAGTGGGCGCCGTCGGTTCCGTAGGCCGACTCGTGCGCGAGCTCGCGCAGCAGCGGCTCGGCGTCGCCGGCGGCCACGCAGCGCGCGAGCAGCCCGTCGCGGTCCTGCTCGTCGGGGCTGAGGTTGCCGGCGTGCTGGTAGACCCAGTACGACATGACCGCGGCGTAGATGTGCTGCTCCCACCACTCGGTGGCGCGCATCTGGGCGAGCCAGGCGGCGGAGATGTTCCAGTCGTCGTGGACGTCGTGGTCGTCGAAGACCATCGCGGTCGAGACGGTCGAGAGCAGCCAGCGGATCGCCGGGTCGCCCCACGACTCGCGGTAGAGCCGGGTGTACTCCTCGTAGTCGAGCGCGATCGGGCCGGGCTCCCCGGTGGTGTCGCGGCGCGCCTCGATGAACTCGCGCGTGCGCGGGGAGACCTCGTCGGCATAGACCTGGTCGCCGAGCAGCAGCAGCAGGTCCGGCCAGCCGTCGGGCTCGCGGCCGGCCATGTCGAGCGCGAGCGCGCGCAGCGGGTCGAGCTCGCGGCCCTCGGGATGCTCGTCGCGGCGCAGCGTGTAGGGCTCGTGGTGGGGGACCCCGACGCGGCAGGATCCGAACGAGATCCGCAGCGCGCCGGCCTTCGGCGTCGTGTGGAACGTCGACGGCGGGAACGGCGAGTCGGGCAGCGGCCAGACCGCGCGACCGTCCAGCGCCACGTCGTATTCGTAGCGCCGGCTGGGCGCGAGCCCCTCGACGCGCACGATCGCGTAGTGGTGGCCGCAGACGGCGAACGTGGGGGCGGCCGACCCGAGCACCGACACCTCGCACGGCCCGTCGGTCTCGACCCAGACCACCGCGCAGTCGTCGCCGACGTGGCGCAGCAGCGGGCCGAGGACCAGTTCCGCCATCGGGCAAAGGTACCCGCCCGCGCGCGAAGTCAGGCCTCCGGCGCGGGGCCCTGGCTCAGCCGGCGCTGACGTCGGCGGGCGCCTCGATCTCGCGCTTGAGGATCTTGCCGGTCGGGCCCTTGGGCAGCTCGTCGAGGAACCAGATCGCGCGCGGGTACTTGTAGGCGGCGACCTGCTCCTTGCAGTAGGCGCGGATCTCCTCGGCGCTGGCGCCGCCGCCCTCGGCGAGCACGACGGCGGCCGCGACCTCCTCGCCGAGGTCGGGGTGGGGTATGCCGACGACGGCCGCCTCGAGGATCGCGGGGTGGGCGTAGAGGACCTCCTCGACCTCGCGCGGGTAGACGTTGTAGCCGCCGCGGATGATCATGTCCTTCTTGCGGTCGACGATGAAGTAGAAGCCGTCCTCATCGACGGTCGCGACGTCGCCGGTGCGAAACCAGCCGTCGCCGTCGACGACCTCGGCGGTCGCGTCGGGCCGCTCCCAGTAGCCCTTCATGACGTTCTCGCCGCGGATCGCGATCTCACCCGGCTCCCCGGCCGGCGGCGGGTTGCCGTCGTCGTCGACGAGCCGCATCTCGACGCCGGCGATCGGCGTTCCGATCGAGCCGGGCTTGCGCTCGCGGTCGGGGTGGTTGAACGACGCGACCGGCGAGGTCTCCGAGAGGCCGTAGCCCTCGAGCACCTGGCAGCCGAACTCGGCGTCGAAGCTGCGCAGCGTCTGCACCGGCAGCGACGCGCCGCCCGAGACGCAGGTCCGCAGCGCCGAGGTGTCGTAGCGGCCGTGGTCGGGGACCGCGAGCAGCGCGTTGTACATCGTCGGCACGCCCTCGAAGATCGTGATCCGGTCGCGCTCGAGGATCTCGAGCGCCTTGACCGGGTCGAAGCGCGGGATCAGCGAGACGGTCGCGCGCGCGTTGACGGCCACGTTCATCGTGCACGTCTGGCCGAAGGAGTGGAACAGCGGCAGCGCGCCGAGCAGCCGGTCGTCCTCGCTCACCACGATCACCGACTCGGTCACCGTGCGGCAGTTCGACAGCATGTTGGCGTGGGTGAGCTCGGCGCCCTTCGGGCTGCCGGTCGTGCCGGAGGTGTAGAGGATCACCGCGGTGTCGTCGTCGGCGCGCTCGGCGTGCTCGCGGCGCGGCTCGGCGGCGGCCAGCTCGCGCTCGAACTCACCGGGCGCGACGACGAACGTCGCGAGGTCGAGGCCGTCGGCGCCGGTCCGCGCGGCCTCCTCGAAGCCGTGCCAGGCGATCAGCGCGCTGGCGCCGGGGTCCTCGAGGTAGTAGCGGACCTCGCGGCCGGTGAGCAGCACGTTCATCGGGACGACGATCGCCCCGAGCCGCAGCACGCCGTAGTAGGCGACCGGGAAGTACGGCACGTTGGGCAGCATGATCCCGACGCGGTCGCCCGCCCCGACGCCCGCCGCGGCGAGCATGCCCGCCACCCGGGCGCTGGCCTCGTCGAGCGCGGCGTAGGTCAGCTCGGCGTCGTCGAGCTTGAACGCGACCTTGTCCGGCGCCTGCTCCACCGCGTCGGCCAGGATGGTCGACAGGTTCATCCGCTTCTCCTCCCTCAGGGACGTTGGACCGACCCTAGCGCCCGCGCCGCGCGCGGCCCAGGGCTAGCCGAGGCCGGGGAAGCCGGCGGCGAGGTCGCGGACGACGTCGAACAGCGGCGAGGGGACGATGCCGAGCGCGACGGTGACCGCGGCGGCGATCACCGCGACGGCGACGACCTCGGGCTGGGCGCGCGGGTCGGCCTCCGGGGACCAGCCCTCGGCGGCCCTGACGGTCCGCGGCGGGTCGCCGACGGTCACCTCGCCGCGGCCCATCCACATCGCCGCGACGACGCGCAGGTAGTAGCCGAGCGAGATCATCGAGCCGACCACGATCACGATCCCGAGCCAGGCGTAGTCGCCCGCCACGACCGCGTCGATCAGATAGAACTTGCCGATGAAGCCGGCGGTGGCGGGGAAGCCGGCGAGCGCGAGCATCGCGATCGTCATCGGCCAGGCGAGCAGCGGGGCCGCGCGGCCGAGGTCGCGCAGCGACTCGATGTCGTCGCCGTGCTCGGAGACCCGCTCGCGGGCGACGACGACGGCGAACGCCGCGACGTTCATCGCCAGGTAGGCGGAGAGGTAGAACATCGTCGCCTGCAGCCCCAGCTCGGTGCCGACGACCACCCCGGCGAGCATGTAGCCGGCCTGGGCGACGCCCGACCAGCCGAGGATCCGCTTCAGCGACCGCTGCGTCAGCGCGCCGA
The DNA here is from genome assembly GCA_012718975.1 of Solirubrobacterales bacterium. Lineage (GTDB taxonomy): Bacteria > Actinomycetota > Thermoleophilia > Solirubrobacterales > Thermoleophilaceae > JAAYBF01. Next base: position 3,437 of record JAAYBF010000065.1, on the reverse strand, counting down.
CGTTGCCGACGATCACCGTGACCGTCGCGAGCGCGGCGAGCGCGGGCGCCCACTCGGCCTCGAGGCCGCCGAAGGCGTGGGCGGTCAGGCGGATCGTCACCGCCAGCGCGGCGACCTTCGTGGTGACCGCCATGAACGCGGTGACCGCGGTCGGCGCGCCCTGGTAGACGTCGGGCGTCCACTGGTGGAAGGGGGCGACCGAGGCCTTGAACGCGAGCCCGACGACGACCAGGCCGAGGCCGGCGAGCAGCAGCGGGTCGCCGACCGCGACGGTGTCGCCGATCGCGGCGGCGATCGAGCCGAGGTCGGTCGAGGCCGTCGCGCCGTAGACGAAGGCGAGGCCGTAGAGCAGTGTCGCCGAGCCGACCGAGCCGATCACGAGGTACTTCAGCCCCGACTCGAGCGAGCGGCGGTCGCGCACCGAGGCGGCGCAGAGCACATACAGCGGGATCGACAGCAGCTCGAGCCCGACGAAGAGGGTGACGAGGTTCTCGGCGCTGGCGAGCACCGTCATGCCGGCGACCGAGGCGAGCAGCAGCGTGTGGTACTCGCCCGGGCCGGCGGTCTCGACGGCGCCGTCGCGCAGCGCCAGGACCACCGCGACGATGCCGCCGATGCAGCAGAGGACCGTCACCAGCAGCGTCAGCGTGTCCATCGCCAGCGCGCCGGCGACGACCGGCTCGGTCTCGCCGGGCCAGTTGACGACGCAGAAGACGATCGCGACGGCGAGCGCGCCGATCGTCAGCGCCGGCACCAGCGCCCGCTGGACGAACCGCCCGGCGAACAGGCTGGCGAGCAGCACTACGAGCGCGCCGCCGGCCGTAGCGAGGACGGGCGCGAGCGCCTGGTAGTCGATCTCGGGGGACTTGGCGGCTGCTAGCAGGTCGGTCATTCGATCTCGGAGATCTCGAAGTGGGGGGAGTCGTCAGGGCGCGCGGCGGTCGCGGGCTCGCCGTCGGCGATCGCCTCGGCGGCGGTCACCTGGGCGGTCGTCGCGGCGTCGGTGCGCTCGAGGATCAGCTGCGGGTAGACGCCGAGCGCGACGATCACCGCGACCAGCGGCGCCAGCAGCGCGAGGTCCGTCCGGCAGATGTCGCCGCCCTCGACGCCGGGGCCGACGCGGTTGTGCATCGAGCGCTGGAAGAGGCGGATGCCGTAGACGGCGGCGAGCGCGACGCCGATCGACGCGACCGCCGCGAAGGCGAACTTGTCCTCGAAGCCGCCGAAGAGGATCAGGATCTCGCCGACGAAGTTCGGCGAGCCGGGCATCGCCAGCGTCGCCAGCGCGACGATCAGAAACAGCGTCGCGAGCACCGGCGCGCGCAGCGCCATCCCGCCCATCTGCTCCATCGTCGCCGAGCCGCCGGCGCGCGCGGTCAGCACGCCGATCACGATCAGCAGCGCGCCGACGACGAGGCCGTGATTGACCATCTGCATCACCGCGCCCTGGGCGCCGAGGTCGTCGATCGCGAAGATCCCGAGCGTGATGAAGCCGAGCTGGGCGATCGACGAGTAGGCGAGCACCAGCCGCGGCTCCGACTGGGAGAACGCGAGGATCGAGCCGTAGAGGATCGAGAAGACCGCGAAGACGAGCAGCAGGTCCTGGAAGTGGACCGAGGCGTCGGGCAGCACCGGCAGCACCACGCGCAGGAACGCGTAGACGCCGACCTTCGACAGCACCGCCGAGAGGCAGATCAGCACCGGGATCGGGGTCGCGCGGTAGGTGTCGACGACCCAGCCGTGGAACGGGAACGCCGGCGCCTTGACCAGGAACGCGAAGGCGAACAGCAGGAACAGCCACTGCTGGGTGCCCTCGGGCAGCGGGTTGGCGGCCAGCTCGGCGATCGAGAAGGTGAGCTCGTTGCCGCTGTTGGAGGCCGTCAGCACGCCGAGCGCGACCGCCGCGGCGAGCATCAGCAGCGAGCCGACGAGCGTGTAGATGACGAACTTGATCGTCGCCGCGACGCGGTCGCCGATCCCCCAGCCGCCGATCAGGAAGTAGAACGGCACCAGCATCAGGTCGAAGAAGAGGACGAACAGCGCCAGGTCCTGGGCGACGAACGCGCCGAGCACCGCCGTCTCGGCGAGGCCCATGTGGAACAGGAACAGCTTCTGGCGCTCGGTCTCGCGCAGCGCCGCCCAGATCGTCGCCGGCACCCAGAGCAGGGCGGTCAGCGCGAGCAGGAAGAGGTTGAGGCCGTCGACGCCGAGCTGGTAGCGGATGCCCAGCTCGGGGATCCAGGCCTCGTCGGTGACCCACTGCAGCCCGGCGGCGGAGCTGTCGAACTCCGAGATCAGCGTGGCCACGTAGCCGAGCGCGACGCCGGCACCGGCGATCGCGACCGCGCGGCCGATCCGCGCCGGCAGCAGCGCCGCGAGCAGCGACGCGGCGACGGGCAGGAAGACGAGGAAGGAGAGGCCTAGGTCCATGGTTCAGCTCGCCGCGATCAGGAAGTAGAGGAGGACGCCGCCCATGCCGAGCACGAGCACGCTGGCGTAGGAGCGCAGCTCGCCGTTCTGGATGCCGCGCGCGAACGCGCTCGCGGCCCGCACGACGGCGACCGTGCCGCCGACGACGAAGCCCTGGATGAAGCCGCGCTCGACGACGTCGCGGCCGAACCGCCCGGCGGCGGCGAGCGGCCGGACGAACACGAGGTCGTAGGCCTCGTCGAAGTAGTACTTGTGCTCGAGCACGCGGTGGATGCCGGCGAAGCGCGCCTGCAGCCGTGCCGAGGTGCCCGGCTTGACCAGCCAGATCCGTGCCGCGACCGCGATGCCGGCGATCGAGATCAGCGCGCCGACGGCCATGCCGATGTACTCGGCCGAGGTGGTCGGGTGCGGCTCGCTGTGCGAGCCGGCGAAGGTCGGCTCGAGGAACTTGCCGAGCACGTCGGTGACGCCGGGGATCTGGATCAGCCCGGCGACGATCGCGAGGATCGCGAGCGGCCCCATCGCCGCCTTCATCGCGCCCTCGCGCTCGGCGATGTGGTGCTCGGCGCCGGGGAAGCCGGCCTCGGTGTCCTCGGCCTCGCCGGTCGCGGGGTTGAACGGCTCGGCGTGGGCGAGGTGGCCGCCCTCGAGCTCGCGCGCCTCCGCGCACGGCTCGCCGTGGAAGACGCGGAAGACCAGGCGGAACGAGTAGATCGCCGTCAGGAAGGCCGCGAGATAGCCGACGGCGGCGAGCACGACGAACCAGTCGCCGCGGGCGATCGTGTAGGCGAGGATCTCGTCCTTGGAGAAGAAGCCGGCGGTCAGCGGGAAGCCGGCGAGCGCGAGCGCGCCGGCGGTGAAGGTGATGTAGGTGAACGGCATCGCCTTGCGGAAGCCGCCCATCTTGTCGAGCGACTGCTCGTTGGCCATCGCGGCGATCACCGAGCCGGCGCCCATGAACAGCAGCGCCTTGAAGAAGGCGTGGGTCATCAGGTGGAAGAGGCCGC
>JAAYBF010000064.1 GCA_012718975.1 Solirubrobacterales bacterium | reverse complement strand
TCGCCGACAAGCACTCGCTCGACTTCACCCTCGTCGGCGACCCCGACCACTCCGTCGCCGAGGCCTACGGCACCTGGGTCGAGAAGTCGATGTACGGCAAGAAGTACATGGGCATCCAGCGCGCCACCTTCATCGTCGGCCCCGACGGCAAGGTCGCCAAGGCCTTCCCGAAGGTCACCCCCAAGACCCACGACGACAAGGTCTTGAAGGCTTTGGCCGACCTGCGGGCGGCAACCTAGGTCAGGGCGATCGGTCAGAAGTGCATCGACGTCTGACCGCCTCCGCGATCATCCCTCTACTCAGTCGCGTCCCCGGTACGGCCTGTCTTTCGCGGGTTCGGGTTCGTCATCGCGCGCGCTCGGCATCGGTTGAGCAGCGAGGTGCCTGCCGCAGTCCGTAGTGGTCGTCCTGGCCTCCCATCTTCCTGGCCGAAGGGCGACGTACCAGCCCACGGATTGAAAGGCAACGCACAGGCCGTAGCCGGCCGCCGTGATGATCGCATTCCAGCCATCCAGCAGATGCATGGCATACGTGACGAGGCCTACCTCAACCAACAGCATCGCTCCATGCGTTAGTAGGCCCAGGGCGATGGAGCCGACGACCCGGATCTCGGGCGAAGCCCCATCGTCGGGTGCAGGGCGGTCGGGATCGGTGCGGTGGGCCGCGAAGACATACTCCGAGCGTCGAAATCCGTTGGGGACCGTCAACGTGTATTTGTGCTCTGGATCGGTGGACTCGATCGATAGCAGGGGCTCGAGCTGTTCCTCAAGTCGAATCAGGTATGCAGCACGCTGTTGGATGTTTCCGATGCCCATGATGAGTAGCGAAATGAGAGCGATCAGTGGAAGCGGCGCCGCCATCACTAGGAGCGGGTCAACTGAGGCACCGTTAGAGGATGCGTTGCTGAGGAGTGCTGCTGCGCCAGCCGCGTACGCGAGACCTGTGCCGACGAGAGCGCGAGACTGGTTCCCCGACGTCTGTTGATCCTGTCGCTCGATCTGGTAGACAGCGAGAAGCCCACTGGTGCCCTCGTCAAGCGGCGGTCGTGCTGAAGGGGGTCGCTTGGTCGCCATAGCGCGCTGAGCGCGTTCGCCGGATGCTGCGGGGGGGCGCGGGCGGGTTAGTCGCATTGCCAGCCGCGTGCGAGCGACACTCCGCATCGGTCCTGGCCGCCAGCTCGGAGCGTAGCGGAGTGTTCTCGACTTAGTATCTGTGGATGCCTGAGTCGATACCTACTGGCGTGCCGAGGGGGCAGATCGCTTTTGCAACGATTGAGGCCCTGACCCTCGGAGGGAATGCTGATTTCACCGAGTCCCTGAGGGCCGCGCTCGTTCCCGGCACTCGGTTCGACAGTCGCACCCGCACGTGGCGAATGGGTCAGTGGGAGGAGGAGGGCAAGGCCATCGTCGGCCGGATCGGCTTCCAGTCATCCGCTACCGCTGAGCTGTGGGACGACGAGATCAACGACTTCAAGGAGATGGCGCGTCCGCTTGGCGTGACATCGCCGTTTGCGATCGACCCGGCCGCGATGCGGGTCGCCTTCCAGGTGCGGGGCAGCCAGATTAAGGTCAAGGCCTTCACGCGCGCCTTGCAGAAGCTGCTTAACGAGGCGTCACCGAACGACCGCTGGCGCGTCTCCCATGACACGCGCCAGGCCTCGCTTGAGCAGTGGGCCGCCGACGTAGAGCGGATCACGGATGTCCGCCTCACTCTCAAGCGTCCGAATCCTCACTACGGGCCGCGCGACCGTGTAGAGCAGATCGTCGAGGGAACCAATGCCGCTCTCATCGAGATCGCGGCGCGTGCGGCCTCGGACGACCCGTCAGGAATCGACCTGAACGACGCGCTGATCGCGCAGGCCATCGACCATGCCCAGCACAGCTACGGGCGGGCACGGATCGTCGGGGAGTTGAACGGGGAGAAGACCCAGTGGAGTTCCGAGGACGAGTCGGTTGCGGAGATTCGGACGGCGCTCACTGACCCCGAGACCCATGAGGTCAGCCTGCGCACGCTGCGGCGGGAGCTGGGGGATTCCAGCGCGGAGGAGGAGGAGGCGCAAGAGGCCCGCGCGGCCGTAAAGGAGTTCAAGGCGAGCCTTGACGACGAGGAAGACGACGAGTTCGACATGGCCAGCGACGGCGGCTAACGGCGATGAAGTTCTACCTGCGGGGCGCGTGGTCTTGGGATCTCGGGATCGGGGTCATCTTCGGCTGCACCCTCGCTGCGCTCGCGCTGAGCGCTGAGGTTCGGGAGCAGGGCGTGACGGTGGCGCTTGCGGCTGGTGCCTTCGCGGTCGCGATCATGAGCGTCGTGCTCGGTGCGCTCGCGGTTATCACCGCGTTCTTCGACGGTCCTTACCGGCGCGTTTTGGAGCACGCCGGCGGCGGCGTGCGTGAGGCGCTGGCGGCGTACTTCGTCGTTGTCGCTGTTGCAGGAGCGGCTGCGCTCGCAGCGCTCGTTACAGCGCTCGGCTGGCCTGTCTTCTGCAAGTGGGGGCAGATGGCGAGCATCGGGGTCACGGGTCTTCTGACGGGATGGAGCGTGGCTGGCATGGTGTCCCTCGTCGAGCTGACGATCTTCCATGCCGTTCAGCGCGCGAAGCTCATGCAGGGCATCGACAAGGCGGCCCAAGTCGGCGCACCACAAGTCCGTCCCAACGCACCGGAATAGAGCGCGTCCCCGCCCGGTCCACGGAGGACGAGATTTCGGCTCTAGGTGTCTAGAGGAGAGCCCGCGAGGCTGGCAACAGCATGGGGACCCTTCTAGCCTTCGCCCCTCGAACCGCCGCATCAGCTCCTCGCCCGTGAGTCCGAGCGCGCGGGCAATCCGCGCAACGGTCGAGAACGAGGGGTCCGACTAACCAAGCTCGATGCGCGAGAGGGCGTTGGTCGTGAGGCCGGCGTCGTTGTACGTAACATGAGCGATGTTGTACGATCTCGTGTCATGGCGACGATGAACATCAGCGCCGCGCGCGAGCGCTTGCCCGAGGTGGTCGAGCTGTCGCACTCCGAGGCGGTCGTCCTCGAGCGCTACGGCCGACGGGCGGCGGTCATGGTCAGTCCCGAGCGCTACGACGAGCTGATGGATGCGCTCGAGGAGGCTGAGGACGTCGCGGCCTTCGACGCCGCGATGGCCGAGGAGGGCCCCAACATCCCCTGGGATCAGGTCAAGGCCGACCTCGGCTGGACGTGACGTACCGCATCGAGCTGCGCCCCGCCGCCGCTCGTGCGTTGAAGAAGCTCGATCCGCCCGTCCGTCGGCGGATCCAGGGCGCGATCACGCTGCTCGCACAGGAGCCGCGCCCCCCGGTGGCTCGCGCGCTCCGCGGCCGGCCCGGCCTCCGCATCCGCGTGGGCGACTACCGGATCGTCTACACCGTCAGCGACGACGTCCTACTGGTCGTGGTGGTCACGGTCGGGCACCGGCGCGACGTCTACGACCGCTGATCCTGGCCCTCGCAGCACCCCGCGCCGCTCGCGCACGCGGCCGCGCCCGCCGGGATCGGCGACTCGACGCAGCAGCCCTCGCCGCGCCAGGCGGCGCGTCCCTCGTGGAGGGCGACGGCGGCGATGCCGAGCGCGACGATCGGGTCGAGCCACCAGAGGCCGAAGAGGGCGTTGGCGGAGAGGCCGACGAGCAGCGCGCCGGCGAGGTAGGCGCAGAGGAGGTTCTGCATCCCCTCGCCCTTGGTCGCGACCGACCCGAGCCGCTCGCCGATGTTGCGCTTGGCGATCCCCAGCAGCGGCATGCCGACCACGCTGGTGACCGCCAGCCCGATCCCGAGCAGGCTCGCGTCGGGCCGCTCGCCGCCGGCCAGCGCCCCGATGGCCTCGAACGCCACGTACGGGGCGAGCAGGAAGAACTGGATCGCGACGAGCCTCTGCGCCCGCGTCTCGGCCGCCGGCGACCACATCCGCGCTCCGGTGAACCGCCAGACGATCACGACGCTTGCGAACCCCTCGATCGCGCTGTCGAGCCCGAAGCCGATCAGCGCGACCGAGCCCGCCATGATGCCCGCGACGATCGCCACGGTCCCCTCCGCGCCCATCCAGACCAGGCTGATCCAGGAGAGCAGTCGCGCCCGCTTGGCCAGCCGCTCGAACTCGGACCGGTCGACCGCCGCCGGCCGGCGCGGGAGTGTCAGCAGCTCCGCGTTCGACGCGCTCACGACGGCGCCCGCTCGGCCGGTGCGAGCACGGCCTCGAGCAGCGCGCGCCCGGCCGGCGTGAGCGAGTACATGACCATCTTGCCGTCGCGCCGGGAGGCCGCGAGGCCGGCGGCGCGCAGCTGGCGGACATGGTGGGAGACGAGGTTCTCGGACCGCTCGCAGATCCAGCTCAGGTCGCAGACGCACAGCTCCCGCGCGTCGGCGAGCGCGGCCGCCACCGTCAGCCGCGTCGGGTCACCGAGCGCCCGTGCCCCGGCCGCCAGGTCCTCCGCCACGTTGGTCGCCAGCCGCCGGCCGCGCAGCTCCTCCGCGAGCGGGAGGTCGAGGCAGAGGAGGTCGCACCCATCGTCGGACACACCAACACCCTAACACTCGTTGCTATGAACCGCGCCGACGGGCGTGACGACCGGGCGCTAATGCTTTTGCCGCCGCGGGCCGATACCTGTCCGTACACCAGAGTTGGCTCTCTAGACTCATGCACCCCCGTCGCGAGGCGGATTCGCAGAGCCACGGGACTCCGCCGGAGTTCGCCGGGCTGCCGAGGGACCGCCGACAGGCCGATCGCGGAGCGCGACGGTGGCGACCTAGGAACGTTGTAAGGGCTGCTCACTCATCAGGGAGGACGCCATGTCCAGCCCGATCCATATCCGCAGGAGCGTCCGGGGGGCGGGCATCGCCCTGACCCTCGCCGTGGCCATCGGCGCCGCGCCGGCTCTGGCCGACGCGGCGCCGGTGGACCTCGGCACCGTCGACCCGTTCGTGGTGCTCGCCGGGTCGACCGTCACCAACGTCGGCCCGTCGGTCCTCAACGGGGACCTCGGGGTCGCGCCCGGGACCGCGCTGACGGGCTTCGGCTCGCCGGCCGTCGTCAACGGGGCGACGCACGTCAACAACGCCGTCGCGACCCAGGCCCAGGCCGACCTCACGACGGCCTACGATGTCGCGGCCGGGCAGCCGGTCGCGCCAGCTGACGACCTGTCGGGCACCGACCTCGGCAATCGCACGCTGACCGCCGGGGCCTACCGCTACACCGCCGGCGCGCAGCTCACCGGCCAGCTGACCCTCGACGCGCAGGGTGACCCCGACGCCCAGTTCGTGTTCCTGATCGGGTCGGCGCTGACCACCGCGTCGGCGAGCTCGGTCGTTCTGCTCAACGGGGCATCCGCCTGCAACGTGCACTGGCAGGTGGGCAGCTCGGCGACCCTCGACACCACCACCACGTTCCGCGGCAACCTGATGGCGCTCAGCAGCATCTCGCTCAACGACGGGGCGACGGTGATCGGCCGGATGCTCGCCCGCAACGGCCAGGTCAGCCTGATCAACAACGTCCTCAGCCGGCCGCTCTGCGCGGACGGGTCGGACACGCCGCCCGGCGGCCCCACACCCAACCCGGGAGCCGACTCGGGCACGCCTCCGGGAGCCGACACGACCCCGGCGTCCGGTCCCGGCCCGTCGGCCACCACCCGAGCCAGGGCCCGAGCTCGCGCACGGGCACGCGCACGCGCACGGATCCGGGCCAACCGCCGCGGCAGGGCCACCGTTCGCCGCGCGCCGCGCGCCGACTGCACGGCCGGCTTCAGGGCGACCGTTCGCGGCCACCTGATCGACCGGGCCGTCTTCAGGCTCGACGGCAGGCGCATCGCCACGCGCAAGCGCTCGCCGTTTCGGGTGCTGATCCCGGCCATCCGCGGTGCGCACACCGTGCGGATCCGGGTCACGTTCACCGACGCCACACGCGCCCGGACCATGACCCTCCGCTACCGCGCCTGCGCGGCGCAGCTGCTGCAGCCGCGTCGCGGCCCGTCGCGGTACACGGGGTGATCGCGAGCCCCGCCCGCCCCGCACGGTCCTCCGGCTTCGGCCGGGGGATCGCGTGGTTGTCGGTTCTCGTAGCGGTGGCCGCTCCGTCCGCCACGGCGGGTGCCGCTTCGGCGGCGCCCGCGGCGGCGGCCCGTGGCGAGGTGCGGGTCGGTCAGCCGCTCGTCGCGATCGAACGGGGCCACGTGGCGCGAACCCGGCCGCACCGCCGCGCCCGGCGGATCGAGTACGTCGCCGCGCGCCGCCCGCTCACCGGCGTTCGCACGGTCCTCCCGGTCCTCGGCCGCAACGCCGGCCGCTCCTGGGTCCGCGTGCGGCTGCCCGGGCGCCCCAACAGCCACGCCGGCTGGATCCGTGCCGCGCATACGCTGCGCAGGCTCACCCCCTGGCGCCTGCTCCTCGACCTCTCCGGCCGTCGTGTCACCGTCCTCTACGGCGGGCGCGTGGAGCGCCGCCTCCGGGCGGTCGTCGGCGCGCCGTCGACGCCGACCCCGATCGGCCGCTACTTCGTCGAGGAGGGCGTCGCGCTCGGCCGGGTTCCCGGTGGCCCGTTCGCGCTCGCGACCAGCGCCCGTTCGAACGTCTTCCAGGAGTTCCAGGGCGGCCCCGGCCAGATCGCGCTGCACGGAACGGCCGGCCTCGCCGGCGCGGTGGGAAGCGCCGCCTCACACGGCTGCGTCCGCCTTGCCGCCGGGGACATCACCTGGCTGGCGCGGCGGATCGGACCCGGCGTCCCGTTGGTCGTCCGCCGGTAGCGGCGCCGCCTAGCCCCGCCCGCGCCGGGCGATCAGGTCCCGGTCCGCTCGGTCGATCAGCGTCAGCGGATCGTCGGCATCGCGCAGCACGCTGACGCCGAGGCTCACCGACCACGGATGGGGACCCGCGGGGCCGAGGTCGTGCAGTCGCAGCCGTGCCTCGTCGGCGGTGATGCCGGGCAGGACGCAGACGAACTCGTCGCCGCCGACCCGCATCAGCAGGTCGTAGGAGCGCATGCGGTCGCGCAGGGCGTTGGCAACGCTGCGCAGCAGCCGGTCGCCGGCGATGTGGCCCTCGCTGTCGTTGACGGCCTCGAGGCCGTCGATGTCGATGTAGACGGCGGCGAGGCGGGTCCCGTGGCGACGGGCCCGACCGATCTCGCTCTGGAGCTCCTCGAGGCCCATCCCGCGGCGCCGGGCTCCGGTGAGCTCGTCGGTGCCCGCTTGGCGACGGTCGTAGGCGGCGCGCTCGCGGTCGTGGGCGGCCTGTCGGCGGTCGTGGGCGGCCTGCTCGCGGTCGCGCAGCGCTCGCTGGCGGTCCCTGGCCGCTCGGAGCCTCCCGGCGCGCGCGCGGGCGCGGACGTCCTCGACCTCCTGGGCGGCGTCGTCGGCGGCGGTGTCCTGGGAGTCGGAGGCCGCGGCGTTCCTGTCGCGCGTCTCGGCGACCTCGTCATGGAGCAGCGCGAGCGCGTCGCGGCGGATCGCGGCGGTATCGCGGTCCTGGGCGGTGAGGTCGCGCAGCGCCGAGATCTCGTCGCGCTCCTGGGTGCGGGCGGCACGACGCGAGGTCGAATCGGCATGGGCCCCGCCGTCGCCGCCGTGGTCGCGGTCGAGGTCGGCCGCGACCTGGTCGTCGTCGGAGGCCTGCTGGTCGCGGTCGCTGAGCGTCTGGTCGCGGTCGCTGAGCGTCTGGTCGCCATCGCTGAGCGTCTGGTCGAGGCCGCTCAGCTCCAGGCCATCGACATCGGGTCGCTGGGGCTCTCCGTCCGGCGGCCGCTTCCCGTTGCCTCCCATACCACTCTCCTCGATTTCCGCGTACTGCCCACTGTACTGCCGATTGCAGAGAAGTCATCTCGGATACCCTGTCCGCGTGCAGATATCGGAACCCGATATCGTGGCCGCCGGCCGGGTTCCGCTGCGTACGGTGGTGCGCGAGTGGACGAGGATCGGCTGTGTCGGCTTCGGCGGCCCGCCCGCGCACATCGCGCTGCTGAGAGACCTCTGCGTCGCCCGGCGGGGCTGGCTCACCGAGCGCGCCTTCGAGGACGGCATCGCCGCGACCAACCTGCTTCCCGGGCCGGCCTCCACCCAGCTGGCGATCCTCTGCGCCTGGCGGGTCGCCGGCGTGTTCGGGGCGCTGGTCGGTGGGCTCGGCTTCATCCTGCCGGGGCTGGTCGCGATCGTCGCCCTCGCCGCCGTCTTCCTGGCCGGATCGCCGCCCGAGTGGATCCTGGGCGCCGGCGCCGGCGCCGGGGCGGCCGTGCCGGCGGTCGCGGTCGCCGCGGGGGCCGCGCTCGCGCCCGCGAGCTGGCGCCGCGCCGCGTCCGCCGGGCGCTGGGCCGCCTACCTCGCGCTCGGCTTCGCCGCGGTCGTCGCGGTCGGCCCCTGGCTGGTCGCCGTCCTGATCGCCTGCGGCGCCGGCGAGCTGCTCTGGCGACGCGGCGGCGGCGCCCCGCGCCTCGACCTGCAGGGCTGGCCGCTGGCGGCGCTCCTGGCGGCCGCGACGACCGCCGGCGGCCTCGGCGCTCTCGCCTGGACGGCCTTGAAGGTCGGGGCGCTCTCCTACGGCGGCGGGTTCGTGATCGTCCCGCTGATGCAGGCCGACGCCGTCGACGTCAACGGCTGGATGACCGGCGCCGAGTTCGCCAACGCGGTCGCGCTCGGCCAGGTCACGCCCGGGCCGGTCGTCCAGACCGTGGCGGTCGTCGGCTTCGCCGCGGCCGGCCTCGGCGGTGCGGCGCTCGCATCGCTGTGCGCGTTCGCGCCGTCGTTCGCGTTCATCCTGATCGGCGCCGACCGCTTCGACCGCCTCGCCGCCGACGGCCGCGTCCGCGCCTTCCTCGACGGGGCCGGCCCGGCGGCGATCGGGGCGATCCTCGGCTCGGCGATCCCGCTCGCCCTCGCTCTCGGCGAGCCGTGGCAGCTCGCCGTCCTCGCCGTCGCGGCGGTCGCCCTGCTCGCCGCGCGGCGCGGTGTGGTCGCGACGCTGCTCGCCGCCGGGGCGGTCGGGGGCGCCCTCGCACTGGCGGGCGCGCCCCTGCCCGGCTGACCCGGGGCGGCGCCGAATCGCGGCTGGGCGACCGGACGAGGTGTCGCCTCGGCGAAGTCCTCGCCCGGCGGTCTCGGCGCTAGCCGAGTACCTCGTCGGCCAGCTCGCGCAGCGCCTTGCGCATCCGCTCCAGCTCGCGGCGGCCCTGCGGCGTGGCGCGGTAGACGCGGCGCCTCCGCCCGCCGACGACCTCCTTGCGCGAGGCGAGCAGGCCGCGCCGCTCGAGCCGGTGGAGGGTGGGGTAGAGGGTGCCGGGGCTGATCCGGTAGCCGTGCTCGGCCAGCTCGGCGCTCATCCAGGCGCCGTGGACGTCGTGCTCGGCGGCGTGGTGGAGGATGTGCAGCTCGACTGCCCCGCGCAGGAACTCGGCCATCGTGGCGATGGTATTCGCGGGCTGCGACATCGTCGACGGGGAGGATCGCGTGCTCGACGCGGCGGCGGGGGGCCCGCGCGGAGTCGGGAAGGTACGCTGACCGCGATGGCCGCCACGGAACGCATGCTGCAAATCGGCGAGGTCGCCGAGCGGGTCGGGCTGTCGCTGCGCACCGTCCGCTACTACGAGGAGATGGGGCTGCTCGTGCCTGCCCAGCGGACCGAGGGCGGCTTCCGGCTCTACACCGAGGACGAGGTCGAGCGGCTCGACCTGATCAAGCAGATGAAGCCGCTCGGGTTCACCGTCCAGGAGATGCGCGAGCTGCTCGACGCGCGCGACCTGGTCCGCGACGCGGGCGCCGAGCCGGCCGCCTACGGCGCCGCCCGCGAGCGGCTGAAAGCGTTCGCCTCCGCCGCGGCGAAGAGCTGCGACGACCTGCGCGCCCAGCTCGAGCGCGCCGAGGAGTTCTCCCGCAAGCTGCGCGCGGAGACCCGCCGGGCCCCCGCCAGCTCGAAGGGATAGCCACGACGATGCCCGCTCCCGCCATGGCGGCGGGGGGCGGGGGGGTCGCGGAGCAGGCCGCGCGGCGGCGGACCTTCGCGATCATCTCGCACCCCGACGCCGGCAAGACGACGCTCACCGAGAAGCTGCTGCTCTACGGCGGCGCGGTCGCCGAGGCCGGCTCGGTCGACGGCGCGCGCCGCGGCCGGCGGGCGTCGCGCTCGGACTGGATGGCGATCGAGCGCCAGCGCGGCATCTCGGTCACCTCGACGGCGCTGCGCTTCGAGTACGGCGGCACCGTCCTCAACCTGCTCGACACCCCCGGCCACCGCGACTTCTCCGAGGACACGCTGCGCGTCCTGGCGGCCGCCGACAGCGCGGTGATGCTGCTCGACGCGGCGCGCGGGGTCGAGGCCCAGACGCTGCGGCTGTTCGAGGTCGCCCGCGCGCGGCAGATCCCGCTGATCACCTTCGTCAACAAGTACGACCGGCCGGGCATGGAGCCGCTGGCGATGCTCGACCACATCGAGTCGACGCTCGAGCTCGAGCCGCGCGCGGTCAGCTGGCCGGTCGGCCTGCCGGGCGACTTCCGCGGCGTCGTCGACCGGGCGAGCGGCGCCTTCCACCGCTTCACGCGGACCGCCCGCGGCGCCACCCGCGCGCCGGAGGAGCTGATCGACGCCGAGCGCGCCGCGGCCGTCGAGGGGGAGGCGTGGACGGTCGCCGCCGAGGAGCTCGAGCTGCTCGACGCGGTCGCCGGCGGCCTCGACGCCGACGCGTTCGCGGCGGGCGAGCAG
>JAAYBF010000004.1 GCA_012718975.1 Solirubrobacterales bacterium | reverse complement strand
CACGATCCGCCGGCGAGGTTTGCTGCGCGATGCCCGCCGCGCGCGCCTCCTTCAGCGTGCGCCCGCGCGCCAGATCGCGCAACCGCCGGCGCCGCCAGCCCCGTACCACCCGGCGGCCCGATGCGCGTCCACGTCCTCACCCGCGAGCAGATGCTCGACAGCCCGGTCGAGGCGGTGTTCCCGTTCTTCGCCGACGCGCGCAACCTCGAGGCGATCACGCCGCCGCTGCTGCGCTTCCGGGTCGTGACACCGGGCGAGATCGCGATGCGGCCCGGGACGCTGATCCAGTACCGGCTGCGCCTGCACGGGCTGAGCCTCGACTGGCTGACGCGGATCGCCGAGTGGGAGCCCGGCGTCCGCTTCGTCGACGAGCAGATCGCCGGGCCCTACCGCCTCTGGCACCACACCCACGAGTTCGAGCCGGCGGCCGGCGGGCGGACGCTGATGCGCGACACCGTGCGCTACGCGCTGCCGCTCTGGCCGCTCGGCGAGCTGGCGGCCCCGCTGGTCCGGCGCGACCTGGCGCGGATCTTCGACCACCGCCGCAGCGCCTGCGCGGAGCGCTTCGGCGGCCCCTGAACCTCCGACGCTTCACTAAGTAAAGTAAAGCGGTGCCCGTCTTTCGCCGGCTGCTCGGCTTCCTGCGCCCCTACCGCTCCGGCGTCGTCGCGTCGTTCGTGCTGGCGGCGCTGGCGATGGGCTCGGGGATCCTCATCCCGGCCCTGGTCGGGCGGACGGTCGACGACATCGACCGTGGCGCCGAGGCGCTCTGGCCGCTCGCCGCGGCGATCGTCGCCGCCGGACTGCTGCGACTGATCTTCTCGGTCGTGCGGCGGCTGGTCGCCGGCCGCGTCTCGCTCGGGGTCGAGTACGACCTGCGCAACCTGATGTACCGCCACCTCCAGTCGCTCGAGCTGGGGTTCTTCGACGGGCAGCAGACCGGCCAGCTGATGTCGCGCGCGACGGTCGACCTGCAGTCGGTCCGCTTCTTCCTCGGCTACGGGCTGATCTTCATGGCGCAGGCGGCGCTGACGATCGTGATCGCCGCCGCGGTGATGATCTGGGTCAACCCGCTGCTGGCCGCGGTCGCGCTCGCCCCGACGCCGTTCGTGATCGTCGCCGCGACCCGCTACGGCCGCCTCAACCGGCCCGCCTCGCAGGAGGTCCAGCAGCGGATCGCGGAGCTGACGGCGGCCGCCGAGGAGAACGTCTCCGGCATCCGCGTGGTCAAGGGGTTCGCTCAGGAGCACCGCCAGCTGCGGCGCTTCCACCACACCGTCCGGCGCGTCTTCGACCAGTCGATGGTCTCGACCCGGCTGCGCGCCTTCTACAACCCGCTGATCGCCTTCCTGCCGCAGATCGGGCTGGCGGCGATCATCCTGGTCGGCGGCCGCCAGGCGATCGCCGGCACGATCTCGGTCGGCGAGTTCGTCGCCTTCTACGGCTACGTGGTGCTGCTCGCCGGGCCGACGCGGATGCTCGGCGTGGCGCTCGGGATGGCCCAGCGCGCGGTCGCCTCGGGCAACCGGATCTTCGAGATCCTCGACCGCCAGCCGCTGCTGACCTCGCCCCCGGACGCCCCTCCGCTTCCGGCGGGCGGCGGCCGTGTCGAGCTGCGCGGCGTGAGCTTCGCCTACGAGGGCGGCGCGCCGGTGCTCGAGGCGATCGACCTCGACGTCGCCGCCGGCTCGACCGTCGCGCTCGTCGGGGCGACCGGCGCCGGCAAGACGACGCTGGTCAACCTCGTGCCGCGGCTCTACGACCCGACCGCCGGGGCGGTGCTCGTCGACGGCGCCGACGTGCGCACCGTCGACCTCGGCTCGCTGCGGCGCGAGATCGCGCTCGTCTCCGACGACGCGTTCCTGTTCTCGGCGACGCTGCGCGAGAACATCGCCTACGCGCGGCCTGACGCGACCGACGCCGAGGTCGCCGACGCCTCCCGCCGCGCCGGCCTCGCCACGGTGATCGGCGACCTGCCCGACGGCTACGACACGCTCGTCGGCGAGCGCGGCCTGACGCTGTCGGGCGGCCAGCGCCAGCGCGTCGCGATCGCCCGCGCGCTGCTCGCCCAGCCGCGGATCCTGATCCTCGACGACGCGACCTCGAGCGTCGACGCGACGACCGAGGCCGAGATCAAGCGCGCGCTCGCAGAGGTGATGGACGGGCGCACGACCTTCGTGATCGCCCACCGGCTCTCGACGATCGCGCTCGCCGACGAGATCGTGGTGCTCGACGGCGGCCGGATCTGCGCGCGCGGCGGCCACGACGAGCTTGTCGAGGGCTCGGAGCTGTACGCCGAGATCGCCCGCCGCGGGCTGCCCGACCAGGTGTTCCTGACCCGCCCCGAGCAGGAGGGCGAGCGCGAGGTGGCGGGGCTGTGAGCGGCGGGGAGCGCGGCTCACGCGAGGCGGGACCGGTGGAGGCCACCGGCGCGCCCGGACGGCCGCCGGGCCGGGGACGCCGGCTCTGGGCGACGCTGCGCGGCGAGCGCGGCCGCACGCGTAAGCTCGGCAAGCTGCTGGCGCTGCTGCGGCCCTACCGGCTGCGCGTGACGCTGATGTTCGTCGCGCTGTTCGTGGCGACGGCTGCCGCGCTGGCGCCGCCCTACCTCGCCGGCCGGGCGATCGACGACGGCATCCGCGCCGGCGACGCCGACGCGCTGCTGTGGATCACGGTCGCCTTCGTCGTGGCGGGGCTGCTCTACTTCGGCGCCACCTACGCCCAGACCTACCTCACCGCCTGGGTCGGCCAGCGGGCGCTCGCCGACCTGCGGCGGCGGATCTTCGCCCACCTGCAGACGCTGTCGATCGGCTTCTACTCGCGCAACCGCTCGGGCGTGCTGATCTCGCGCCTGACCAACGACGTCCAGGCGCTCGACACGCTGGTCACCGACGGGATCGTGACGCTGTTCGCCGCGACGCTGACGCTGCTGGGCACCGCGGCGATCCTGGTGTTCCTCGACCCGCAGCTGGCGCTGATCACCTTCCTCGTCTTCCCGGTGCTGTTCGCCGCCTCGGTGATCTTCCGGATCGCCTCGGCCGACGCCTACCGCGCGACGCGCGAGCGGATCGCCCTGGTCACGGCCTACCTCCAGGAGACGCTGTCGGGGGTGCGGATCGTGCGCGCGTTCGGCCAGGAGCGCCGTCACCTGGGCCAGTTCGCCGAGCTCAACGAGGCCAACCGGGCGGCGAACATGAAGACCGTCCACCTCAACGCGGCCTACTTCCCGTCGGTCGAGCTGCTGTCGGCGATCGCGACCGCGGCGATCCTGCTCTACGGCGGCAACCAGGTGGTCGAGGGGGCGGTCGAGATCGGCGTGCTCGCCTCGTTCGTCTTCTACCTGCAGAGCTTCTTCGACCCGATCCAGCAGCTCTCGCAGCTCTACACCACCTACCAGTCGGGGATGGCGGCGCTCGACAAGATCTTCGGCCTGCTCGACGAGGAGCCCGACGTCCGCGACGCCGAGCACGCGATCGACCTGCCGCCGGTGCGCGGCGAGATCGTCTTCGAGGACGTCACCTTCGCCTACGCCGGCGTCGACGGCGCGCCGGCGCTCGACGGTGTGTCGCTGCACGTGCCGCCCGGCCAGACGGTGGCGCTCGTCGGTTCGACCGGGGCGGGCAAGTCGACGCTGGCGAAGCTCGTCGCCCGCTTCTACGACCCGACCGCGGGCCGGGTGACGATCGACGGCCACGACCTGCGCGACGTGCGTGAGCGCTCGCTGCGCTCGCAGCTGGGCATCGTGCCGCAGGAGAGCTTCCTGTTCTCCGGCACGATCCGCGACAACATCGCCTTCGGTGCCGACGACGACGCCGACGCGGGCGTGGTCGAGGCGGCGGCGCGGGCGGTCGGCGCGCACGAGTTCATCGAGGGACTGGCGGACGGCTACGACACCGAGGTCGGCGAGCGCGGCGCGCAGCTCTCGGCGGGCCAGCGCCAGCTGGTCGCGTTCGCCCGCGCGGCGGCGGCGGACCCGCGGATCCTGATCCTCGACGAGGCGACCTCCAACGTCGACGTCCGCACCGAGGCCGGCATCGAGCGCGGCCTGCGCCGCCTGCTGGCGGGACGCACCGCGATCGTGATCGCCCACCGCCTCTCGACGATCCGCGACGCCGGCCGGATCGTCGTCCTCGACCACGGCCGGATCGCCGAGCAGGGCACCCACGACGAGCTGCTCGCCGCCGGCGGCGCCTACGCCCGCCTCTACCGCGACTGGGCCGACCAGGCTGCGGCCTGAGCGCGGCTGCCGGCGGGCTTCAGCCGACGCTGCCGCGCACCGGCAGCCGGTGGTGGCGGACGTTGCGCACCCAGACCGCCCCGGGCGGCAGCCGCGGACGCCCCTTGTTGAGCGCCGAGAAGTTCGGCGTCTGGCTGTGGCAGTTGGGGCACAGCAGCCTCAGGTTCTCCAGCCGGTTGTCGTCCCCGTCCCCGTTGACGTGGTGCAGCTCCAGCGACAGCGGCCTCCCTCTCCACTCCGCGAGGCCGCACTCCTCACAGCAGCGCTCCTTGACGCCCTCGGCGAGCAGGCGCCGCTTGAGGTGGTGACGGTTGACCCGCCGTCCTGTCACCAGATAGGTCTCGATCGGGGCTCGGGCGGCGCGCGTCCTGAGCGCGCCGCGCTCGCGCGCGGCGTGCCAGGTCTGCGAGCAGAAGCCGAAGCGCTCCATGCACTCGCGCGCGGTGTGGCCGCGGTCGTGGTAGCGCTGGACCTCCGCCCAGTCGTATCGGCGCGCGCACTCCGACCGCGCGGCGCGGCCGAGGGCGCGCGCATGGTACGAGGCGGTGGCAGGTGAGATCCCCAGGCGCCGCGCGGCCTCAGCCTGCGACACACCGGCCTCCAGCAGGCCCGCGACCGCCGCTTGCGTGGCGCCCGGCCGGGCCGGGCGCGCTGTTCGCCCGACGATGTCGCCGCGCTGGACGGCCCGGTCCCAGGCGCCGTTCGAGAAGCCGAACCTCGCCTTGCACTCCGCGACCGTCGCGCCACCCTCGTAGTGCGCACGGATCGCGTCCCAGTCATATCGCGCCCCTCGACCCATGCATATACGATATGCGCGGCGCCGGACGGAACGGGGCTACGTCACGGCGCTCCACTGGCTAGACTGATTGACCGCTGACCAGCCGTGGGATTGTCCACGGAAGCACTGGGGAATGGTGTAATCGGCAGCACGACTGTCTCTGGAACAGTTAGTCCTGGTTCGAGTCCAGGTTCCCCAGTAGACCGGCGAGGAACGCCTCAGAGCGCGCCCAGATCCGTCGCCTCGTCCGCCAGCTTCGCCGGGTCCGGCGTCGCCTTCTCGCGGATGAAGCGGCGGGCGTGGTCGAGGTCGTCGGAGCGGCCGTTGGTGAGGGCCGCGGTGACGACGCCGCCGTCGAGGTAGAACGCGGTGAACTCGCCGTGCTCGAGCGATCCGCGGATCGCCGGCTCGCCCTGGCCGGGACCGACGTACTCGATCGACGCCCAGTCGGCGAGGTCCGAGAAGAAGTACGGGATCACGTCGTGGTCGACGCCGCGGCCGAGCATGTTCAGCGCGGCGGTCTTGCCGTGGTTGAAGGCGACGTCCCAGTGCTCGACGCGCAGCGGCCGCCCATGGACCACGCTGTCGTACTCGCAGATGTCGCCGGCGGCGTAGATGCCCGGCACGGAGGTCTCGAGCTTGGAGTCGCAGCGCACCCCGCCCGCCTCGCCGAGCTCCAGCCCGGCCGCGCGCGCGAGCATCACGTCCGGCATCACGCCGGCGCCGATGATCACCGCGTCGCAGTCGAGCTCCAGCCCGCCCTTGGTGTGGACGTGGGTGACGCGACCGTCGGGGCCCTCGAAGCGGTCGAGCTCGTCGCCGCCGTGGATCTCGACGCCGTGGCCCTCCAGCACCCGGTGGAAGTAGCCGCCGACCTCGCGCCCGAAGACGTGCTCGAAGGTCTCGTTCTCCTGCATCACGATCGTGCACTTCACCCCGAACGCGGCCGTTATCGACGCCGCGCACTCGCAGCCGATGTAGCTGCCGCCGACGAGCACGACCCGCTCGGCGCCCTCGACGTCGGCGCGGATCGCGTCGGAGTTGCCGAACGCGCGCAGATAGTGGATGCCGTCGAGGTCGCCGCCGTCGACGCGCAGCCGGCGCACGTTGGCGCCGGTGGCCAGCAGCGCCTTGTCGAAGTGGACCACGTCCTTGGTCGAGAGGGTCGCGGTGCGGGCCTCTGTGT
>JAAYBF010000063.1 GCA_012718975.1 Solirubrobacterales bacterium | reverse complement strand
GCGAGCGCCGGCCACCAGCGCCGCACGGCGCCGCTCAGCCGTTCGGGCAGATCACGGCGCGGCCGTCGACCTCGCCGGCGCGCAGGCGCGCGTAGGCCTCCTCGACGCGATCGAGACCGAACCGCTGCACGCGGACGTGGATCTTGCCGGCGGACGCGAGGGCGAGCACGTCCATCAGCTCGACGGCGGTACCCCAGTAGGTGGCGGTGAGCTGGGCGGCCCACGGCAGCGCCGTCCAGTCGTAGTCGATCTTGCCCCCGGCGAGCCCGATGACCGTGAGGTGGCCCTCGAAGCCGACGACCGACCGGGCGAGCTCGAGCGTCGCGTCGGCGCCGACGACGTCGAGCACCAGCTCGGCGCCGCGGCCGCCGGTCAGCTCGCGGATCGCGGTCGCGGTCTCCTCGCCCGGCTCGAAGGTCGCGTCGGCGCCGATCTCACCGGCGACGGCGAGCTTGTCGGGCGCCGCGTCGACGGCGACGATCCGCGCCGGGGAGAGCGCGGCGAGCATCTGGACGGCCATGTGGCCGAGCCCGCCGACGCCGATCACCACCGCCGTGGACCCCGGATGGAGCAGGTGCAGCGACCGCTTGATCGCGTGGTAGGGCGTCAGGCCGGCGTCGGTCAGCGGCGCGGCGTCGCGCGGGTCGAGGTCGCCGAGCGGGATCAGCAGCCGGCTGTGGGGCACCAGCAGGTACTCGGCCATCCCGCCGTCGAGCCCGAGCCCGCCGCCGAACGCGCCGATCTCCGCCTGACGCTCGCAGTAGTCCTCGCGCGAGAGGCGGCAGGCGCGGCAGCGCCCGCAGCCCCACGGCCCGTAGACGGCGACCGCGTCGCCCTCGGCGAGGCCCTCTACGCCGGCGCCGAGCGCGGCCACCCAGCCGGCGTTCTCGTGGCCGAGGGTGAACGGCAGGTCGAAGGCCATCGTCCCCTCGGGCCACTCCATCAGGTGCAGGTCGGAGTGGCAGGCGCCGGCGCCCGCCACCTTCAGCAGGACCTGCCCGGGGCCCGGCTCGGGGACCGGGACCTCGCGCAGCTGGGGCGGCTGCTGCCAGCCGGTGAGTTGATAGGCGAGCATGGCCCGATCGTCGCGCCCGGCGGCCCGCGGTCCATCGTGTCGCCGCCCCGATCGGCGGTCGTGGTTTTCCCGCAGCCGCGAGCCGTATGGCGACCCGCGCCAGGCAGGATTCGCCCGCGTCGGCGTCGTACTGGGCAGGGATGTCAGCGACGACGGCGCCCGGCCCGCGCGAGGGCCGGAGGATCACGCTCGGCCAGACCACGCGGACCGTGCTCACGGTCGCCGCGATCGTCGGCCTGATCTACCTCTGCTGGCTGCTGCGCGAGGTGCTGCTGCTGGCGATCCTCGCGGTCTTCGTCGCGGTCGCGCTGAGCGCGCCGGTGAGCCTGGTCCAGCGCCGCCTGCACCTGCCGCGGGCGCTGGCGATCCTCGTCGTCTACGCCCTGATCGGGGTGGTGCTGCTGGGGATCGGGCTGATCGTGATCCCGCCGCTGGTCGACGAGTTCACCTCGTTCCTGCGCGCCGTGCCCGGCTACGTGCGCGACCTGCAGGACTCCGAGCTGATCGCCCGCTGGGACCGCGAGTACGGGATCGTCGCCCAGCTCGAGGCGGAGGCCAAGAACCTGCCGTCGATCGTCGGCGGCGCGCTCGCGGAGCTCGAGACGGTGACGGTCGCCGCGGTCGAGCGTGTCGTGGAGCTGATCGCGATCCTCGCCGTCGCGTTCCTGCTGCTGATCGACGCGCCGCGGCTGACGAGCTTCGTCTACCGCGAGCTGGCGCCCGACGAGCGGCGCGCGCGGCGCGTCGGCGAGGAGACGTCGAAGGCCGTCGGCGGCTATGTCGCGGGCGTGTTCGCGGTCGCCCTGCTCGCGGGGATCGTCTCGTTCCTGGTGATGACGCTGCTCGGCATCCCCTACGCGGTCCCGCTCGCCGTCCAGATGGCGTTCTTCGCGATCCTGCCGCTCGTCGGCTCGACGATCGGCGCGGCCGTGATCGCGGTGGTCGCCGCCTTCGAGGGGCCGGGCACGGCGGTCGCCTGGATCCTCTTCTGGGTCGTCTACCAGCAGACCGAGACCCACGTCCTCGGCCCGCTCGTCTACCGCCGCGCGGTCGACATGAGCCCGGCGCTGGTGATCCTCTCGGTGCTCGCCGGCGGCACGCTGCTCGGGGTGCTCGGCGCCCTGCTGGCGATCCCCGCCGCCGCCACGATCCAGATCCTCGTGCGCGAGTGGTGGCGCGGACGGCGCGGCGCCGAGCCGGCTGGCGACACGCCGCCGGCGCCGGCCTGACGGCGCGCGGTCAGGACGCGAGCGCCCGCGGCGGCGGCAGCGGCGCGAGCTCGGCGACGGAGCGCCGGCCGAGCAGCCGCTCGAAGAGGTCGAGGTACTGGCCGAGGTGGCGGGCGCCGAGGAAGATCGCGCGGACCGACTCGCGCCCGCGCTCGCCGATCGCCGCCGCGCGGACCGGGTCCTCGAGCAGCCCGACCGCCGCGTCCGCGAGGGCCGCGTGGTCGGTGGGCGCGACGAGCAGCCCGGTCTCGCCTTCGACGATCTGCTCGCGGATGCCACCGACCGCGCTCGCCACGACCGGCCGCGCCTTCCACATCGCCTCCGCCACGGTCAGGCCGAACCCCTCGGCGAGGCTCTTCTGGATCACGACCTGGGCGCGCCGCTGGAGCGCGTTGACGATCGCGGCGTTCTCCTCGACGTCGTCCATCGGCAGCGTGCAGAGGTGGAGCCGGGCGCGGATGCCGCGCGGGTAGCCGGCAGCGGCGCGGGTGACCTCGTGCAGCGTCTCGAGGCCCTCGGGGTCGTCGGCGACCGCGCCCGGCGACGGGCCGGCGAGCACGAGATGGGCGGGCGAGCGCGGCGCGATCTCGCACCGGAAGGCGTCGAGCAGGCCGAGCGGGTCCTTGAGCCGGTCCCAGCGCGATACCTGCAGCAGGGCCGGCGCGTTCGCCGGCAGGCGGTCGGAGGCGACCAGCTCCGCACGCCGGTCGACGCGGCCCGGCGTGCCGTCGAGGCGCGTGAACGCCGGGGCGGCGGTGCTGACCGGGCCGGCCGCGATGCCGGCCCGCTGGAGGATCGCCGTCGCGACGGCGGGCTCGAGGTCCTGGTTCTTCGGCGAGAACGGGTCGATCGACGGCGGCACGATCGCGACCCGCTCGTGGTCGAGGCCGTCCCAGACGAAGGCGTGGCGCGAGAAGACGACCGCGTCGGCCTCGCGGACGTGGGGCAGCAGGAAGTCCCAGGCGGCGCGGGCGAGCGGGCCGGCGGCGTCGGTGCCGACGTGGCAGCGCCAGACGACGTGCGCGCCCGCCGCGCGCAGCGGCTCGATCAGGCCGGCGGTCTGCGGGTCGTGGAGGAGGACGAAGTCGCCGGGGCGGATCAGCGGCGCCAGTTCGTCGGCGTTCGCG
This sequence comes from Solirubrobacterales bacterium, assembly GCA_012718975.1. GTDB lineage: Bacteria > Actinomycetota > Thermoleophilia > Solirubrobacterales > Thermoleophilaceae > JAAYBF01. The sequence goes on along the minus strand of JAAYBF010000063.1, from coordinate 1,376 downwards.
CGCGCGGTTGCCAGGTAGGCCTCGCCGTCGGCGGCGGTGAGGCCGTGGCCGTCGCCCGGCTCGCCGTGGAGCATGTTGTGGACGCGCTTGGTGACGGCGAAGAAGTCGCGGTCGCCGCGCATCACCACCCAGCGCGCGTCGAGGCCGGCGCCGCGGGCGTAGGCGAGCAGCGAGCGCAGCATCTCGGCGACGCCGCCGCCGCGGGCGGTGGAGTTGACGTTCCAGATCACGCGGTCGGCCAGCTCGCGCCGGCCGCGGTCGACGACCTCGGCGAACCGCTCGCCCTGCTCGGCGGTGAGGGCCTCCGCCAGCCTGGTCGGCGGTACGGGGGCGATGGCGACGCTCTCCAATCGCATCCAGGGCATCGTGGCGCGGGCGCGGGCCGCGCGCATCGGGGAAAACGGCGGATCGGGTCGCGGCAAACCCCTCGGGGGTCCGCCACGCCCCGGTAGGCGACGTTCCCGCCCAGGACGGCACGGACGCCGAGCCGGTCAAGGGGTCGGAGCACCGCGACTCCCCCGCGCCCGCCCCGTGGCCGTCCCCCGACGGCCGCTCCACCGACCCTGCCGGGTCGGCGCTCCTCGATCGCGGGAGCGGATTCCGCGATCCCAGGGGCCCTGATGCGCGAGGTCACGTCGCCGGCTCCTGGCCCCCAAGCTAGGCCGTGGCCGCGGGCCCGCCGTTAACGACTGTTGGCCGCACTGTGAAACGGGCGTTAAGGGGGGCGACCGTCGTCGCCCACGTCCCTACAGGGGCATGACCCTCACCGATCTGCACAACCCGCCCCAGGCCGCCGTCGAGTACGTATCGTACGATTCGTACATGGACGAGATGGCACTGTCCCAGGCCCGCGAGTCGCTCGCCGACGTCGTCAACCGGATCCGCTTCGGCGGCGAGCGCGTCGCGCTGACCCGCCACGGCCGCCCGGTCGCCGCGCTGGTGCCCGTCGCCGACGCCGAGCTGCTCGAGCGGCTCGAGGACGAGGCCGACCTCGACGCCGCCCGCGCGGCGCTCGCCGAGGGCGGCGCGCCGATCCCCTGGGACGACCTGAAGTCCGAGCTCGGCCTCTGAGCCGTGCCCCGCTACGAGATCGCGCTCGCGCCCGCCGCCGCGCGGGCGCTGCGCAAGCTCGACCCACCCGTTGCCCGCCGCGTCGCGCGCCGGCTCGACCGCCTCCGTCACGATCCGCGACCGGCCGACGCGCGCCTGCTCCACGGCGATCCCCCCGGCCTGCTCCGCATCCGCACCGGCGACTGGCGCGTCGTCTACCGCGTCGACGACGGCCGCGTCACCGTCCTCGTCGTCGCGATCGGCCACCGCTCGCGGATCTACCGGCGCTGATCGTTGGGGGGCAGGTTGTCGGCCGCATGCACCTC
>JAAYBF010000062.1 GCA_012718975.1 Solirubrobacterales bacterium | reverse complement strand
CCGGCTTCATGTTCTGCCACGTCGACGACATCGCCGCCGGCATCGTGCTCGCCCTCGACGACGGCCGGATCGGCGAGTCCTACGTCCTCTCCGCCCACAAGGGCACCCTCGGCGAGCTGATCGAGACCGCCGCCCGGCTCGCCGGACGGCGCGCGCCGCGACTGACCATGCCCTCCCTCCTGCTCAAGCTCTCGGCGCCGCTCGGCCCCGTCATCGGGCCGCTGCTCGGCTTCCCACCCAACCTGCGCGAGCTGATCGCCAGCAGCGACGGCGTCACCTACTGGGCCACCGACGCCAAGGCGCGCAAGGAGCTGGGGTTCGAGCCGCGGGGGTTCGAGGACGGCCTCGCCGAGACCGTCCGCGCCGCTCTCGCCTAGGACGCGACCCGCAGGACGGCGCCCCCGCGGGGGATGTCGCCGGCGCGCAGGTCGGTGAGGGCCTGGTTGGCTTGGGCGAGCGGATAGGTGGAGGTCTCGGTGGTCACCGGGATCTGGGCGGCGAGGGTGAGGAACTCGTCGCCGTCGCGGCGGGTCAGGTTGGCGACCGAGCGGATCGAGCGCTCCATCCAGAGGTCGGCGTAGGGGAACGCGGGGATGTCGGACATGTGGATGCCGGCGCAGACGACGGTGCCGCCCGGCCGGAGGGCGCGGAGGGCGGCGGGGACGAGCGGGCCGGCGGGCGCGAACACGATCGCGGCGTCTAGGAGGTCGCGCGGACCGGCGGCTCCACGCTCGCCCGCCGGCCCGGGCTCCCGGCCGGCCGTCGCCGTCGGCGCCGCGTCCCCGGACCCGAGCGGCGCGCATGCCTCCGAGCCGCCGGCGGTGTCGCCGGCCCACACCGCTCCCAGCTCGAGCGCGAAGCGCTGGGCGGCGGCGTCGCCGGGCTTGGTGAAGGCCCAGACGTCGCGGCCCTGGTGGACGGCGACCTGGCAGACGATGTGGGCCGAGGCGCCGAAGCCGTAGAGGCCGAGACGGGGCGCGTCGGCGGCCAGCCGCAGCGAGCGGTAGCCGATCAGTCCCGCGCAGAGCAGCGGCGCCGCCTCGAGGTCGCCGTAGCCCGGCGCGAGCGGGAAGCAGAAGCGCTCGTCGGCGACCGCCAGCTCCGCGTAGCCGCCGTCGATGTCGTAGCCGGTGAAGCGGGCGCGCGGGCAGAGGTTCTCGCGCCCGGAGCGGCAGTAGTCGCACTCGCCGCAGGTCCAGCCCAGCCACGGCACGCCCACCCGCTCACCGGACGCGAACCGCCGTGCCCCCTCCCCCCGGCCGACCACCTCGCCGACGATCTGGTGCCCGAGCACCAGCGGCAGCTTCGGCTCGGTCAGCTCGCCGTCGACGACGTGCAGGTCGGTCCGGCAGACCCCGCACGCCGAAACCCGCAGCAGGATCTCGCCCGGTCCGGGCTCGGGGTCGGGCAGCTCCCGCTCGGCCAGCGGCGTCCCGGGGGCCTCGAGCACCATCGCGCGCACGCCCCCATCATGGCGGCCCCGGGCTCAGCCGCCGAGCGAGGAGCGCAGGCGCTCCATCGCCTCGGCGAGGCGGTCGTCGTCCATCGTCAGGGAGATCCGGAAGAAGCCCTCGCCGTTGGGGCCGTAGGCGCCGCCCGGCGAGACGACGACCCCGGACTCCTCGAGCACGTGCTCGCAGTAGGAGGCCGAGCTGTGGCCCTCGGGCACCGGCGCCCAGACGTAGATCGTCCCCTTCGGCGAGCGGACGTCGACGCCGATCGCGCGCAACGCGTCGACGACGAGGTCGCGCCGGCGGGCGTAGACGGCGCTCATCTCGCGCGCGATCCGGTCGCCCTCCTGCGACAGCGCCGCGACAGCCGCGAGCTGGACCGCCTCGAACATGCCCGAGTCGATGTTGGTCTTCAGCTTCCAGTAGGCGTTGACGGCATCGGCGTTGCCGACGATCGCCGCGGTCCGCCAGCCGGTCATGTTGTAGCCCTTCGACAGCGAGAAGATCTCGACGCCGACCTCCTTGGCGCCCGGCGTCTCGAGGAAGCTCGGGGCGACGTAGCCGTCGAAGGTCGTCTCGGTGTAGGAGGCGTCGTGGACGACGAGGATGTCGTTGGCCCGCGCGAACTCGACGACCCGCTCGAAGAAGCCGTCCGGCGCGACGGCGCCGGTCGGGTTGTTCGGGTAGTTGAGGAACATCAGCCGCGCCCGCTCGCGCGCGTCGGCGTCGATCGCGTCGAGGTCCGGCACGAAGCCCAGCTCCGGCACCAGCGGCATCAGCACGCTGTCGGCGCCGGCGATCAGCGGCCCGCCGGTGTAGACCGGGTAGCCGGGGTCGGCGGCGAGCGCCACGGTGCCGGGGTCGAGGAACGCCAGGTTGAGGTTGAAGACGCACTCCTTGGCGCCGAGCGCCGGCACGATCTCGGTCTCGGGGTCCAGCTCGACGCCGAAGCGGCGGCGGTAGAAGGCGGCGAACGCGTCGCGGTACTCGGCGCGACCGCGGTTCGACGGGTACTGGTGGGTGCCCGGGTCGGCGGCGCCGGCGGCGAGCGCGTCGATCACCAGCTGCGGCGTCGGCATGTCGGGGTCGCCGATCCCGAGGCTGATGACGTCGACGCCGGCAGCCTTCTTCTCGGCGATCTTTCGCTCGATCTCCGCGAACAGGTAGGTCGGCAGCCGGTCCAGTCGCTCGCTCGTCTTCATGCCTCGCTCACAGCCTCCAGGAAGTCGGGGCTGAGCTCGCCCGCGTACACGGGCACCGCCCAGCCGGTCAGGTCTACGTGCAGGTCCTCGCCCACCTCGACGGTCAGCTCGCCGCCGTCGAGGCGGACGGTCACCGGGCTGTCGGCGCCGCGCAGCACCGCCGCGACCGCCGCGCCCGTCGCGCCGGTGCCCGACGACATCGTCTCGCCGACGCCGCGCTCGAAGATCCGCGCGCGGATCGTGTCGTCGGACTCGCGCCGCCAGAAGGACACGTTGGTCCGGTTGGGGAACAGCTCATGGCGCTCGAGCGCCGGACCGATCGCCGGCAGGTCCAGCTCCTCGAGGCCCTCGGGCACCTCGATCGAGCACTGCGGGTTGCCGATCGAGACGAACTGGAAGGTCCACTCGCGCCCGTCGGCAACCAGCGTGCCGAGGCCGTCGTCGCCGCCGGACGGGAAGTCCCCGGCGGTCAGCTTCGCCCTGCCCATGTCGACGGTGCAGGTGGTCGGGCCGGTGATCCGCGGGCGGATCTCGCCGGCGGCCGTCTGGATGCCGAAGCTGTCGTGCTCGGTCCAGCCGGAGCGGCGCAGGTACATCACCGCCTCGCGCACCCCGTTGCCCGACAGCTCGGCCTCCGAGCCGTCCGGGTTGAAGATCCGCAGCGACGCGACGAAGCCGGGCTCGGTCGGCGCGTCGAGCAGCAGGATGCCGTCGGCGCCGATCCCGCTGTGCGGGGCGCAGAGCGCCCTGACCCGCGCGGCCGTCAGCTCGAATGGCAGGTCGGCGGCCTCGACGATCGCGTAGTCGTTGCCGAGGGCGTTCCACTTCTCGAACCTCATCCGGCGCGGGAGGTTATCCGCGCACGGTCAGCGCCGCTCGAACGACACCACCTGCTGGAAGGTCGGCCGGTTGGACCAGCGCATCGTCGCCCCCGGGCCGAGCAGGCCCGGCGCGAAGACGATCCGCTCGGCGTTCGCGCTCGCGCGCCACGCGGCCGGATCGCCGCCCTGGCTCGCCGCGAGCCGGTCGGAGGCCCGCTTCAGCGCCCGCCAGAGCGACCGTGCGCAGGCGGCGCGGCGCCCTTTGCCGCAGTAGGGGCGGCTGTAGCGGCCGCGCACGCGCATCCCGAGCAGGCGGCGGAGGTCCTTGTCGACGTAGCCGTACCAGCCGCCGCCGTACGCGCTGCCCTGCGGGCTCGGCGGGTTGTCGCGGCGCTGCACGGTGGCGAGCTGCCTGGTCAGCGGGCCCAGCGCCGGCCGCAGCACGGCGTCGGCGAGGCCGTCCCACGCGGCGTCGAGCACGGCGGCGCCCGGCGCGTCGATCCGCCCGTCGAGGTCGCGGTCGAGCCGGCTCGACCCGCCGCGCCGCCACTCGGTGACCAGCTCGGCGGCGCGGGCGGTGCGCGCGTCGGGCGCGCGGCCGCGGGCGAGGACCGCCGCGATCCGCGGCCAGACCTCGACGGCGCGCAGGTCCTGGGTCGCGGCGCGGTTCATCACCCCGACCAGCCGCTCGAGGCTCACCTTCGCGCCGAGCCCGCGGAAGAGGTCGACGCGCTGGACCGAGCCGTAGGAGAACTGGTCGTCGGCGGCGCCGAAGCGGGCCGCCGGCTTGTTGTTCCAGTTGAGCAGCAGCCCGCCGCGCGGGTTGACCGCCTGCGGGTGGGCGCGGCGCGGGATGAAGCCGCGCCACTCGTGGCGGCCGTTGCCGAGCGCGGGCAGGCTCGGGTCGACCGAGCGCGGCCGCCGCGGCAGCCGGCCCGACGAGAAGAACGCGACGTCGCGCCCGTCGGCGTAGTGCCAGTTGAAGGTGAACTCGACCTGGCCCATCACCCGGGCGAAGTCGCGCGCGTTGCGGACGCGGTTGGCGTTGAGGTCGGCGAAGCCGAGCGCGCTCATCACCTCGCGCCCGCGCGTCGAGCGCTTGGTGGCCACCGCGTAGGGCCGCCCGCCGACCGTCACCGTGCCGCTGACCGGGCCGTGGACTGTCTGGCGGAAGCGGATCCGCTGCGCCGGCTCGCCGCCGCCGGCGCCGAGCGTGCCGGCGTCGAAGGTCGTCATCGCCCGGCAGCGACCGCGCCAGACGTAGGCGGTCGAGCGCCGCGTCGGCCGCGAGCCGTTGCGGTTGCACAGCCGCACGACGTACTGGTCGACGTTGTCCGAGCCCGACGAGGTCGCGCTCCAGGCGTAGCGGTTGCCGCGGCCGAGCAGCACGTAGAGCGAGACGCCCGGGAAGGCGGCGCCGCGCGCGTCGATGCCGCCGCCGTGGAGGTCCAGCTCCATCAGGAACTGGGGGTAGAAGTAGCCGACCTGGGGCCCCATCACCGCGAGCGGGCGGCCGTTGGCGCTGCGCTGCGCAGCGACCAGCAGGGCGTTTGACATCGGCCGGCGCATCGCCATCTCGGCCTGCGCGGCGCGTGCGGCGCCGGCGCTGACCGAGCCGGCGTCGACCGCGCGCGATCCGGGCGCCCCGCCGCGCCCGCCGGTGCGGTACGGGAAGGGGCTGCGCAGGGTGACGGGCGTCTCGGGGTCCTGGGCGGAGCGCAGGTCGCGCCAGACGCGGGTGCCGCCGCGTCGGCCGAGCCGCTTGCGCAGCGCCGAGAGCAGCTGCGAGCTGGCGACCTCGTTCCCCCCGCCGCGGCCGAAGACCGCGCCGATCAGCGCGGCCGCGGCGACGACGTCGGTGCGCGTCCAGGGGCGCGCGCCGTTGCCGCTCGCGCGGTACTGGGCGTTGATGCCGGCGACGTAGGCGTCGACGTCGGCCAGCACCCGCCGGCCCCTGGCGCCCGCGCGGCGCAGCGGGATCGCCTGGCGCGCCAGGAACCGCTCGGTCGCGGCGCTCGGGGTGAAGCTGCGCAGCGAGGTGGCGAGGCTGAACGCGTCGAAGCCGGGCACGTCGAGCGCCGCGATCCGGGCCGGCCCGCGGATCGTCTCGAGGAACAGGCCGCGGTCGCGCGCGGTCGCCCAGCCGGCGCCGAACATCACGTCGTCGCGCGTCTGGCCGACGACGTGCGGCACGCCCCAGCTGTCGTAGCGGATCGTCAGGCCCGGCCGCGGCGCCTCGACGGGCCCGCCAGCCGGCTCGCCGAAGCGCGCGCTCTTGAAGTAGCGGTCGAGGTCGGCGGCGCCGACGTTCGCGCCGAGCGGGGTCAGGCCGTCGTAGAGCGGGATCTGGTCGGTGCTGTTGGGCACCGCCGGGAACGCGCCGCTCTGGCCCGGCGGGAGCACGTTGAGCAGCGTCCCGCCGGCCGGGTCGCTCTGCGCGCCCGCGACCGCGGGCAGCCCGAGCCCGACCATCGCACCAACGACTCCCGCGAACGCTGCGATCCTCCGCACGACATCTCCTCACCTCGCCGGCGGCGCCTCCGGCGCGAGTATAGGAGCGTCCACAGCCCGCGCCCAGCCCCTACCGATCGCGGTTCGCGGCGGTTGCGCCCGCCCGGCCGATCGTTGCGGAGCGGATCGCTCGAGGTTTGGCATCGAGGAGGTGCGCAACCTCGTCCGGGCTCGGCCGGGGCGGATCGCTCGAGGTTTCGCACGCAAGCGGCGCGGGTCAGAGCGCGGCGGCGATCTCGGCGGCGACGGCGCCGGGCGGGCGGTCGCCGACGTCGACCCAGGTGACAGCGGGCAGCTTGCGCATCCAGGTGAGCTGGCGGCGGGCGTAGTTGCGCGAGCGGCGCTTCATCGTGTCGAGGTCGCCGGCCGGCAGCTCGCGGAAGCCGAGCGCCTTGGCGGCTGTGCGGCCGGGCCCGAGGGCGCGGGCGGCCTCCACCTCCTCCCCGGCTCCGGCGGCGACGATCGCCTCGACGCGCGCGTCGATCCGCTCGTAGAGCGCCGCGCGCTCCATCGTCAGGCCGAAGATCGCCGTCGGATGACGGGTCTGCGGCGACCAGAGCTCCGACTCCGAGCTGCCGGACGGCACCCGCTCGAGCGACAGGTCGGCGAGCGCCGCGCGCAGGTAGAGCCCGGTCCCGCCGACCACGATCGGCAGCCGGCCCGCGGCGAGCGCCGCGTCGATCTCGGCGTGGGCGAGCGGCATGTAGTCGCCGACCGAGAAGTCGTCGGTCACCGGGACGAAGCCGAGCAGCCGGTGCTCGAGCCGCGCCCGCTCGGCGGCGGTCGCCGCGCCGGTCAGCCGCTCGAGCCCGGCGTAGACCTGGAGCGAGTCGCAGTTGACCGCGACCGGGTCCTCGCCGCGGGCGCGCAGGAGGTCGGCCAGCTCGATCGCGACCGCCGTCTTGCCGACCCCGGTCGGCCCGAACAGCGCGACGACGGCCGGCGCGCTCAACCGATCCGCGACAGCAGCCGCTCCTCGCCGGCGAGCGTCGTGCTCGTCGCCGAGGTCACCTCGACGTGGGCGAGCTCGCCGACGGCGGTCAGGCCCTCGAAGTTGACCGTCTTGTTGTGGCGGTCGCGGCCGCGCAGGCGCGACGGATCGGTCCGCGACGGCCCCTCGACGAGCACCTCGACGGTGCGTCCGACGAACCGCTGCGCCCGCTCGCGCGCCCGCCGCTGGACGACCGCGACCAGCCTCTCCATCCGCTCGCGCTTGACCGGGTGCGGCAGCTGGCCGTCGAGCTCGGCCGCCTCGGTCCCGCGCCGCGGCGAGAAGACGAACGTGAACGCCGAGTCGTAGCCGACCTCCTCGCAGACCTCGAGCGTCTCGGCGAACTCGGCCTCGGTCTCGCCCGGGAAGCCGACGATGATGTCGGTGGTGATCGAGCAGTCGGGCACCAGCTCGCGGATCAGCGCCACACGGTCCATGTAGCGCTCGCGGTTGTAGGTCCGGCGCATCGCCTTGAGCACCCGGCTCGAGCCCGACTGGAGCGGCAGGTGGATGTGCGGGCAGACGCCCGGCAGCTCGGCGTGCGCGCGCACCACGTCCTCGCGGATGTCCTTGGGGTGCGGGCTGGTGTAGCGGATCCGGTCGATGCCGTCGACGGCGTCGACGAGGGCCAGCAGCTCGGCGAAGGTCGTCTTCTCGCCCTTGGGCAGGTCGCGGCCGTAGGAGTTGACGTTCTGGCCCAGCAGCGTCACCTCGCGGACGCCGTCGGCGGCGAGCCGCTCGGCCTCGGCGACCAGCTCCGCCGCCGGCCGCGAGACCTCGCGGCCGCGCGTCGAGGGCACGATGCAGTACGAGCAGACGCAGTTGCAGCCGACGGAGATCTGCATCCAGCCCTGGAAGTCGCGCGCCCGCCTCATCGGCAGGTGGCCGGTGAACCCCTCGAACTCGAAGTAGCCCTGCGCGGTGAGGCTGTCGGAGGTCAGGAACTCCGCGAGCCGGTGGACCTGGCCGGGCCCGAACGCCACGTCGACGAACGGGAACTGCTCGAAGACCTTCTCCTTCAGCGACTGCGACCAGCAGCCGCCGACGCCGATCACCCGGCTGGGGTCCTCGCTCTTGAGCCGCTTCGCCTCGCCGAGGTGGGCGACGAAGCGGGTGTCGGCCGACTCGCGGATCGAGCAGGTGTTGAAGAGGATCAGGTCGGCCTCGGAGCGCTCGGCGGCCTCGCCGTAGCCGAGCGAGTCGAGCATCCCCTTCATCCGCTCGGAGTCGTGCTCGTTCATCTGGCAGCCGAAGGTGGTCAGGTGGTACCGCCGCATCGGCGCAACGCTAGCGCGTGGCAAGCCGCAGGGCGACCAGGGAGACCAGCCCGAGACAGACGGCGGTCAACGCCATCGGCAGCGCCGATCCGCGGCCGGCGAGCCCGACCAGCGGCACCAGGGCGGCGCCCCCGGCGTACTGGGCGAGGCCCATCAGCGCGGCGGCGGCTCCGGCGCGGGTCGGGTGGCCGGCCAGCCCGAGCGCGATCGCGTTGGGCATCGCGAACGCCCAGCACGGCAGCGACAGCACCAGCATCGCCCCGAACAGGACCGGCGAGCCGACCACCTCGGCGTTGAGGATCAGCAGCGCGCCGATCGCGACCAGGCCGATCAGCGCCCCGCGCAGGATCGTCGCCGGCGCGACCCGGCCGACGAGCCAGACGTTGACCTGGGAGGCCGCGACCATCGCCGCACCCGCCGCCGCGAAGACGAAGCCGAAGACCTGCGGCGCCGCGCCGTAGACGTCGCCGAGGACATACGGCGAGAACGAGGCCATCACGATCACCGCCGCCGAGACGCAGCCGAGCGCGGCCGCGTAGCCGACCAGCCGGCGGTCGCCGAGCAGCACTCCGAACGAGCCGACCGTCTCGCCGAGGCTGCCGGCCGCGCGCCGCTGCGGCGGCAGCGTCTCGGGCAGTGCGCGCAGGGTCGCGATCAGCACGACTGTCGCCAGGACGATCAGCGCCGCGAACAGCAGCCGCCAGCTGCCGAGCGCCAGCAGCTGGCCGCCGAGGATCGGCGCGATCAGCGGCGAGACGCCGTAGATCAGGACCAGGCGCGACAGGAAGCGCGCGCCCTCGCTGCCCTCGTAGAGGTCGCGCACGACCGCCCGCCCGATCGCCACGCCCGCCGCCGCCGCGAACCCCTGGAAGAAGCGGCCGGCGGCCAGCAGCGCGATCGTCGGCGCCAGCCCGCAGGCCGCCGCCGCGCAGGCGTAGACGCAAACCGAGGCCAGCAGCGGCCGGCGGCGGCCGAGCACGTCGCTGATCGGCCCGGCGCAGAGCTGGCCGAACGCCAGTCCGATCACGAACATCGCGACCGTCAGCTGGGCCACCGACAGCGAGACGCCGAAGTCGTCGGTCAGCGACGGCAGCGCCGGGAAGTAGATGTCCATCGAGGCCGGCGCGAGCGCGGCCAGCCCACCGAGCAGCAGGAGCAGGCGCCGTTCCCCGCGCTTGGTCGCCGGGGCCTCTGAGATCGGGGCGACCGTCACCTAGGGGCCGCCGTCGGGGGGTCGTCCCTCGTGCGCCTCCCCTGGCTCCCGTTCGCCGTCCGCCGCCTGTGCGGACTCCCCGACGAGCGCGAGCTCCGCGACGCGCGTCTCGTCCACCCCTGTGACCTCCAGCCGGTGGCCGTCGACGACCACCGTCTCGCCGACCGCCGGCACCCGGCCGAGCAGCTCGACGACGTGGCCGCCGATCGTCGCCTCGTGCGGGTCGTCGACCTCCACCCCGAGCCGCTCGGCGACCAGCCGCAGCGGCGCCGCGCCGGCCACGACGGTCAGCCCGTCGCGCTCGCCGATCAGCTCGGCGTGCGCGGCGTCGAACTCGTCCTCGATCTCGCCGACGATCTCCTCGATGATGTCCTCGAGCGTCACCAGGCCGATCACGGTGCCGTGCTCGTCGACGACCAGCGCGATGTGGGCATGCTCGCGGCGCAGGTCACGCAGCAGCTGGTCGAGCAGGATCGACTCCGACACGCGCGCCAGCGGCCGCGCGAGGTCGCGCAGGCTCGGCTCGCCGGGCTCGACGAGCGCCGGCAGCAGGTCCTTGGCGTGGATCACCCCGAGCGGCTCGTCGAGGCCGGCGTCGGCCTCGCAGAGCGGCAGCCGGGTGTGGCCGGTCTCGATCGAGCGGCGCGCGACGTCGCCGATCGAGTCCTCGGCGGTCACCCACGCGACCTCGCCCCGCGGCACCATCACCTCGCGGGCACGCAGGTCGCCGAACAGCAGGACGTTCTCGGAGAAGCGCCCCTCCTCGGCCTCGATCAGCCCCTCGGCGGCGCTCTGGCGCAGCAGCTGGCGCAGCTCCTCCTCGCTCAGCGGCGAGTGACCGACCTCGCGCGCCGGCGGGATGCCGAACGGCTTGAGCAGCAGGTTGCCCATCGCGTTGAAGAGGTCGACCACCGGTCGGGTGAGCAGGTAGAAGACGCGCATCGGCGGCGCCAGCAGCAGCGACGCGCGCGCGGTGCGGGCGATCGCGAAGCTCTTCGGCGCCAGCTCGCCGACGACGACGTGCAGCAGCGTCACGATCCCGAACGCGACCGCCGCGGCGAGCGCGACGCTGCCGACCGCGGCCCCGGATCCGAGCACCGGCTCGAGCAGCTCCTCGAAGACCGGCTTGCCGACGACGCCGAGGCCGATGCTGGCGAGCGTGATGCCGAGCTGGCAGGCCGACAGGTAGGCGTCGATGTGCTCGACGGCGTGGCGGACCGACTTCGCCCCCGGCCGGCGCTCGCGCTCGAAGTCGGCGACCTGGGTCGGCCGCAGCCTGGTGATCGCGAACTCGGTCGCGACGAAGAAGCCGTTGGCGAAGACGAGGAGGAAGGTGACGATCAGGTCGAGCGCCATCGCCCCTCCCGGCTACTTCGGCCCTCCTGGCCGCTGTCGCGTTCGTCACCCAACTCGCTCGCCCACGACTCTAGACCGTCGCCGGCGAACGCCCGTTCCCGCCACTTACCTTTTGTGATGAGGCTCACAGACAACGCCCCTGACGATCCGTACTCTGATCACTGCAGACGCCAACCGACCTCCACGAGGCGACCGGCGTCAACAGACTTCACGTTCCAGATCCACATACGCATCACTCCTCCCTCAGGAAGCGGCCCGCCTCGGCGGGCCGTTTCTCTTTCTGGGACGGAACGGCGAGGCGCTGCCCCCCTCGATTGCCCCCGGAAACGGAACCGCCCGCCCGGCTGGCGCCGGACGGGCGACTCGAACTCGCTCCTCCCCAGGACGCGGCCGAGGACATGAAGGCTAGACGAAAGTTGCAGATCGCGCTAGTCCGGCCTGCCAGAGGGCTGCCCGAACGGCCCACGCGGGGCCCTCGGACGCGCTCGGCGAGCGGCGCTCAGGCCAGCGCGCCGCGCGGGGCGCGCAGCTCGGCCGCGACACGCTCGGCGACCGCGGCCGGGGTCAGGCCGACCTCCTCGCGCAGCAGCGCCGGCTTGCCGTGGGTGACGTAGCGGTCCGGCAGCCCGACCCGCAGCAGGCGCACGTCGCCGAGCCGGTCGCCGTCGGCGAGGTGCTCCAGGACGGCGGAGCCGAAGCCGCCCGCCAGCACGTTCTCCTCGACGGTGACGAGCAGGTCGTGGTCGGCGGCGAGCCGCTCGACCAGCGCCGCGTCGAGCGGCTTGGCGAAGCGGGCGTCGGCGACGGTCGGCTCGACGCCGTGCTCGCCGGCGAGCAGGTCGGCCGCCCCGAGCGCGACGGCGACGCCGTGGCCGTAGCCCAGCAGGGCGACCCGCTCGCCCTCGCGCAGCAGCTCGCCGCGGCCGATCTCCAGCGCCCGCGGCACGTCGGGCAGCGGCGTCCCCTCCGCCTCACCGCGCGGGTAGCGCAGGCCGACCGGCCCGGGATGGGCGATCGCGGTGTGCAGCATGTGGACCAGCTCTGCCTCGTCGCGCGGGGCCATCAGCGTCATGTTCGGCAGGCAGCGCAGGTAGGAGATGTCGAAGGCGCCGTGGTGGGTCGGCCCGTCGTCGCCGACCAGTCCGGCCCGGTCCATCGCGAAGACCACGTCGAGCTCCTGCAGGCAGACGTCGTGGACGATCTGGTCGAAGCCGCGCTGCAGGAACGTCGAGTAGATCGCCGCGACCGGCTTGGCGCCCTGCAGCGCGAGGCCGGCCGCGAACAGCACCGCGTGCTGCTCGGCGATCCCGACGTCGTAGTAGCGGTCGGGCAGCGCGCGCTGGAGGATGTCGAGGCCGGTGCCGCTGTTCATCGCGGCGGTGATGCCGACGACCCGCTCGTCGCGCCGCGCCTCGCTGACCAGCGCGTCGCCGAAGACCTGCGTGTAGGCGGGCGGCTTCGGCTTCGCGGCCGCCGCGGCGGCGCTCGCGGCCGGCTTCGGGGCCGGGGCGCCGTTGACGATCGACGCCGGCTTGGCGGCGTGCCAGCGCTCCATCCCCTCGAGGCCGCCCTCCTCGGCCGGGGCGAACCCCTTGCCCTTGACGGTTGCGCAGTGGACGACGACCGGCCGCTCGGCGGCGAGCGCCTCGCCGATCGCCTCGCGCAGCGCCGCCATGTCGTGGCCGTCGACGACGCCGATGTAGGCGATGTCGAGCTCCTCCCAGAACAGGCCGGGCGCCCAGTAGGCCTTCAGCGACTCCTTGACGATCGGGCCGAGCCGCTCGAACCGCTCGCCGATCCCGGCCGGGAGCTTGGTCAGGCCGTGCTCGACGTCCTCGCGCGCCTTGTGCAGGCGCGGGTTCATCCGGATCCGGTTGAAGTAGCGCGACAGCGCCCCGACGTTCGGCGCGATCGACATGCCGTTGTCGTTGACGACGATCACGATCGGCAGGCCGAGGCCGCCGGCGTGGTGGAGCGCCTCGAACGAGACCCCGCCGGTGAGCGAGCCGTCGCCGATCACCGCGACGACCTTGCCGTCGGGGCCGATCCCGCTGCGCATCGCCTCCTTGAGCCCGACGGCGTAGCTGATCGAGGTCGAGGCGTGGCCGGCGCCCATGATGTCGTGCTCGGACTCGCCGATCGAGCAGAACGGGGCGAGGCCGCCGTAGGTGCGGATCGTCTGGAGCCGGTCGCGGCGGCCGGTGAGGATCTTGTGCGGGTAGGCCTGGTGGCCGACGTCCCAGAGGACCTTGTCGCGCGGGGAGTCGAGCAGGCTGTGGATCGCGACGGCGAGCTCGCAGGCGCCGAGGTTGGCGCCGAAGTGGCCGCCGATCTCGCCGATCGTGTCGATGATCTGCTCGCGGACCTCCTGGGCGAGGCGCTGGAGCTGCTCGTCGTCGAGGCCGTGGAGGTCGGCGGGACCGTCGATGGCGTCGAGCAGGCGGGGCTTGTCGCTGGCGTCGGAGGGCATCTGGATCGTCTAAGTCTGGCGGGTGAGGATGTAGTCCGCGATCTGGGCCAGGCGGCGGGTGTCCCCGGGGGCCTGCGCGAGGGCCGCGCGGGCCTCCGCGTGCGACTCGCCGGCGAGCTCGCGCGCCCGCTCGAGGCCGAGCACGCTGACGTAGGTGCGCCGGCCGTGGCGGGCGTCGGAGCCGCTCGGCTTGCCGAGGGCGGCGTCGTCGCCGGTCACGTCGAGTATGTCGTCGACGATCTGGAACAGGACGCCGAGCTCCGCCGCGAAACGGTGGTAGGCGATTCTCGCAGGTTCGTCCGCGCCCGCCAGCAGCAGGACCGCGTCGACCGAGGCGCCGATCAGGCGGCCGGTCTTCAGCGCGTGCAGGCGGCGCAGGTCCTCGGGCCCGATCTCGGCCGGGGCGGTGATGTCGAGGTACTGGCCGCCGACCATCCCCTCCACCCCGGCGGCCGCGGTCAGCTCGCGGACGGCGGCGAGCACGTTCGCCGGCGGGCCGGCCTGCCGGTCGAGGACGAGGAACAGCGCCTCGGCGAACAGGCCGTCGCCGGCGAGGATCGCGACGTCCTCGCCGAAGGCGCGGTGGCAGGTCGGCTTGCCGCGGCGGAGGTCGTCGTCGTCCATCGCCGGCAGGTCGTCGTGGATCAGCGAGTAGGTGTGGACCATCTCGAGCGCGGCGGCGAGCGCCAGCACGTCGTCGGGGTCGCGGCCGAGCGCCTCGGCGGTGGCGAGCGCGAGCACCGGCCGGATCCGCTTGCCGCCCGCCAGCAGCGAGTAGCGCATCGCCTCGCTGAGGCCGGCGGTGCCGGGCCCGTCGTTGAGGCCGAGGCCGGCGAGATAGTCGTCGACGCGCCGCTGGAGGTCGGTCGGGTAGGTCACGCCGGCGGCGCTCCCGAGCGGGCTCAGAGGAGCCGCTCCTGGGTGTCGGGCGTGTCGCGCTCGGAGTCGCGCGCGGCCTGGTCGAGCTCGCGGCCGATGTCGGCCGCCAGCTCGGCGCAGCGGTCGACCAGCTCGGCGGCGCGCGCCGGCTCGATCGACTGGGCGCGCAGGTCGCGCGCGGCCTGCTGGAGGTCGCGGATCGCGTCGTCGAGGCGGCCGCCGCTCACGCTGTGGCCTCCTCGCGCGCGACGGCGCCGAGGATCCCGTTGACGAAGCCGGGCGCGTCGGCGCCGCAGAGCTCCTTGGCGGCTTCGACCGCCTCGTCGATCGAGACCTCGGCCGGCACGTCGGGGCGGTGCAGCAGCTCGTAGATCGAGACGCGCAGGATGCCGCGCTCCAGCGGCGCGATCCGGTCGAGCGTCCAGCCGACGGCGTGGCGCTCGATCAGCTCGTCGAGGCGCTCGCGGTCGGCGTCGACGCCCTCGGCGAGCTGGCGCGTGAAGTCGGTCGCATCGCGCGCGAGCAGGTCGCCGAGCGGCCGGCCGGTGAGGTCGGCCTGGTACAGGGCGACGACCGCGGCCCGCCGTTGGTCGGTCCGGCGCACCCGCCGCCTCAGGCGCGCGAGACGTAGTCGCCGGAGCGGGTGTCGACGCGCACGCGGTCGCCGACGTCCACGAACAGCGGCACCCGGACGGTCACGCCCGACTCGAGCGTCGCGGGCTTGTCGCCGCCGCCGGAGACGGTGTCGCCCTTGAGGCCGGGCTCGGTCTCGGTGACGGTCAGCTCGACCGCGCTCGGCACCTGGATGTCGGACGGCTGCTCGTCGACGTAGAGCAGCTCGACCTCCTGGTTGTCGACGATCCACTTCAGCGAGTCGGCGAGCTGGTCCTCGGGGATCGCGATCTGCTCGTAGCTCTCGGAGTCCATGAAGTGGGCGTCGCTGCCGTCCGAGTAGAGATACTGCATCTTGCGCGTCTCGGTGCGGACCGGGCGGAACTTCTCCCCCGCCCGGAAAGTCCGGTCGATCACAGCGCCGTCGGCGACCCGCTTGAGCTTGGTGCGGACGAACGCCCCGCCCTTGCCCGGCTTGACGTGCTGGAACTCGACGACCTTGAAGATCGTCCCCTCGACGTCGATGTGGGTGCCGTTCTTGAACTGGTTGGTGCTGATCACGGTCTGGAAAGGTACCGGCTCATTCGCGCATGTCGTCGGGGAGGCGGCCCTCGGCGCGGAGCTTGTCGAGGTGGGCGGCCAGGGTGAGGGCGGCGACGGGGCGCAGCGCGGCCGGCGCGTCGGACCAGGCGCGGTCGAGCAGGTCGTCGGTGGAGCGGGCGCCGTCGGCGAGGGCGGCGAGCAGCATGCGCTCGCGGTCGAGGCGGTGGGCGACGTACTCGTCGAGCTTGGCGGCCGGGTCCCAGACGTAGGGGCCGTGGCCGGGGCAGAGCACCGCCGGGGCGAGCGCGCGGATCCGCGCGAGCGAGTCGAGGTAGGCGGTCAGGGAGCCCTCCTCGCCGCCGACGAACACCGACCCGTGGCCCATCACGAGGTCGCCGGCGAAGCAGGTCTCGCCGAGCATCAGGCAGACGTGGTCGGGCGCGTGGCCGGGCGTGGCGACCGAGCGGAACGGCCCGGCGGCGCCGTCGCCGGACGGGGCGGCGACCGGTATCCCGCCCGCCAGCTCGGCCAGGCGGGCGGCGCCGGCCGAGTGGTCGGGATGGGCGTGGGTGAGCGCGACCCCCTCGAGCGCGCCGCCGGCGGCGGCGAGGACGGCGGCGAGGTGGCCCTCGTCGTCGGGTCCGGGGTCGATCGCCCAGCCGGCGGCGACGTAGGTGTTGGTCCCGTCGAGGGTCATCGGCGACGGGTTCGGCGCGCGAACCCGTGCGACGCCGTCCGGATGCCGCTCCCCAGCCATCGTCTCGATTGTCTCAGGCGACAGCCGACACAACGCCCGCCGCCGATCTTTGGACGGTTGGCGAATGGCAGCGCGACCCGCGCGCGCGACCATCGACAGGGTGCGAGACCCGGCCAGGATCAAGCGCTACACCCTCGTCCCTCGCTCCTCCCCAGGCGACCGGCCGGACGGGGTGCGCCGCTTCAGCCTGGCCCGCGTCGGCACCACGCCCCGCTCGGCCCTCGGCGACGACCGCCTCGACCGCCTCGAGCGGATGGAGCGGATCGCCGAGGCCGAGCGGCGGCTGGCCGGCAACGGCGGCGACCCGGAGGCCGAGGACCGGGATCCGCAGGCCCCCGCCGACCGCGACCGCGACAGCTGACTCTCCCAGAACGCCGTGTGGAGCTTTCTTGGGGGTTGACCCCCAAGAAAACTCCGCACGGCACGGCACGGGGCGGCTGGCGGGGTGTCAGCCGAGGCGGAGCTGGCTGGGCTCGGGCGGAGGGCCGGGGTCCTGGCCGACGAGGCGGGCGTCAGGCTGCGTCGGGATCGCGGCGCGCGGCTGTCTGCGCGTCGACCAGGCCGTCGAGCACCAGGCATTCGAGCAGTCGCGGCGCGGGGCGATGGTCCGACAGCCAATCGGCGACAGCCGCCCTGCGAACGTCGAACGGCGCATGTACGTCGACGTCGAGCTGCCGCAGCAGCTCCTCCGGCGTGAAGGGGTCGCTGTCGATCGGCACGAACCAGTTGTCGCTGAAGCGGCTCATCGTAGGACCTCCGCCGAGAGTACCCCGAGTCCGTGGTCGACGCGGCTTCGCGTGATCTCGATCCAGTGACCGCCGCCGAGCAGCAGCTCTCCCTGCCGGCGGAGGGTAGTCGCGCCGATCCCGGCCACCCAGATCGCCGGCGTGCCGGCCGGGACCTCGATCTCCAGCAGGGCGCCGTTCGGCGCGGTGAACTCGGCGACGGCCACGGACCTCAGCACCGATG
>JAAYBF010000061.1 GCA_012718975.1 Solirubrobacterales bacterium | reverse complement strand
TCGCGCTGGCGCGCGCGCTGGCGGCCGACCCCGACGTGGTGCTGCTCGACGAGCCGTTCGCGGCGCTCGACGCGAGCCTGCGCGAGGAGCTGCGCGCCGAGGTCGCGGTGGTGCTGCGCACCGCGGGGGTGAGCGGACTGCTGGTCACCCACGACCAGGCGGAGGCGCTCTCGCTCGCCGAGTCGGTGGCGGTGATGCGGGCCGGGCGGATCGAGCAGGTCGGCACCCCGGAGGAGATCTATGCACGGCCCGCCAGCCGCTGGGTGGCGGAGTTCCTCGGCGAGGCCGACGTCCTTGCGGGCAACGCGACCGGCGGCGTCGTGGAGTGCGAGCTGGGCCGCTTCGGCGCCGGGGACGGGCTCAGCGGGCCGGTCGACGTGGTGATCCGGCCGGAGTGGGTGGCGCTCGACGGCGCCGGCGGCGCCAACGGCTCGGTCGCCGAGGCGACGGTGATCGGCCGCGCGTTCTTCGGCCACGACCACCTCGTCCATCTCGAGCTGGGCAGCGGCGCACGGCTGCGCAGCCGGCGCCTCGGCGCTCCCGCCTGGCGGCCCGGGGATCGGGTCGGGGTGCGGATCGACGGCCCGGTCAGCGCGCTCGCGCGCAACGGCGAGCCGGCCGTCTAGCGCGGCGGGGTCGCCCGGTAGATCGCCCCGGTCGCGGAGGCGAACAGCGGCTCGTCGGCGGAGTCGAGCCCGATGTGGGTGAGCTGCGGCACGGTCGCCTCCTCGCGCCGCACGTCCTCGGCCCCGCCGCCCGGAACGGCCTTCAGCGACCAGAGCGCGCCGCTGCAGAAGTCGCCGTAGAAGTAGCGGCCCTGCAGCTCCGGCAGGGCGACGCCACGGTAGACGTGGCCGCCGGTGATCGAGCAGCCGTCGTCGTGGTCGTAGGCGGCGACGGGCCAGACGAGCTCGCCGGTCTCGTCGAGCGGGTGGTCGTCCTCGACCGCCTGGTCGCCTTCGAAGACGCTCCAGCCGAGGTTCTTCGGCGGCTCGTCCGGCTCGGGCAGGACGCGGTTGACCTCCTCGGTCTCGTCCTGGCCGACGTCGGCGATCCACAGCTCGCCGAGCGCCCCGTCGAAGGAGAACCGCCACGGGTTGCGCAGGCCGTAGAGGACGACGTCCCAGTCCGCGGCCGTGAGCGGGCCGTCGGCGTCTACGTCGACGGCGAGGATCTTGCCGAGCGGCGAGTGAAGGTCCTGGGCGGTCTGGTTGGGGTCGAAGGCGCCGCCGCCGTCGCCGAGGCCGATGTGGAGGCGACCGTCGGGGCCGAAGGCGAGCTGGCCGCCGTTGTGGTTCTCCTCGGGCTGGGCGACGTGGAGCAGCTCGCGCAGCGGCTCGGGGTCGATCGCGCCGTCGGCGCGGGCGCGGAACTCGGCGACGCGGGTGTCGCCGGCGCGGTCGGACCAGTGCAGGTAGAGCAGGCCGTTGCGCGCGTGGTCGGGGTGGAACGCGATGCCGAGCAGGCCCTGCTCGGCGCCGGTGAGCACCCGGTCGGAGATGTCGAGTGCCACGTCGCGGCCGCCGTCGGGGGCGATGCGCACCACGCGGCCTGGCTGCTCGAGCACCCACAGGGCGCCCGGGTCGCCGGGCGCGGCGCCGACGTAGGTCGGGCGGTTCAGGCCCTCGGCGACGGGCTCGACCGAGAAGGAGCGGGCGTCGCCGCTCTCGCGGGCGGGCGCGACAGGCTCGATGTCGGGATAGGGGTCGGGATCCGACCCGCAGGCGGCTAGGAGGAGGCCTCCGGCGCAGGCGGCGACGGCGACCGGGCGAGATCGGCGGCGGAGCACGGGGCGGGCAGTCTATTAGGTTGCCCTAAGAGAAGGGTCCACGACCGGTTGCGCAACACCGGCCGGAACCCCCCGGCGGTGAGCGGTTCGACCGGCGCGCCGGGATAGCGGCGCGAGGCGAACACCACCCCTGGCGGCCGCGGCTCGAAGCCGACGCGCCGCTTCTCGACGTCCAGTCCGTAGGCGAGCAGCGGGCCGCGGTAGTGGCCGACGTAGGGCCGTCCGCAGGCGAGCAGGGCGTCGCGCCCGCCGGCCGCGTCGACGAGGGCGCGCAGGTCGGCGGCGAGGTGCGCCTGGTGGCGCTGGCCCTCGCGGACACGCTCGAGCTCGGCGACGCGCGGGGCGGCGGCGAGCGCGACGACCAGGCAGGCGACGAGCGCCGCGGCTATCGGCAGCGCCCGGCTGACCGGCGCGGCCGGGAGCCGGATC
The DNA here is from genome assembly GCA_012718975.1 of Solirubrobacterales bacterium. GTDB lineage: Bacteria > Actinomycetota > Thermoleophilia > Solirubrobacterales > Thermoleophilaceae > JAAYBF01. The sequence goes on along the minus strand of JAAYBF010000061.1, from coordinate 2,312 downwards.
CGGGCGGCGAGGTCGCCGAGCGGGGCAGCGGCCGCGATCGCGATCAGGGCGACCCCGGTCGACGAGTAGCGCGGCTCGCCGGAGAACCCGGCCTCGGCCATAGCGGCGACGAGCAACACCCAGGCGGCGCCCGCGGCAGCGAGCGCCGCGGCCTGGCGGTAGCGGGGGCGAGCGCGAACGCGGTGCCCGGTATCTGCGACGCTCGCGGCGGCGGAAGCCACCCGGCCAGCCGGACGACCGGCTCGCGCACCGAGCACGACGGCGACGGCCGCGAGGCCGATCCAGGTCGGCCAGAGCGCGACGTCGGCGGCGGCGCGCAGCGACGCCCAGGCCGGGAACTCGGCGAGCGCCGGCTGGCCGGGGTTGGGCTGGAGCGCCCGGCTGCCGGAGCGCAGGACGTCGCCGGAGGCGAGCAGCTCGGGCACCAGCCAGAGGGCGGGGACGAGGACGGCGAGCGCGGCTAGCGCGGCCCGCTCGCCTCCGCCGGCGCGCCACCAGAGCCAGAGGCCGTAGGCGGCGGCCAACGGCCACACCTCGACGCGCAGGAGCGCGGCTGCGACGACGCACGCGAGCGCGGGGCGATGGCGTCCGGCCCGCGCGAGGAGGATCGCCCCGAGGATCAGCGCGAGCAGCGGGCCCTCCGAGCTGCCCTGGCTGGCGTAGGTGGCGTAGCCGGCGCTGAGGCCGACCCCGACGGCGGCCGCGGCCCCGGCCAGCCGCGACCCGCCGCCGAGGTCGCGGCCGAGCGTGTAGGCGAGGACGACGGCGACGATCGCCCCCCAGCGCGCGAGCAGCACCCAGAGTGTCGGCGCGGCCGTACCGAGCGGCGCGAGCAGCGCGCAGATGGCCACCGGCAGCGGCTTGAACGAGGGGCCCTCGGCGGTGCTCAGCTCGAGCGCCAGCACCTCCCGGCCCCACAGCAGCCACGCCCACGGGTCGTAGGAGGGCGTGCCGGCGACGACGAGCAGCGAGCCCGCCGCGACCGCCAGGGTGGCGAGTGCCCCGCGGACGATCACGGCGGGGGACGCTACCTGGAACGCGTGGATTGTTGACGGCGCTCGAATCCGCTGGTCTACTCGTCCGATGCGCTGGCTCGCACCGCTCCCGCTCGCCTTGCTGCTGGCCTTGCTCCCGGCGCCCGCGACCGCGCAGAGGGTCCAGAGCACCTACTTCAACTCGATCATCCCGAGCCGCGTCGACCATCTGATCGGGTTCACTCCGACGACCTTCGCGATCCACCCGGCGGGGCAACGGGTGGTGCCGATCGCGGTGCGGGTGGGCGGCCGCCGCTACCGGTTCGTCTTCGACAACGCGGCCGCCGTCGTCGGGCCGTCGGCCAAGCTCTACCTGCGCAACATGCTGCGCGCGCGGCGGTTCCCGAGCCCGCAGGGGATCTTCCTGGACCGTCGCCTGAAGCGCAGCGAGCGCCGCCACCTGCGGGTTCGCGCCGACCTCGGCCGCGACGCGGACGTGCTCGTCGCCGCCCGGAGCCATCCGGCGTGCGCGACGGGGGTCTCGCGGGCCGCTGCCAGGGGGATCGCCAGGGGGTCGATCCGCACGTGGGCGGCGGCCGGCGTGCCGGCGCCGGCGGGCGGGAACGCGATCGCGCTGCGGCGTGCCGGCAGCGGCGTCGAGCGCTTCGTCGAGCCGCGCTTCGGCGCCGGCGTCGAGCTGCCGCGCGGTGCCCGGGCGGCCACGGACGGCGGGCTGGCCGAGGCGGCGTCGGGCGACCTCGCGGTCGCCGGCGTGACGAGCTGGTCGCGCGCCCGCGCCTTCCAGGCGTCGACATGCGCGGTCCCGGTCGGCGGGCGAGCGCCGAACGACGCCAACGTGCGCTCGCTGAGGCACCCCGACGCCTATCCGATCTCATTCGTCACGCTCGCCCGGCTGCGGTCGGTGCTGCCGATCGCGACGGCGTTCGTCAGCTACCTGAAGGGCCCGCGGGCGACCGACTCCTTCCGTCAGCGCGGCATGCTGCCCCCCAAGGGCCCGTGGCCTTCGGTGCCCGGGCCCGGGGACGGCGGGCCGGGGACGCCTGCGAGCTGACGCCCGCTGGGCGGGCGCCCGCTCGCCCTCCCAACCCGACGTCGCACCGCCCGGTCAGCGACGCAGCACGAGCGGTCGCGCGACCGTCGCCGCGCGGTAGCCCCGCTTCGACAGCGTGACCTTCGCGGTGACGCGGATCTTGGCGAGGCGGGTCCGCGCCAACGCCCGCTTCGCCGCCCTGGTCAGCCTGACGTTCACGACCAGCGTCCCGCGTCGCTTCACGGTCGCTCGACCCGCGCCGATCGCCACGGCTCGCGCCCGACGCG
>JAAYBF010000060.1 GCA_012718975.1 Solirubrobacterales bacterium | reverse complement strand
CGGCGACGGTCGCGTCGAGCGGGTGGGCGACCTGCTCGTAGGGCAGCGCCCGGATCGCCTCGACCTCCCGCTGGGCGCGGTCGACCGCCGCGGTCTTCAGCTCCGACTGGCTGGTCGAGGCGCGCGAGAAGTCCAGCGTCGAGGCGAGCGCGAACAGCGCGACGCCGAGCAGCATCAGCGCCGCGAGGACCTCGATCAGCGTGAAGCCGTCCTCGCCGTCGCGCAGCCGCCGGCGCAGCGCCTGTGAGCGGCCGGCCATCAGTTCGGCCGCCCGACGTTGCGGACGTGAAAGCCGTCGTCGAGGACGACGGTGTGCTGGTGGCCGCCCGCGCCGCGCTCGCCGGAGGCCGGCACCTCGATCCGCACCGTGACATAGGTCGGGAGCGCCCCGGTGGCGGCGCCCTCGCTGCGGTCGGGCGTCTGGTCGAAGTCGAACACGCTCCTGGCGGGCGACTGGCTGCCGCCGTTGAGGACCCGGTCGATCGCGACGGTGCCGGTCGCGGGCAGCGGCTGCCCGGCGGGCGCCTCGCGTCGCAGGCAGCGCCCAGGGTCTCCCCCACAGGCGTACTCGACGGTCAGGTTGGCGTACTCCGGCGTGGCGGTGCCGGCGGAGTCGCGCAGCACGTTGACGCGGAACTGGACGCTGCTCGGCGTCCAGCCGACGATCCGGTAGGCCTGGCGGAGCTCGCGCACCATCCGGTCCAGCCCAGCCTGGGCCTCGCCGATCGCGTTCGCGCGCTCGGCGTCGCGGGGTGCGACGCGGGCGCTGGTGTCGAGTACCGCGAGCACCGCGGTGAGGACCATCCCGAGCAGCAGGATCGTGACGAGCAGCTCGACCAGGGTCAGGCCGCGCTCGTCGGCGAGCGACCGCTTGATCGCGGATGCGGGCACGGAACCGCTATCGGCACCGATAGCGGACTACATGAGCGGCGCCTCCGGCGTCAGTTGTCGTCTGGGATCTCGCGCCAGGTGTTCTGGACCACGCCCGCCGTTCCCGCCGCGCGCACGTTCTGGAACGGGCGCGGATCGAAGATCACGTTGTTGCCGCTCGAGCCGGCGAACATCCGGCCCGGCCCGTCGATGATCACCCCGCCGGAGATCAGCGCCGTGCCCTGGGTGGTGACGACGTCGCCACTGGAGCAGTAGGAGCCGTCCGGCGTCGCCTTGTTCGGCGAGTAGACGATCCCGTGGAACTCGATGTTGCCGCCGAGGGTGACCGAGCCGCACTTGACGATCAGCAGCCCCGGGGCGAGGTCGGCGTTGCAGCAGCGCGACTGGCCCGGCGCCGCCGGGGCGCTGTTGTTGAACGAGCAGTCGCCGGAGGCGATCACGACGACCGCGCCGTTGGGGTTCGCGCCGGAGCAACTCTCGAAGTAGGTCCCCGTGCCGCGCGCGAACTCCTCGAGCGCCTGGAGGTCGTCGGCCGAGATCGCGGGCGTGTCGGGCAGTCCCACGCTGTAGGCGCCGCTGGGGTAGAGCTGTCCCTTCTTGGGGTCGTAGCCGAGGCAGGGCGAGTTCTTGGCCGGCTCGCCGACGCAGCGCACGCCGAGGCCGAGCGACGCCGGGTCGGAGGCGTCGACGATCACCTTGCGCCCGTTGTTGGAGGTCGCGAAGGCGCCGGAGAGCAGCGCGTAGGTCGGGAAGGTGACCGGGCGGTCCTCGACGCGGATCAGCGCGACGATCTCGCGCGTGCGGCCGCGGACCGTCGCCTCCGCGCTGACCCACAGCTGGCGGTCGCCGTTGGCGTCGTAGCGCGGCG
>JAAYBF010000059.1 GCA_012718975.1 Solirubrobacterales bacterium | reverse complement strand
GTAGATCTCGTCGACCGTCGCGAGGAAGCAGTCGAGCTTGTCGTCGAAGTGCTTGTAGAAGGCGCTGCGCGATACGCCCGACAGCGCGACGATGTCGGAGACCCGCGTTCCCTCGTAGCCGTTCTCGGCGATCGCGCCGACGGTCGCGGCGTAGAGCCGCTCGAGCTGGTTGCGGCGGACGGCTTCGGGGTCGGCGCTCGGCCCGGGCCGCAGCCTGCGGGCGCGCAGGCCGGAGACGTTGCCCCATGGGGTCGTGGTCATCGCGGGCGGCACTCTAGTGGTCAGACCGCCCGTCATGACCCCCGCCCATTGGGTAACGATATGTCTCCAATCATGCCAGTTTGCAGGGATTCCTCGACTTAGGTCGAGATCATGGCCTACCCCGCGGCCAGTCGGCCCTTGGTCGACTCGACACGCGCGAGCCACCCCCGCGGGTCCTCGAGCTCGGCGAGCGTAGGCAGCGCCGCGGGCTCCGCCCACGCCCGGTTGAGTCCCGCGATGCCCGCCTCGTCGACGACGGCGTCGCAGAACTCCTTGCCGAGCTTGTACTGACGCATCTTCATCTCGAGGCCGAGCAGGCGCAGCAGCAGCCGTTCCGGCGCCGAGCGGCTCGCGCGGCGCTCGTCCATCGCGGTGCGCAGGCCCTCGTACTGGGGCACGAGGTCGGGCGCGAGCGCGTCCATCACGTGCTCGGCGTGCCCCTCGATCACCGCCATCGACGCCTGCATCCGCTCCATCAGCTCGCGCTGCTCGTCGGTCTGGACGAGCGCGGCGACGCCGCCGTCGCGGAAGCGGTCGGCCAGCTCGTTGGGGTCGGGCAGGTCGAGTGCGCGCAGCTTGTCGATCGCCGCGCCGAGAAGCCCGCCGCTGCGCCCGCCGGGCCAGCGGAACGAATCGTGGTCGGCGTTTGCGCCGGAGCGGTCGCCGCTCGCGTGGGCGTCGGCCCCGCCCGCGTCGGCGTCGCCTCGGGCGGGATCGGGCGTGTCGCCCGCCGCCGGCCCCGCGCCTTGTCCGGCCTCGTCCACCGCCGCGCCCGGTCCGTTGCCGGCCTCGTCCGCCGCGGCGCCGGCGGCCCCGTTCCCGGCCTCGCTCGCGCCCGCGCCATCGCCCCCGTCCAGCTTCAGGTCGACCGTCTCGAGGTACTCGCGCAGCATCCCGCCGATGTGGCCGCGCAGCCACGGCACGCCGCCGAACTGCATCGCGTGCGTGAGCTCGTGGACGGTCACCCAGCGGACGAACGCCTCGCGGTCGACGTCGAGCGTGCGGGCGACCCCGACGAGGTTCGCGCCGACGAACAGCAGCCGCGGGCTCGCGGTCGCCGCGATCAGCGACAGCTCGTACTGGCCGAGCACCCGCTGGGACATGTAGCCGGTCACCAGCCCGAGCTCGGCGGCGAGCGCGGCGCCGGCGCCGGCGCGCAGCGGCCCGGCCAACGGGCCCGTCTTGGCGAAGCGGTCGCCCATCCGGTCCTCGACCGGGCGCAGCATCTCGGCGAGCGCGTCGAGGTTGGCCTCCGCCCAGCCCTGGCGGCTGACCACCTCCGGCGCCGGGACCGCCTCGCTCGGGGTGAGCGCGGTGTACTCGCTCACCCGGGGGACGAACTCGGCGCTGAGGGAGTCGAGGTCGACGCCGGGGTCCACCGTGGCGTCCGACCGTGCCGCGAACGCGGCGACCCTGCGCGCTACTGACCAGTCGACCATTCGCCTGACGATAGCCGGCCGGCCGCTCCGGGCCTCCGCGCCCGCCCCCGAGGCGCCTCATGACTCAAGTCAGTACGACCGTGTGCCCAACTTTGCCGCAAATTGCGGACTTTCCGCGCCCGGAGGGGTTGACATGGGTACGCCGATGAGTTCATATCCGAATTGACTCGACGGAGGGAATCCAGGGGAGAAGAGTCACCGGGAGGAGCTCTCGTCGGGCCGACAAAGTGCATGGCGCGCGAGCGACCGTGGGCGAGGAGGGCGCCCATATTGGAGGGGCCGGCGCGCGCCGGCACGCCACAGGAGAGCCGGGGATCGCGGCTACCGCCCGCCCAGCCGCCCCCGGCTCTCCTCGTTCTTCCTCGCAGCTGGTCTCGCCGTCCCGGTCGCCCGGGGTCGCGCATCGACGTCGACGTTGCGGCGACGATTTCGCCGCGACGTCGACATCGACGGCGCGCGGCGCCTCAGAGCTCCGGCAGCCGCTGGCGCAGCTCCAGGACCGGCGCGAACAGGTCGCCGTGGCGCTCGATCCGCTCGAGCGCCGCGTCGCTGTCGAAGACCAGCTCGGCGTCCCCGTTGGCGACCTCGTCCCAGCCCACCGGGGTCGAGACCGTCGGGCGCTCGCGCGCGCGCAGCGAGTAGGCGGCGACGGTGGTCTTGTGGCGGTCGTTCTGGCTCCAGTCGATCAGCACCTTGCCGCGGCGCAGCTCCCTCTTCATCCGCGAGACGATCAGCTCGGGGCGCCGCTTCTCGAGCAGCTGGGCGATCGCGTGGGCGAACGGCTTGGTGTCGTCGTAGGTGACCGGCGTGTTGAGCGGCACGTAGACCTGCATCCCCTTCGAGCCCGAGGTCTTGGCGAGGCAGTCGAGGCCGAGGTCGGCGAAGGTGTCGCGCAGCTCGAGCGCGACCTCGCGGCACTCCGCCAGTCCGGCGGGTGGGCCGGGGTCGAGGTCGAAGGCGAGCACGGTCGGGGTGTCGGGCGCGGCGGCGAGCGCGAGCGAGGGGTGCAGCTCGATGTCGGCGAGGTTCGCGAGCCAGACGAGCGTCGGCAGGTCGTCGCAGAGGACGAAGTCGATGTCGCGCGCGCCGGTCGGCACCGTCGCGCTCGCGACCCAGTCGGGGGCGTGCGACGGCTTCTGCTTCTCGTAGAAGAACTTGCCGTCGACGCCGTCTGGGTAGCGCTTGAGCGTCAGCGCCCGCCCGCGCAGGTGCTCGAGCGCAACCGGCGCGACGCGCGAGTAGTAGTCGATCACCTGGCCCTTGGTGAATCCGGCCGCGGGGTAGAGGACCTTGTCGAGATTCGAGAGCCGCAGCGTCCGCCCGGCGACGTCGACCTCGGTCCCGCCGCTCGCCGCCACCTCCGTAGGCCCCCGTCCCGCGGCTCCGCCGCGCCTACTTCCTGCTGGCCGGCTTGCGCTTCGCGGTCGAGCCGCGCTTGGCGGCCGGCTTGCGCGTGGAGGTCGAGTCGCGCTTGGCGGCCGGCTTCTTCGCGCCGCCGGCCTTCGCCTTCGAGCCGTCCTTCGACGCGGCCGCCCGCTTGCGCGCCGGCTTGCGCTTGCGCTCCGCCCCGCCCTGGCGCTTGGACGCGGCGATGCTCGCCTCGAGCGCCGACATCAGGTCCGGCACCTCGGGCCGCTCCTCCTCCTGCGGCTGGACGGCGATCTCCTCGCCCTCGGCCTTGCGCTCGATCAGGTCGAGCACCTGGTCGCGGTAGGTGTCGCGGTACTTGGCCGGGTCGAACTCGCTGGTCAGCGAGGCGATCAGCTCGCCGGCCATCTTGACCTCGCGCGCGTTGGCCTCCAGCTCGGCGGCGTCGGGGATCTCGTCGAGCGAGTCGGGCGGGACGACCTCGTCGCCGAAGAGCATCGTCTCGAGGTGGATGATGCCGTCGCGGGCGCGCAGCGCGACGAGCTGCTCCTTGGAGCGGATCACCACCCGCGCGATGCCGACCTTGCCGGAGTCCTCCATCGCCGCCAGCAGCAGCGCGTAGGCCTTCGCGGCGCCCTTGCCGGGGGCGAGGTAGTAGGGGTGGTCGTAGTAGATCGGGTCGATCTCGTCGAGCTCGACGAAGTCCTCGATCTCGATCATGTGGGTCTTGCGCGGCTCGATCGCCTCGAGCTCCTGCGGCTCGACGACGACGTAGCGCTCGGGAGAGATCTCATACCCCTTGACTAGCCGCTCGTAGGGCACCTCCTCGCCGGTCTGCGGGTTGACGCGCTTCTGCTGGATCCGCGTGCCGTCGCGACCGTCGAGCTGGTTGAAGCGGACGGTCTTGCGCGAGACCGCCGAGTACAGCTTCACCGGGATGTTCACGAGGCCGAAGCTGATCGCCCCGCTCCAGATAGCCCTGGGCATGCGCTCAAGGTACCCCCTGCCGCCCACCCCGACTCGCCCCTGGCCGGAAAATTGCGTTCCGTCCGGCGGTTCAGCGTGCGGCGAGCATCGAGACTCCGTACGCCGCCAGGGCCTCGTCGCCGGTGACCAGCACGGCGTCCTCGGCGACCGCCTGGGCGACGAGCAGCCTGTCGAATGGGTCGCGGTGGTGACTGGGCAGGCGAGCTGCCGCCGTCGCATGGCGAGCGTCGATCGCCAGCATTTGGAAGTCCGCCGTCGCGATCTGGTCGAGGAGGTCGTCCGGTGACGAGAGCAGGCCCTTGGCCCGCTTGATCTCGATCTCCCAGACGCTCGCCGCGCTGACCGTCGCGGCATTGTCAGGGTTGCCGATCGCGTCTGCGGCGGATGGAGCGAGCCGCTCTCCGCCTTCGAGCCACCAGAGCAGGACGTGGGTGTCGAGCAGCAGCTTCACTCGACGCCGAACTCGCGTGCGATCTCGGCGTCGCCGGTGTCGAAGCGGCTCATGTCGACCCGCCCCCGCCAGCCGCCGCGCGGGCGTGACGTGCTCGACTCGGCGGGCAGAGGGACCAGCTCCGCGACGGGCCGCCCGTTGCGGGCGATTACCACCTGCTCGCCCGCCTCGACCTCCTCCAAGAGCTTGGAGAGCTGTGACTTGGCCTGATGCACGTTGTACTGCCTCCTCATGTTTAGCTAGGTTAGCTAGATATCGCCGGGCGCGGCGGTCTCGAGGAGGAAGGGGAGGCAGGCGGGGCGGCTGCCCCCCGAACTTCGCTACTCCCGCACGACCTCGTGCGGGTGCTTGTCGTCGCGGAGGCCCTTGAAGACGGGGGCGCGGAGGGTGCCGGAGCGGGTCCACTCGCGGAACTCGACCTCGGCGACCAGGCGCGGCTCGGCGAAGACGGTGCCGCGCGGCGGCTGGCGGCCGGTGAAGGGCGAGCTGTCGCGGCGCAGGCCGGCGAGCTCGCGGGTGAGGAGGTCGAGCGTGGCGGCGGTGAAGCCCGAGCCGACCTTCCCGACGTAGCGCAGCTCGTCGCCGTCGTGGACGCCGACGACCAGCGCCCCGAGGCTCGCGGCGCGCGCCCCCTCGCCCGGCGAGTGGCCGCCGATCACGACCTCCTGGCGCAGCGTGTTCTTGACCTTGATCCAGGCGCTCGAGCGCCGCCCCGGCTCGTAGACGGAGTCGAGCCGCTTGGCGACGACCCCCTCCAGCCCGCGCTCGGCGGTCGCGGCGAGCAGCTCGGCGCCGCCGCCCTCGCGGTGGGCTGGGGTCTGCCAGCTGGGCCCGTCCAACTCGAGCTCGGCGAGCAGCTGGCGGCGGTCGCGGTAGGGGAGACCGGTGGTGTCGTGGCCGGCGAGCCAGAGCAGGTCGAAGGCGACGTAGGCAGCCGGGGTCTCGCGCGCGAGGCGCTCGATCGCCCGCCTGCCGCTCACGTGGATCCGCCGCTGCAGCCGCTCGAAGCTCGGCCGGCCCTCGGCGTCGAAGGCGACGATCTCGCCGTCCACGATCGCGCGCGTCGAGCCGAGCGCCGTGCCGAGGCCGCGCAGCTCCGGGTAGCGGGCCGTGTAGTCGGTGCGGTTGCGGCCGATCAGCTTGAGGTGGCCGCGGTCGATCAGCGCGAGCGCGCGCACGCCGTCCCACTTGATCTCGTAGCCGTGGGCGGCGTCGTCGGCGGGCAGCGATCCGAGGCGGGCCGTCATCGGCTCGATCCACTCCGGCATCGGCTCGACGCCGGCGGCCGGCGGGTCCATGCGGTGGATCATCCAGTTGTCGCCGCGGGTGCGGAAGAGCGCGTAGCGGCCGCGCAGCCGGTCGCCGTCGAAGGTGGCGATCACCTCGTCGTCGCGCCACTTCTCGGCGACGTAGCCGCCGCGGTCCCAGATCGCCATCGTGCCGGCGCCGTAGCTGCCGG
>JAAYBF010000003.1 GCA_012718975.1 Solirubrobacterales bacterium | reverse complement strand
GCGGCGCGGGCTGGCGCTGCGCCCCGGCCTCCAACTCCTGCCGGCGGCCGTGGCGGCGGCGCGCCAGCAGCGCGCCGGCGGCTCCGGCGACGCCGGCGATCGCCACCGGGGCGGCGCGGCGGACCAGGTCTCGGCTCAGCAGTCCCATCGGCCCAAGATACCGCGCCGCCGGCGGCGGGCGGGGCGCCGGGCGGACCGGCCCGGCGCCCCCGTCCCGCCTACGGCGCGGCGTGCACGGGAGCGGCCGCCGGCTCGAGCGCTACGTCGAGGACCTCCCCGATCGTCATGACCGGGTGGAAGGTCATCTGCTCGCGCACGTCGGCGGGGACGTCGTCGAGGTCGCCGCGGTTGCGCTCGGGCAGGATCACGTCGGTCAGCCCGGCCGCGTGGGCGGCGAGCACCTTCTGCTTGAGCCCGCCGATCGGCAGGACGCGGCCCTGGAGGGTCACCTCGCCGGTCATCCCGACGTCGTGGCGGACCGGGCGGCCGCTGAGCAGCGACGCGAGCGCCGTCGTCATCGTGATGCCGGCGCTCGGGCCGTCCTTGGGGATCGCCCCGGCGGGCACGTGGAGGTGGAACTCGCGCCCGTCGAAGTCGTCCTCCTCGATCCCGAGCCGGCCGGCGTTGCCGCGCACGTAGGAGAGCGCGATCCGCGCCGACTCCTTCATCACGTCGCCGAGCTGCCCGGTCAGGACGAGGTCGCCCTTGCCGCGCATGCCGGTCGCCTCGACGAACAGCACGTCGCCGCCGGCCCCGGTCACCGCCAGGCCGGTCGCGACGCCGGGCACCGCGGTCCGCTCGGCGGCCTCCTGGAAGTGGCGCTGGCGTCCGAGCGCGTCGCGGACGGCGTCGAGGTCGATCGCCACCGGCGGCTTCACCCGGCCGGACGCGATCCGCGTCGCGGTCTTGCGCAGGACCGTGCCGAGGTCGCGCTCGAGTCCGCGCACGCCCGCCTCGCGGGTGTACTCGGCGATGATCGTCCGCAGCAGCCCGTCGTCGACGGTCACCTCCTCGGCGCGCAGCCCGTTGCGCTCGCGCTGGCGCGGCCAGAGGTAGTCGCGGGCGATGGCGACCTTCTCGTCGACGGTGTAGCCGTCGAAGCGCACGACCTCCATCCGGTCCAGCAGCGGCGCCGGGATCGTGTCGGCGACGTTCGCGGTCGCGATGAACAGCACCTGGGAGAGGTCGAGCTCGACGTCGAGGTAGTGGTCGCGGAAGTTGTGGTTCTGCGCCGGGTCCAGCACCTCGAGCAGGGCGGCGGAGGGGTCGCCGCGCCAGTCGGCGCCGACCTTGTCGACCTCGTCGAGCAGGATCACCGGGTTCATCGTCTTGGCATCCCGGAGGGCGCGGACCAGGCGGCCGGGCAGCGCCCCGATGTAGGTGCGCCGGTGGCCGCGGATCTCGGCCTCGTCACGGACGCCGCCGAGCGCGATCCGGACGAACTCGCGGCCGGTGGCGCGGGCGATCGACTCGCCGATCGAGGTCTTGCCGGTGCCGGGCGGGCCGATCAGGGTGAGGATCGCGCCGTCGCCGCGACGCGAGCGCTCGGCGCGCTCGCCGGCCTCGTCGCCGTCATCGCCGCCGAAGGCGTCGAGCCCGCGGTCGCGGCGCAGCTTCATCACCGCGATGTGCTCCTCGATGCGGTCCTTGACGTCCTCGAGGCCGGCGTGGTCGGCGTCGAGCACCTCGCGGGCGTGGGCGGGGTCGAGCCGCTCCTCGGAGCGCTCGCCCCACGGCACCGCGACCAGCCAGTCGAGGTAGGTGCGGATCATCGAGCTCTCGCCCGACTGCTCGCCCATCCGCTCGAGCCGGCCGACCTCCTTGAGCGCCTGCTCGCGGACCGCCTCGGGCATGCCGGAGTCCTCGATCTTGGCGCGGTAGTCGTCGGCGACCGAGCCGTCGTCCTCGCCGAGCTCCTTGCGGATCGAGTCCATCTGCTTGCGCAGGAAGTACTCGCGCTGCTGCTTGTCGGCGCCGGACTGGACGTCGTCGCGGATGCGCTTGCGCACCTGCAGCTCGGTCAGCCGCTCGCGCTGGAGGCGCAGCGCCAGCTCGAGCCGCTCGGTCACGTCGAGGGTGGCGAGCAGCTCGACCTTCTGCTCGTAGCTGAGGTCGGGGGCGTAGCCGGAGGTGTCGGCGAGCGCGCCGGGCTCGCTGATCGAGCGGACGAAGGCGGCGATCCGGCCGTCGTCGCCGCGCAGCTCGAGCAGCTCCTCGACCACGGCGCGGTACTCGCGCTCGAGGTCGCGGGTGCGGCCGTCGACCGGGACGTCGTCGACGTGGGAGGCGACCTCGACGCGGAGGTTGCCGGCGGGATCGGTGTGCGCGGCGCCGGCAACGCCGCGGTGCAGGCCCTCGAGCGCGACGGCGTGGCCGCCGCCGGGCAGGCGGACGTGCTCGGAGACCTTCGCGACGGTGCCGACCGACGCGAACTCCCCCTCCTCGCGCGGCACCAGCAGCACCCGCTCGGCGTCGCCGACGTCGACGACCAGGGTGACGGTCATGTTCGGGAAGACGACCGAGTCGTCGACCGGGACCAGCAACAGCGTCTGCTTCTCCGTCTCCATGCGCTCAGCTCCAGGGTTGCTGCTTACGATTGATAAGTACAGTAGCGGGTCGGCCGGCGACCCGTCAACGACTCCCTCATGGAAGTTGATACGGCCAGACTTAGATCGTAGCTCAGAGCGGCGGGCGGAGCCAGTCGCTCCCGGTCGTCCGGTCCCGGCGGCGGGCCAGCTCGCCGCCGCCGCCGGGTGGCTTTCGTCCGCCGCCCGCGCGATGCTGGCGCGCGATGAGCACCGTCGAGCCCTCCCCCGCCCGCGACGCCGCGTCGGCCGCCGCGGTCGCGCTGATCGAGCCAGGCACGACGATCGGCCTCGGCTCCGGCCGAGCGGTCTGGCGGACCGTCGAGCGGATCGCCGAGCGCTGGCCCGACGGTCCGCCGCTGCGCGCGGCGGTCGCGTCCGAGCTGACGCGGGCGCGCGCCGAGGCGGCCGGCATCGCGGTCGTCGAGCTCGACGGGACCTTCGCGCTCGACCTGGCGCTCGACGGCGCCGACGAGGTCGACCCCGAGCTGCGGCTGATCAAGGGCGGCGGCGGCGCGCTGCTGCGCGAGAAGATCGTCATCGCCGCCGCGCGCCGGTTCGTCGTCGTGGCCGAGACCGCCAAGCGGGTCGAGCGGCTCGGCGAGGGCTTCCGGCTGCCGGTCGAGGTCGCCCGCTTCGCCTGGCGCGACACCGCCCGCCGGCTCGCCCCGCTCTTCGGCGCCGTCGAGCTGCGCCACGCCGGCGACGGCGCGTTCGTCACCGACGAGGGCCACCACATCCTCGACTGCGAGCTGCCGGCCGACGCCGACCTCGACGCGCTCGCCGATCGCCTCCGCCGCGTCCCCGGCGTCCTCGAGCACGGCCTCTTCATCGCAATGGCCGAGTCCGCCGTCCTCGGCACGCCCGACGGCACCGTCGAGACGCTCCGCCCCGCCTGACCGCTCAGAGGTCGGTGGCGCCGACGGTGGCGCGGCCGACGCGGCGGCGGTCGCCGGGCGGGCGCGGGAGCAGGCGCAGGCCGCCGGAGAACGCCTCGGCGGCCGTGAGGTAGACCGCCTGGCGCAGCGTGACGCGCAGGGTCGCGGTCGCCGCCGGCGCGGTGGCCGCCGGGTCAGCGGCCAGATCGGACGGCGCGCCGGCGCCCAGCCCGAGCAGCTCGACGTCCTCGAGCGCGACGAACGAGCGGCCCGGCCCGTCGGTGGGGTCGGTCGAGACGAGCACGTCGACCCTCGTCCCGGGCGCCGCGTCCGCCAGCGCCGCCCCGCCCGCGACCCGGACGTCGACCGCCCGCTCGCCGCGGCGCAGGGCGCCCGGCCCCCCGCCGGCGACGTCGGCGCCGAGCACCCCCGCGGTGATCGGGCTGCCGGCGGCGATCGGGCCCGCCGTGGTGAGCCCGACCGCCTGCGCGGGCGCGCTCGCCGCGTCCGGCGGCGCGTAGCGGGCCGGGACCTCCGCGGCGCGCAGGTCGCCGGCCGCCAGCTCGGTGCCCGGCTCGAGGTCGCGCGCGGCGACCACGACCGCGACCGGCGCGCCGACGCTGCGCTCCAGCTCGGCGACGCGCCCCTGGACCTGCGCCGCCGCCAGCGCGCCGCAGGCGATCGCAACCGCCAGCAGCGCAGCGCCGCGCCGCCGTCGCACCGCGCGGCTCACGCCGCCCGCCCCGTGCGCGGCAGGTCGAGCGCGGCGACCGTGCCGCCCGCGCCGCGGTCGAGCGTCAGCTCGCCGCCGGCCGCGCGCGCGGCGCGCCTGGCGATCCGCAGGCCGCGGCCGCGGCCTGGAGCCGGGGCGCGACGCTCGCCCCGCCCGCCCGCGTCGCGCACCTCGATCCGCACCGTGCCCGCGCCCGACCGGAAGACCGACACCGCCACCGGCCCGCGGCCGTGCTCGGCGGCGTTGGCGAGCAGGTTGCCGAGCGCCTGGGCGAGCCGGCCCGGGTCCGCGGCGACGTGCTCCGGCCCCGCCTCCCAGCACAGCGCGAGGTCCCGCCCGGCCGCGGCGAACGGCGCCCGCCAGGCGTCGACCGCCGTGCGCACCACGCGCTCCAGCAGGACCGGCTCGCGACGCGCCTGCGCCGCACACCCGGAGCGCGCCGCCTCCAGGTCGGCGAGGCCGACGGCGAGCCGGTCGAGCTGGCCGTCGATCCGCGGCGCCCAGCGCGCCGCGGCGGGATCGCGGCGCAGCGCCGCGACCGCGAAGACCAGCGCCGTCGCCGGGCCGCGCAGCTCGTGGGCCGCGTCGCCGACCAGCTCCAGCCGCCGCCGCAGGCGCACCGCCGCGACCACCGCCAGCGCCGCGACCGCCCAGCCGCCGAGGGCGGCCAGCGCCAGCGCCGCGGCCATCAGTCGCCCTCCGTCAGCCGGTAGCCGACGCCGCGCACGTTGATCACCCAGCGCCGCGTCGAGGCCGCGTCGAGCTTGCGCCGCAGCCGGCAGGCGTGGGTGTCGACGGTGCGCGTCCGCCCCTCGGCCAGGTAGCCCCAGACGTCGCGCAGCAGCTCGTGCTTGGTGTAGACGCGGTCCGGTTGGTCGGCGAGCCGCTGCAGCAGCGCGAACTCCATCGAGGAGACCGCCACCGGCCGCCCCTCGATCGCCACCGCACGGGTGACCGGGTCGAGCGTCAGGCCCGCGTAGCGGACGATCCCGCGCTGGCGGCGGCCCTCCGAGCGGCGCAGCACCGCCCGCACGCGGCAGATCAGCTCGCCGTAGCGGAGCGGCTTAGCGTTGTTATTGGTTACCGCCCTACGGAAGCCGCTCTACGTCGCGCCGCCGGGGCCGGTCACGGCGAAGGCCTGCACCAAATGCGGAGCGGTACTCGCGCTCAACGGCTTCCGCCGGGACCGCCGCCGCCTAGATGGGCGAGTATCCCAATGCAAGGACTGCGACCGCGCCCCTCTAAGGACCGTCCGGGAGCAGGCGACCCGGGATCAAGAACAGACGGCTACCAGTTGATCGCGAAAACGTCGCGATTTGCGGGACCATTGCCCGTTCGAGGCCGCCGAGACGTGCGCACCATGTAGGATCGCTGCTGCGACTCACCTTGAGGATCAGCGGACCTTTCCGGTCCGCCCCTCGGGCACCGCAAGAGGCCAATCCACTGCTCCACCAGGGGATGGACCAACGCGGTGGGGACCCTAGGGTCCCTGAGTCGCTACCTCTACACCACTGGTCGAATTCCGACCAGTGGTGTACGGGTGTCAACCACTTTACACTCTGCCGCCCGCCCGGTCACGTCGTCGTGCCCAAACAGCGCTACTACCGGCTTCCTATCGACCATTTGCCGGCCCCTATCCGGGGTTGCGCCGGTCGCCAACCGGGCGCAACGTTCAGAGCTGCCAGTTCAGAGTCTCGACACCGCCAGGAGCCACGTAGTGGAGCGTCGTGATCTTGGCCCGCTTGGGAATCACGAACGGGACGAACCCTCGTAGCTGCTCATCCGGGCCAACGGTCTCGCCCATCGCGTTCGGCTCAAACAGAGTCGAGTTGGCCTCGCCGTAGCGGCGGCCGTCCCGATCCACCAGCGAGAACCCCCA
Organism: Solirubrobacterales bacterium; assembly: GCA_012718975.1. GTDB lineage: Bacteria > Actinomycetota > Thermoleophilia > Solirubrobacterales > Thermoleophilaceae > JAAYBF01. The sequence continues at coordinate 25,973 of JAAYBF010000003.1, read as the reverse complement.
GACTTGGGTACCAGCCGAGCCGTTGTTCTTGACCTTCAGTTCGACCCGTGCGTACTGATAGGTGTCCGGCGAGCGCGATCCCTCCGACAACAACGTCGCCCACGATGGGGCCTCAATCCCGCGCTCAAACGAGAGCGGCGTAATCGCTAGACCCTGCTCATCCTCTTGACTCCCGCCTATCGCCGCCGCTGCAACGTCAGCCGACCGCTCGGAAGCTCGAACCCCCTTCTCGGTCTCGGTGACCGTCACGACCTCCGCCTCGCCGCAGCCCGCCGCCGCCGCCAGAAGACCAACCAGGACCACTACCCGCTTCATCTACGTCACCCCCGCGTCGTTGACGCGCTAAGCCTAATGGTCAAGCGGACGATAGACACTCCGCGCCGGGTGACCGGAACAAGGGAGCGAAAGGGGCACCCGCAACTACGAACGCATAACTACGCCAGGGTTAAAAGGTCCGAAAACCCCGCTAATAGCACCCTTTTCGGAAGCGCCTAGACGCCAACCAGTAGGTATCGGCCGGCTATTCCAGGTAGCATTGACCAGGCGACCCTGCCGCAAGGTCAGTAGCCCCCTGAGGTGCGCCCCTTGCGGCCCGCAGCCATTCAGTTCATCCCTCCCACTGGTACCAGCAGCGGATAGGGCGGTTGCGGTGGGAGCCTTGCTCCCTGGGGTCGCTACCTATGCAAGCGCTGACGCACGTCAACTTCTTGCACAAAGTGCAAAGCACATGCTAACCGAGCGTGGGCGCTTTTGTGCTTGCGAATTCTGCCTCGGCTGTGATCCCGGCTTTTGCCTTGGCTGTTGACGTAGATGTTGACGTAGATGCTGACGTGAGCGCCAATGTCAATTGACATCGACATTTCGCCGTCGATGTTGACGTAGCCGGTCATGAAGCCCGTCGTTGGGACCGTCGTGCGGGACCACCACCGCGCATCTGGGGCCGGTCGGGCTAAAGTCCGATTCTTTCCGCGCGGACCCCAAGCGATTCGAGAACCGCGCCCGATCCGAACGCGCGGGGCGCTGGGGGTCCTAGGGTTCAGGCCGCGACGGGGCGAGCGAGGATGCGCTGAACGGTGCTCGGCTGCCATCGGCCACCCTTGGGGGTCGCGGTCCCCTCGGCGTCGAGCGCAGCGGCGATCTTCCTCAAGCTCAGCCCCTCGGCCCTCAGCGCGCGCACCCGCCCTTCTACCTCGGGCGCGATCTCTCGCGGTCGCCCGAGCTTGACTCCGGCCTCGCGCTTCCGGGCCAGGGCATCCTTGGTCCGCTGGCCGATCAACCGGCGCTCAAGCTGAGCGAAGACCGCGAGCACGCCGGCCATCGCCTCGCCGGTCGGCGTCGTGAGATCAGCGGGCGAGTCGAGCGCGACCAGTGCCCATCCCTCCCGCTGAGCGCGCTGCATGATCCCCGCGAAGTCGAGCAAGGATCGGCTGAGGCGGTCCATCTTCGAGACCACCAACACAGTCGCGTCGCCTCGCTTGAGCCGGTCGAGCGCGTCGGCGAGACCCGGCCGCTTGAGCGACTTCGCGGAGTAGCCGGCGTCCTCGATGAACTCGACGTGCGCCCATCCGCGCCGCTCTGCCTCGGCCAGGATCGCCGCCCGCTGGGCCTCGATGCCAGCGCCGCTATCGGCTTGCTCAGATGTGCTCACGCGGAGATAGGCTAGGACTCGCATCGGGGGTTCCTCCCGGTGTCATGCCCCCGGCGATGCCAGTCGCGCGGGGGCGCTTACGTTGTCGGGCTGAGTCTATCTGTACGCAAAACGGTCGTCAAGCGTACGGATGCGCTAGGAATCGGCGCGACGAACGGCCCCGGAGACGAAGAACTGGCAGAGCATCACGGCCACGTGAACGGCCGGCTCGGCGCGCTCCATCGGCACGCTGATCGGCTCCGACTCATCATCGGTGCCGTGCCGGGGAAACCTCCTGTTCCAGATCAGCCGCGCCATTGCCGCAACGTCGTCGGTCTCCCCAAGAGCGAAGCTCCACTTCGCCGGCGCGTCCGCCATCGCCCGGATCATCTTCCCGAGTGTCGCGTCAGAATCGTTCGGCGTGACCACCGGCTTGGCCGCGCACTCCACCGCACGAACCGCCTCCAAGTAGGCAGTCTGTGGATCGGGCTGTCGGCCGTAGAGCCTTGCCCACGCCTTACGTAGATGCTCGCCAGTTCGAGGAGCGTTCGCCGCCAGCGCGCCGATGGCCTCATGGCCGGGGCCAGGCACCCTCCGGGCCAAGCACCACGTCTTGCCGTCCTTGATAGGGACCGGCTCCCAAGCCGAGCCGGCAGCCTCCAAAGCCACCCTCAGGGCGGCCACCAGTCTGCGGCGGGATACAGGTTGGTCATGCAAGAGCGTCGGCGTGCTTACGACGAGATCGACCACATCTAGCGCGAACCCCCCGTCCCGACGCATGCGCAACCGAAGATCGCGGTGCGCCATCTCGCCCGCGGGTCCATCAAGCGCCGGAACGATTCGGAGGGCGATCTCAACTTGCGCGATCTTCGCGTCGGCTACAAACCTCCCGCCGCCGGGCTTGAACACCAGATCAAGCCACTCGTCGAGGGATCGCCACAGCCACGGCGGAACCCCCTCATGGAGCGCGTCGAAACGGCCGTCGTCAGCGGCAAGGCCCTCGCGCACAGAAAGCGGGCGGAATCCAGACACAGCGGCGGAGTTTAAGGCGGCTGCCGGCGGCGCTGGCCCCCGAAGGAAGGAAGGCCCCGGCCGCTCAAATTGGAGGGAGGCGGCCGGGGCGGCGGCGCGCAGCCTCTCCCGGATGCGCGCCGCGAAAGCGACGTTATCGGCGCTATGCCTAATCGTCAAGTAGAAGCCCTAGGAACCCTAGGGAGCCCCACCCATCTGAACGCGCGGACGCCGTCAGCGGCCCGGAGAACGCCGCTGCGGGGACGCTCGAATACCCCGCCGGGTGCGCGGTCCTGGGTTCTTGGGCCGAGCAGGACAGGCGTTGGTTTAAGGCCGGGGGTTGGTGGGAGTCCTGGGGTTCCCTACGGCGGGCATCCCCGCCGGCAGCGGCAGGGCGAGGCTGGCCTCTTGAAGCTGAGCGCGAGCCTCAGTTTTGAGCGCGGGTGGTTATGTGTGGGCCGCCACCGGCTAGTAGGCGGCGGCGACGGCCGCAGCGACCGCGCGCGCGTCGGCGGCGATCCCGAGCCGCCGGGCGACGGCGCAAACAAACTCATCGGCTTCCCACCGCTGCCAGCCGTCGAGCCGCGCGCGCTCGGCGGCGTCGAGCAACTGACGACGGTCAGCCGGATCGAGCACGACGGGCGGCCGGATCGGCGTGTCGGCGCAGTCGGCGTGGACCCACCGGCCGGACATGCCGCGCGCGATGGTCGAGCGACCGGCGACGATCCGCCGACCACACGCCGGACAGTCCGACGTATAGGCGGCCGTGCGAGTCTCAGCCGCGCTCATGCCCACCGCCAACCCCACGGAAGCAAGGGCCAGACACCTTCGGCCGTGGCCCGAATTTCGGGCCGGGCCACCTTTATAGGGTTGGCCCGGTGGCCCGAAATCCGAAACTGGGCCGCCGCCGGGCCAGAATCGGGCCAGCTACTCGCCCCCGAGCCACCGGCCCCGCTGAGGGCGCGGGGCCGGATGGCGACCGGGGAACTCGCCTGTAGCCGGCGGACGAGCTCAAAGTGATTTCGGGCCACGCCGGGCCAGAATCGGGCCAACTTCGGGCCAACGAATGCTTGGCCCGAAATTTGGCCCGGCAGGACCCCCAGGAAACCTCGCCGCGCCGCGTTCATGCGATCTCCAACCCGAGCGCTTCGGCGCGCTTGCGGCCCTGCTCAGTGAGCCGGTGCGCGTGCCCCTCCGCTTCGATGTCGCCACCGTCAATCAGCGCGCGCCACGCGCGCTTGAAGGTGCCGCTTGGCTCGGCGGGCTTCGCCTCCCCGGCCGCGCCGGCCGCACCGGATCGCGTCCATGCCTTGTCAGGATCGGCGGCGAACACCCTCAGCACCTTCTCGGCCGTGTCGATTTCCGCCGTCGCGGCTTCGATCCGACCGCCCCATTCAACCGCTAGCGACGTGATCCGGTAGCGGTCGTCCTTGGTGCCCTTGACGGTCGTTCGCTCCGGGCGTCCTGAGTGACCGTCACGGCCCTTCTCAACGGCGAGCTTGAACTCCTTATGCGTGTCGAAGCCGCCATCGTCGCGCGGCGTTTCTGTGTAGTCGCCCGTCGCCGTGAGAGACATATGCACGTCGGCTTGCCCGGCCCACTGACGCGCGCCCATCATCGCGTAGCCGGCGTTGCGCTTCTCCTGCGCGCCCGGCTTGCGCTCATGATGGAGGATGACCACGGCCAGGTCGAAGCGCTCGGCCAGCGGGCGCAGCGTCGAGGTGTAGAGCGCCACTACCGCGTCGTTGTCATTGGTGTCCACGGCGAGGGCGGCCATCGCCGTGTCGATGACAACGAGGTCCGGCCGGAAGTCCTCACACTCCTCTTCGATCCAGCGCGTCCACTTCTCGACGCCGACCCGGATGCCCTGCCGGCGGTAGTAGCGGAAGCGGTCGCGGTCGTCGTTGGTGATCCCCAGGGCCGCAAGGCGCGCGTGAACGACGCGCGCCGGGTTCTCCTCATCGACGTAGAGCACGCGGCTGGCCGTCGTCGGCCGATTCAGCCACGGCTCGCCCTGGATAATCCGTGCGGTCGCATCCTGCCAGTGGATCGACTTAGCCGCCCCGGTGTCCCCCGAGCAGACGTTGACAGTCGCGCGCTCGATCAGGTTGGTCACGATCCAATCAGGCTCCGGCTGGTCGGCCGTGAAGTCGAACGCCTCCGGCTGGACCTTGACGGCGCGCAGCGGCCGACCGGCTTCCTCCGCAGCCTTCGCAGCCGTCGCCCTCACCTTTGCGGCGAAGGTGTCGCGCTGGTCGGCTGGCACGTCGCCGCTTACGCGCTCAATCGCCGTTGCGACGGCCCGGCCATCGGCGGGGTCTACCCCGTCGAGGATCGTTGCCGCCAGCACGTCGAGCAGTGGCGGTGACGAGCCTGAATCTGCGTAGGCGTCATCCTGAAAATGGCGGGCCGCAATGCTATTCTTACTGTTCACGGTTTCCTTTCGTACTGTGGTGGTGCGGACGGGTCTAGGCCTCGGCAGCTTGAAGCTGTCGGGGCCTTTCGCTTTCTGCGATCAGGTCGTCAACGGGCATCCCGAAGTGCTCTTCGAGCAGGCGCGCGTTTAGCCCGGTAGGCCGGCGGCCCCACCGGCACCATGCGTACAACGTCATGTGGCCGACGACGCCGATTTCCTCGGCAAACTGCCGATAGCTAATGCCGCGTTCGCGGCGGGTGTGTTCTAGGTGGTTCACGGTTCCTTCGGGTCGGTTTGCGTTAACCACATAATTGTACCGCTGGGTACTGACACTTTCACGCGAGTTCTTCTACCGGCGCGGGGTTAACGCGCTAAGCCGGTCGCAGCGCGAAACGCGCAAGTGGTACGGAGCCTAGGAAGTGGCACGAGTCGTGTTTTACGACAACAGCGCTACGCGATCCAAGGCCGTGCGGGCGCGCAGTAGCGCCGCGTCAGATCGCACGCGGGCAGCGTCGTGGCGGACCGCCTGCCGCTCGGCGATTAGGTCCAGACGAGCATCGAACTCCAGACCCGCGAGGTAAGCGGCGGCGTCAGCGCCAGATAGCGCCTTTCCTTCAACGATGCGGAAGCCGGCGGCAGCGTGTGCTGGCACTGGCGTCGCGCTGATCTCTGTGAAATCAACGCCGACAATTCTCTGTCCCACCGCCGTAGCGGCGCGCCGGAAGAAGCCGCCAACCGACAGGCCGCGAATAGATCCCTTTCGAATCGCGTGGTAAACCCACGCCAGCGGCGACGAGTCCGGCTGATAATCAACGCGCGCCTTCAGCCTAAGCCCGCGTTCTGTCTCGCGCAGTTCCAAGACCTCGCCAATTACATGGTCCTTGCGATGATGAAAGCAGAGCGGGCGGGAGCCGCCGAGAAAGGTCGCGATGCCGTGCCGGAACGCGCCGGGAACGAAGTTTTCGCGTTGGGCCGAGCGGTCAACGCCCGCAAAGACCGCAGCGTCGCCTTCGATGATTAGGTCGCCGTCCTCGCGCACGTGTGTTTGAAGGCGAGCGCCTTCGGTGCGAAACGGTGTGACTGTGGCGGCTTCGGGCATTCATTAAATGTTACGACCGGCCGCGCCAACTGCCTTCATGCGCGTGGCGAAGAGGGCGGTAAGTTTTTAGGTAATGCCCGAAAACCTCAAGAACCGCCTGAGGCGCGTCGCTAGTCGCCGGACCACCCGCCAGATCAAGGCCGGCCAGCAGCCGCCAACGCTGAAGCCCGGCGATGTCCTGGTTCACCAGGCGTGGAGCGCTCCCGACGCCGCTCGGCTGCCTAACGAAGCCGAGGCCCGGGCGGCAGGTGCTCGCGCGGTGGCCGAGGCCATCGCGGCGAAGCGCCGAGGCGACGATGGTTGACGGCTTCGCAGTCGGCCGCAGGTTCCGCCGCCGCGACCTGCAACACGACGCTTACGACGTGGTCGAGGTCGTGGGCTTCGCGCGCGTCGAGGAAGTGACCGAGCCAGTGGTCGCGCCGGCCGGGTTTGGCGCGCCGGTCCAGGTCGACCCTCAGGCATTCATGGAGGAGTACACGGCCGTCGGCGTCCGCCAGCCAGAGCCACCGCCCGCGCCGGTCGAGGACGACGAGGAGGGCTGGTCGCCCGCACCCGTCGACTACTCCGACCTTTTGGAAGAGACCCCGAGCGAGCGACTGACTGCTCGGCTGGAGGCCTTAAGTGACTGACCAGATTTACACCCTTAAGCGCGGCCCGGAGGGGCCGAAGCGCGTCCGTGTCGTCGGCTGGTTTGGCCGCAAGGTCGTGCTAGAGGACGCGGCCGACTTTGGCTCGCCCTTCACGCTGACCACCGCCCAGGCCTCAGAGCTTTACGGCATCGCGGCGTCGCCGCCGCCGGCTGAGCTTGACGTGGTGGCCGAGCGCGTCGCCGCCAACGCCGAGCGCCAGGCCCGGCCGCAGCCTGCGCCGAAGCCGATGAACCTCTCCCCGATCAGGACGGAAATGGCCCGTCGCGGTCGCCCAACCGCGACCCCCGAGGAAGCGTTCGCAGCCGAGGCCGATGAAGGCTCTTGAAGAAATTGAACGCGCGCTCGCCGAGCGCCGCGAGCGGGAGCGCGAGAAGGCGCGGAACTATTCATCGCGCAAGCGCCGCGAGGGGCACCCTCACTCGCCGCGCACCAAGGCCAAGCTGGCGCAGATCGCGTATGAGCGCCGCCGCGACGAAGCGCTCGCCGATCCCGACTGCCACCCGCTGCGCCGAGCGCGAGTCACCTTCGGCGGCGGCGGCCTCAGCCAGGTTCAACTGGGCGAGCGCGCGCTGGTCAGCGCTCGGACGATCCACGCCATCGAGTCCGGCGAGGCTGAGGCAGCACCGATGACCGCCCGCCGGCTCGCTCGCGCCCTAAAGGCGACGCCTGCCGCGCTCGGGCTATGACCGTCTGCCGGTCGCCCGGCTGCGCTGAGCCGGGCACGGTCGAGGGTAAGTTCGCGCGGTGGTGCGATGAGCACGCCGCGATTTTCCAGCGGGTCGCCGCCGAGATTGGCGAGCGGCCGAAGCGCACAAAGAAGCTCAGCCCGACCCGCTCGAAGGCGGGCCGCGCAAAGCTTGACGAGGGCAACGCGCGCAAGATCGCCGACGCTGTCTCCGCCGCCGATGAGCCGCTGTCCGGCGTCGCCGAACTGATCGGCGTGGGCACGAACTCCATCGCCTACAAGAACGCCATTGCGCTCGCGAAGTCGCGCGGCTGGATCGCTGTTCGGCCGGGGCGCGGCTTCATCCCCGGCCCGAGCGCCGTCAGCGCCGGACCCCCGCCACGCCGCAACCGCGCCTTGGAGCTGGCCAGGGCTGTCCAGGCCGCTGAGGAGCCGCTGGGCGCCGCTGAGGCCGCCGAGGCGATGGGGATGTCGATGGGCGGCCTTAAGAAGATCGCGAGGCAGGCCACCAACGCCGGCTGGATCGAGTCGAAGCGCGGCCCCGGCGGCGGCTACATCGCAGCGTCAGACGCGCCGCCGGTCGAGTAGCAACCCCCTACCGCCCGTTACTCGGCCAGCATCGCTTTGAACTCGGAGAGTGGGACGGAGGCCGCGACTAGACCGCCCTGACAATGCACGCACTCCCTAGTTGGCCCTCCAACCGCGATTCCGCCCGCCGTTCCCGCCGGCAGAGCGTTAGGCACGTATCCCTTGCCGCCACACGCTTGGCAGAGAACCTTCATCGAGACTTCCGGCTCTTTCTGAGGCTCGGTGTTCATGGTCTCGACGCTACTTCCGCCACCGTGCGGGAGCAACCCTAAGGGTCGGTCCTTCCCCTCCCCCGCGCCGCTAAGGCTTCCTGATTCCGTCGAGCAGATCGCCCGGCGGAACGCGCAGCGCCCACGCGACAGCGATCAAGGTGTCGAAGCGCGGTGCTCGGAGGCCGCGCTCAAGGCGACTGATCGCGGTGAAGTGCATATCGGCCGCATCGGCAAGCTGCTCTTGCGTCATCCCGGCGGCTTTCCGCGCGTTGGCGATGTTGCGGCCAAGCCGTTTGTGATTGGCCGCCGCCGACATCCGGCAGCACGATCCCGAGGCTTGACTGTCCGGTCTAGAGCTTTGTCGTCAAGTCCCGCTAAGCTTCCGGGAGGAGGTCCGCGAATCGTGGGGTTTGCATGTCGCGCACACGCTGGGGAAACTGGGGCGAATGAACGTCGTCATCTACGCCGCCAAGTCGACGGCCGATGCGAAAGGTTCGATTCCCGACCAGATCGCCGCCTGTAAGGAGTTCGCCGAGGCGCGCGGCTGGGCTGTCGATTCCGTCGAGAGCGACGAGGCCGCGAGCGCGTACAGCGGCAATCGCGGCCCCGGCCTTGAGCGCGCGCTAGATCGCGTCGCCGATCTCGCGAAGGCGGGCACCCGCGCCGGCATCCTGGTTTGGCACTCCAACCGGATCGCGCGCGGCGGCGGGGATTCGATCTCCCGGCATCTGATCGAGTACGTATTCCTTGCCAACCGTGGCGGCTTCGAGCTTCATTCCGTTCAGGACGATTCAACCTTCACGAACCCAATCTTGGCCGCCGTCATGGGCGAGATGGCTCACCAGGAGTCCAAGATCAAGGCGGCCAACGTGCGTAAGGGAATGGACCGCCGCCGCAAACTCGGCCTACACACGGGCGGCACGATCTTCGGCTACCTACGTGACGGGGAGAAGGGGTTGAAGCCGAACCCGGAGCAGGCTCCGGTAGTGCGGCGGATCTTCAACCTGATTGCCGGCGGCAAGTCCCAGGCCGAGGTCGCGCGCATCCTCAATCAGGACGGGATCAAGCCACTACGCGGCCAGCGCTGGCAGCAGGGCGGCCTTTCGATGCTCATTCAGCGGCGGACCTACCTAGGCGAGATTAAGGACGGCGAGGGCGGCTGGACGACGGCTGCCCACGATGCCATCGTGGACGCCGACGTTTGGGAGGCCGCCAACGCCAAGCGCGAGGCCGCCGCCAAGCGCAAGGGCCGAGGCGGCGGGCCGCGCCCGAAGGCGGGGCATCTACTCCCTGGCAAGCTGCTGCGGCACCGGGCATGTGGCTCGGCTATGACTCCCGTCTCGCTGGACGCCAAGAAGGACGGGACCGCGACCGGCGTCTACGAGTGCTCCGGCCGCAAGGGCGGCGTATGCGACGGCTTCCGCGTGTCGATGGAGTCCGTAGACGCGTCGATCATCGGCTACCTGGCCGAGGTCGGCATTGACGCAGCCGAGTCCCTACGGCTGATCCGAGAGGCGACCACTGCCACCGTCGAGTCACGCGAGGCGGCGCTTGAGTCGGCGCGCGCCGAGGTCGCCCGCATCGAGGCCGAGCGAGCGCGCATGTGGGGACTGTTCAAGGGCGGCGACCTGGACCCCGAGGATTGGCGGGCGTTCAAGGCCGAGCACGCCGAGGACAAGGCCGCAGCCGAGGCGACCGTGAAGCGGCTTGAGGATCAGACCGCGAGCGAGGCCGACCCTGCCGCCATCGTCCCGGCCGCTGCCAGCGCGCTTGACCTGATCCGAGCCTCTATCGCCACGGGCGACGCTGACGCGGTTAGGAGCGCTCTGGCGGCTCTGTTCGACCACTTCCAGATTGACACCGTTGAGAACCTGCCCGAGCAGGTGGTGACGGCCAGCGCCGACGACATGCGCGCCGCCCGCGAGGCGCTGCGCGAGCAGATCGCCAAGGTCGAGGCTGAGGCCGGGCGGACGGTCGCCGAGGCCGAGGCTGCCTACTGGGCCGAGCAGGCGGCCGAGAACGCGCCTGAGCCGCCGACCGACGACGACACGCCAGAGCTTGACCCGGCCGGGCTGATGATCCTGCCGGTGCCACGCGAGGACGCGCTGGCGTCGATCATCGAGGACGGCGAGCCGGTGCGGCTAGTGGACGAGCGCGGAAGGGCGGTGTTCAGACGCATCCCTCTTCCGTCAGCCGGGGTAGGCCCGGCGACCAATAACAACGCTTTGCAGACATGATCGTCGGCGCCGCGCTGGAAGCTGCGGATGCGGTCGGTCTCCCCCGCCCGACCGCTGACGACGATCACCGGCAGCTGCGGGTCGATCCGCGAGGCCGACCCGTCAGCGGCGCGGATCCGGTCCAGCAGCCGCAGCCCGTTGCCGTCGGCGAGCACCAGGTCGAGCAGCAGCAGCGCCGGCGGACGCGCCTCGATCTGGCGCAGCGCCTCGGCGCCGCTGTCGGCGTGGGAGACGCGGAACCCGTCGGCGAGCAGGTTGTCGACCAGGAACTCGGCGGTCGGCTCGTCGTCCTCGACGATCAAGAGTGAGTGGCTCATGACCGATGTAGGGACCGGACGGCGCGAACCTGCCCCCCTCCCTGCAATCGCCGTTGCATTCCATCCGGCCCAGGAGGAATCGGGATTAGGATGCCGACGCGCCGCTGGCCACGGCCTCGACCGGGCCCGCGGAGCTTCTCACATGGACTCCACCAAACGAGGAAACTACGAGTCGGGCGCGGACTACGTCCTCGAGTACGGCGAGTTGAAGTTCACCTTCAACGAGCGCGACTTCACCGAGCGCGTCGAGCAGGCCGCGGCCAAGCTCGGCTTCGTCGACGGGGCGCTCGACGTCGACGAGCGCGAGGACCTCGTCAACCTCGCCGTCAACGGCGAGGTCACCGACGCCCACTCCTCGCTCGGCGAGCACATCATGGAGTGCTGGACCGACCTCCACGGCCCCTCCGACCGCTCGCTCGTCCACTGGCTGCGCCGGCTGGTCTTCCGCGGCGCCTGGCTCGACCAGCGCGTCCTCGAGGGCGAGCTGGAGATCGTCTTCGACGACTCCGAGTGCAGCTTCGGCTACGCCCAGCCCGACCGCGACTGGCAGCTCATCGAGCTCTCGCCCGAGCCCTCCTGGCGCCGGGTGGCCTACCGGCCCGCTTGAGAGTCTCCCCTTCCGGTGCTCGCAGCCGTTCGCAGAGCGAGCCTGGCAAGGAAGCAGGCCGCGTGGCGTGCCTCGTGCACGTGAGCGGCCGATGACGCCGCCAGGCGATGCTATGCGGGCGGCTGCGAGCGCCGGGGTCTTCTGTGCTCGATGTCGCGCATGAGGTCGAGGACGCGGTCCTCGTCGTCGGTGATCTCGAGCGTGTCGACGTCGGCCTGGGAGATCTTGCCGTCGGCGGCGACGCGGTCGCGCAGCCAGTCGACGAGGCCGGCCCAGTAGTCGCTGCCGAAGAGGACGATCGGGAAGTGGCGGATCTTCTGGGTCTGGCGCAGGGTGGCGGCCTCGAACAGCTCGTCGAGGGTGCCGAAGCCGCCGGGGAAGACGACGAAGCCGCTGGAGTAGCGGACGAACATCACCTTGCGGACGAAGAAGTAGTGGAACTCGAGCGTGAGGTCGCAGTGGGGGTTGGGGCGCTCCTCGTTCGGCAGCTCGATCGCGAGGCCGATCGACTGGGCGCCGGCGTCGCGCGCGCCGCGGTTGGCGGCGGCCATCGTGCCGGGGCCGCCGCCGGTGATGACCGCGAAGCCGTCGTCGCCCATCCGCCGGGCGAGCGCGCGCGCCCGCTCGTACTCGGGGTGCCCCTCCCCGGTCCGCGCGGAGCCGAAGATCGCGACCGCCTTGCCGACGTGGGCGAGCGCGTCGAAGCCGGCCTCGAGCTCGCCCTGGATCCGGGCGACGCGCGCCTCGTCGTCGAGCTCGGAGACGATCGCGAGCGTCTCGGCCTCGAGCAGCTCCTCGTCTTTGGTGGTCGGCCTGCGGGGGTCCGGGCGCACCCGGGACAGGCTATGTGACTGCCGGCCGGCTAGAGCAGGTCGGCGCGCTGGGTGCCGGACCGCTCGGCGTCGAGCCGCGGCACACCGCCGCCGGGTGCGAGCACGACGCGGGTCGTGGCGACGCGCAGCAGCTCGGCGCGCTCCCCGACCGCGGCGACCACCGTCAGCGAGCCGCCCTCGGCGAGCTTGCGCCCGGCGCCGAGCAGGCGGCGGGCGGCGCCCGGGGCGAGCGAGTCGAGCGAGTCGATCACGACGACGGCGTCCTCGCCGCGCTCGGCGGCGCGCTTGCCGCGCTCGACGGCGAGCGAGGCAGCCTGGGTCTGGTCGTCGGCGGGCTCGTCGTAGGAGCCGCCGACGACGGGCGCCGCGCCGGCGGCCTCACGCCACTCGGCGACCTCCTCCGGGCGGGCGGCGACGAGCACGACGGTCGCGGCGGCGACCTTGCCGGCCAGCTCGGCGGCGATCTCGCGCAGCAGCGCGGTCGCACCGGCGCCCGACGGGCCCGCGATCGCGACGCGCGAGCCCTTGCCGAACGGAGCGTCGGCGAGCGCCTTCGGCGCGGCGAGCCGGTCGCCGGGATGGACCGCGGTCAGCTCGTCGAAGCTGGGACGCTCGGCGGGCGGCTCGGCGTCGGCGCCGTTGACGGTCTCGACGCGCACCAGCGACGGGTGGCGCTCGTTGCGTCGCGCGGGGCGGACCGGACCGGCGACCTCGTCGCCGGGCCGCAGCTCGCAGCGCCGGATCTGCGCCTGGGAGACGTACACGTCGTCGCCGCCGTCGACGCGCAGGAAGCCGCTGCCGTTGGGCAGCACGTCGAGGATGCCGGCCGCGCGCTCGGCCTCCGGCTCGTCCTCGGTCTCGTCCTCGGTCTCGTCCTCGGGCTCGTCGTCGACCTCGCCCTCGGGCTGCTCGTCCTCGGGCTCGTCCTCGATCTCGCCCCGCTCCTGCTCTGCGTCCTCCTCGGCGTCTTCCTCAGCCTCGGACTCCGGCTCGGTGCGGCGCCGGCGGCCACGGCCGCCGCGTCGTCCGCGGCGCGGGCGCTCCTCCTTGGCGGAGTCGTCGTCGCCGCCGTCGCCGCCCTGGAGGTCGACGATCGCGGCGACCAGGTCGTCCCGGCGCATGCCCCGGTAGCCCTCGATCCCCAGCTCGGAGGCGATCGCGTGAAGGTCGGCGAGCGGGCTGTCTTCGAGCTCCTTGCGCTGCAGGACTGACACTTGGTGCTGCTCCTCGGTCGGTTGCGAACGGCGAAGGCTACTGGCTCGGCGGGCCGCCGCGGCCACCCCCCGCCGCCTCGCGCCGCAGCGCCTCGGGCAGCGGACCCGGCGCGACGTCGGCGCGCCCGCGCAGCGCCGCCCGCACGGCGAGGAAGTCCGCGGCGGCGCGGACGTCGTGGACGCGCAGCAGGCAGCCCGCCGCGACGTCGAGCGCCGGCTCGATCGCCCCGAGCGTGCCGGGGTCGCGTCCGGCGGGCGGACGGCCGGTGATCGCGCCGACGAAGTCCTTGCGCGAGATCGCCAGCAGCAGCGGCGCGCCGAGCGCGGCGACCTCGTCGAGACGCCGCAGCAGCGCGACCGACTCGGCCGGAGTCTTGGCGAGGTCGATGCCGGGGTCGAGCAGCAGCGCGTCGGCCGCGACGCCGAGCTCGCGCGCGACCGCGGCCCGCTCGCCGAGCAGCGCGACGGCGTCGGCGACGACGTCGTCGTAGGCGGGAAACGCCTTGGTCTTGGGCGCGGCGCGGGTGTGGGTGACGACCAGGCCGGCGCCGGCGGCGGCGCAGGCGCTCGCGATCTCCGGCTCGGCGAGCGCGCTGACGTCGTTGATCAGGACGGCCCCGGCGGCGAGCGCGGCGCGCGCGACCGGCGCCCGCCAGGTGTCGACCGAGACGGCGATCCCGCGCCCGGCGAGCGCCTCGACGAGCGGCACGACCCGCTCGACCTCGACCTCGACCGGCACCGTCGCGCGGTCGGTGCGGCCAGACTCGCCGCCGACGTCGACGATCGCGGCGCCGTCGGCGACGAGCGCCTCGGCCCGCTCGACGAGCGTCGCGAGCGGCTTGGCGCCGGGGGCGTCGGAGAACGAGTCGGGCGTCGCGTTGACGATCCCCATCAGCGCCGGCGCGCCCGGCTCGAGCGCCAGCGTGCCAGAGCCCAGCCGCAGCGTCACCGCTCTCCCGCGGCGACCGGCCGCGGTCCGGCGGGCGCGAGTCCCTCGGCGGCCGCGACGGCGCGCCAGTCCTGCAGCTCGCGCCGCACGCGGCCGGCGTCCCAGCCCTGGTCGGCGGCGATCGCGGCGGCGAGCCGCGCCGGGCCGGGCGCGCCCTCGCCGACGAGGTCGGGCGCGGCGAGCAGCCCGAGCCGGGTGCGGCGCAGCAGCACGTCGGCGAGGCCGCGCGCCTGCTCGTGGCGGACGGCCCAGACGCCCTCGGCGACGAGGTCGGGCAGGTCGGGCACGATCCGCTCGGCGAGCGCGGGGTCGCCGGCGGCGAGCGCGAGCACGTCGGCGGCGACGTGTCCGTAGCGGCCGGCGAGCATCGCCCGCGCGTCGTCGCCGACGCCGGCGAGCGCCGGCAGCTCGTCCGGGTCGACCTCGAGCCCGAGCGGGATCTCGGCGGTCCGGCAGGGAGCCTCGCGGCCCTCGCGCTCGACGATCCGGTCGACGGCCGACTTGGCCATCCGCCGCCAGGTGGTCAGCTTGCCGCCGGTGATCGTGACCATTCCCGAGCTGGTCTCGTAGAGCTCGGCCTTGCGCGAGATGTCGACCGACTTGCGCGGGTCGCCGGTCGAGATCAGCGGCCGCACGCCGGCGTAGGCGCCGGTCAGGTCGGCGGCGGTCAGGGCGGTCGCGAAGAACCCGTTGACGGCGTCGAGCAGGTACTCGACGTCCTCGCCCGACGGCGGGACGTGGTCGAGCTCGGCGGTCTCGTAGTCGTTGTCGGTGGTGCCGATCAGCGTCCGCCCGAGCCACGGCAGCACGAAGATCGACCGTCCGCCGCCGGCCGGCACGATCGCCCCGCCGACGACGTCGAGCTGCTCGCGCGCGACGGTGACGTGGGTGCCGCGGCTGGGCCGGATCGTCGGAACCTCGGCCTCGCGGTGCAGCTCCTCGGGGCGGATCCGGTCGGCCCACACCCCGGTCGCGTTGACGACGTTGGCGGCGCGGATCTCGAACTCGCCGCCGTCGAGCGCGTCGCGGCAGAGCGCGCCGCCGGCCCGTCCGCCGCGCTCGACCAGGCCGGTCACCGCGACTGCGTTGGCGAGCACGGCGCCGTAACGCTCGGCCTCGCCGAGGATCGTCAGCACCAGCCGCGAGTCGTCGGTCTGGCAGTCGTAGAAGAGGTAGGCGGCGGTCGGCTCGCGGGCGGCGAGCGCGGGCAGCAGCCGCAGCGTCTCGTCGGCGTCGACGGTGCGGTGGCGGTCCGGGCTCCAGTAGTCGTCGTCGCGGCGGCGCCGGCGCGGCTCGTCGCCGCCGCGGCGCAGGCGGCGGTCGGAGGCCATCACGTCGTACATGTTCAGCCCGACGCCGAGCACGCGGTCGGGCCGCTGGCCGTCGAAGGCGGGGATCAGCAGCGGCAGCGGTCGCACGAGGTGCGGCGCGAGGTTGACCATCAGCTGGCGCTCGAGCAGCGCCTCGCGGACGAGGCCGAGGTCGAAGTTCTGCAGGTAGCGCAGCCCGCCGTGGACGAGCTTCGACGAGCGGCTCGAGGTCCCCTCGGCGTAGTCGTGGCGCTCGACCAGCGCGACGCTGTAGCCGCGTGAGGCGGCGTCGAGCGCGACCCCGGCGCCGGTGACCCCGCCCCCGATCACCAGCACGTCGAACTCGTCGGCGGCGAGCGCCGCGAGGGCGTCGGCGCGGGCGATCACGGCAACCAGCTCACGAAGTCGGCGGGCGGCACGCGGTCCGGCGGCGCCTTCTCCTGGCGGGCGTGGCCGAGGTGGATCAGGCCGAGGAACAGCTCGTCGGGCTCCATCGCGACGGCGCGCGCGCCTTCGGGGGTGCGCAGCACCCCCGGCGTGCGCCAGTAGCCGGCGAGGCCGCGGTCGTGGGCGGCGAGCAGGAGGACGTAGACCGCGCAGGCGGCGGCGCAGACGTCCTCCTCGTCCTGTACGGGGTCGCCGGTGATCTTCACCGAGGCGCAGACGAGCGTCGGCGCGCGGTCGAGCTTGGTCGCCGCCTGCGGTCCGGCGGCGCGCTTGAGCGCGGCGAGCGACTCGGGGCCGAGGACCCGGAACCGCCAGGGGTTGGTCAGGTGGTGGTTGGGCGCCCAGCGGGCGAGGTCGAACAGCTCCTCGAGCAGCTCGCGCCCGACCGGCTCGGGGGCGAAGGCCTTGTGGGTGCGCCGCCCCCGGATCGCCTCGTCAAGCTCCACGGCCCCGACGCTATCGGATGCGCCGCCCGCTCAGCCGGGGCGCCGGGCGGTGCGGCCGCGGTTCGACAACGCCCAGACGGCGAGGCCGCTCGCGCCGAGCGCGACGGCGATGCCGGCGAGCACGAGCCCGGCGGGCGGGCCGCCGACCTCCTCCTCCGGCGGCGCGGCCCCGGCGGCGACCTCGGCCGGCGTGAGCGCGGCGGTGCGGCCGCGGCGGACCGGCGGGATCGGCAACGGCCGCTCCTGGAGCGCCGCGAGCGCCTGCGCGGTCGCCCAGACCGGGGTCTGGTCGCTGGTCTCCGAGTAGGCGATCGATCCGTCGCGCCGCTGCAGCGAGCGCAGGTACTCGAGCGGGTCGGCGGCGAGCGAGTCGAGCCCGGCGCGCGCGGCGACCAGGCCCTGGACGGCCCAGGCGGTCGACTGGGAGTTGGGGTCGCGGCCCTCCATCTGGCCCCAGCCACCGCCGGGGTCCTGGACGGCGCGCAGGTACACGACGCCGGCCCGGCTGGCCGCGCCGCGGCGGCGGCCGGCGGCGGCAAGCGCCTGCAGGACGGCGCCGGTGTCGTCGACGTCGGGCGGCCCGCCGGGCACCACGCCCCAGCCGCCGGAGCCGGTGCGCGCACGCTCGAGGAAGGCGGCGGCGCGGCTGACGCGCGGCGCGCGCGGCTTCTCGCCGGTGGCGCGCAGCGCGAGCAGCCCGAACGCGGTGAAGGCGACGTTGCCCTGCCAGGAGCCGTCGCGGCGCTGGCCGCGGCGCAGCCGCGCGAGCAGGTTCACGCCCGCGAACCGCCGTGGCGAGACACCGGCGGCGCGCAGCACGAGCATCGTCCGCTGCAGCTCGCCGACGTCGTCGAAGGAGCGGCTGTTGCGGCGCAGGTAGGCGATCACGGTCCGTCCCGGCCGCTTGCGCACCGCCCGCGGGCTCTGGCGGGCGGCGGCGAGCCCGAGCGCCGCCCAGCCGGTGACGAGCTGGCTCGAGGACTGGCGCGGAGCGCTGCCGAACCCGCCGTCGCGGTTCTGGGCGCGGCGCAGGTAGGCGGCGGCGCGCTGGGCCGATCCCGACAGCGCCGTGTCGGCGGTCTGGGCGCGCGCCTGGTCGGGGCTCGCGGCCGGCGTTGCGATCCCGGTCGCGAGCGCGAGCGCGGCGACGGCGGCGGCCACCGCGCCGCCGGCCGCGCCGCGGCGCACCGCCGGGGCGGACACGGGCCAGCTGGCCTCGAAGCGGCTGCGGTAGCGGCGCAGCGAGCGGATGAAGACGGGGCCGATCACGAGGCAGAAGGCTACGTTGCCGACGGCGTGGGCGATGTTGTAGGGCAGCGAGGTCGCCGCGATCGCCAGGTAGGTCGAGAGGTCCTGGCGGGCGGCGAGCGTCCACTGGTAGACGTCCATGACCGCGCCGAAGGCGAGGCCGGCGATGCCGCAGTAGAGCGCCAGCTCGAGCCGACCCAGCTCGCGCCCGCGGGTGGCCCACGCGAGCACCGCGCCGCCGACGCCGACCGCGCCCCAGGCGGCCATCTGCCAGACCGTCCACGGCCCCTGGCCGAGGAAGACGTTGGACGCGAGCGCGCCGATCGCGCCGACGGCGAAGCCGGGCGCCGAGCCGAGCGCGTAGCCGGCGAAGAGGACGATGTCGGTCGTCGGCTTGACGTTGGGGATCGCCGCGAAGGCGAGCCGCCCGACGACGGCGAGCGCCGCCAGCACCGCGACCACCCCCACGACGCGCGCCGGCGGGCGGCGGCGCTCGTACCAAAGGAACCCGGCCGCCAGCACGACCGCCAGCAGCGCGAAGGAGGACACCTGCCAGGTCACCGGACCAGCTCCCTTCCGATCGTCTCCGCGCCCTGCTCGGCGAGCAGCGCGCCTCCCGCCCCGCCGAGCGCCCGGGCGACCTCGGTCGAGAAGTGCCAGCCACCGGCGAGCACCTCGGCGGGCGGGCCGTCGCCGATCGCGACGCCGTCGCCGAGCAGCACGATCCGCTCGGCGAAGGCGGCGGCGAACTCGGTGTCGTGGGTGGCCACGACGACCGCCGCCCCCGCGGCTGCGAGCGCGCCGATCCGCGCGACGAGGGCGTCCTTGTGGGCGCGGTCCATGCCGCGCGTCGGCTCGTCGAGGCAGACCGCCGCCCACGGCCCGCCGCCGCCGAGCGCGACCTCGAGCGCCAGCCGCTGACGCTCGCCGCCGGAGAGGTCGCGCGGGTTGGCGGCGCCGCGGCCGGCGAGCCCGGCGGCGGCCAGGCCCTCCTCCCCGGCCTCCTGCACGGCGTGCTCGTGGATCAGGAAGTCGCCCGGATTCTGCAGCAGCAGCGCGACCTCGCCGGCGCGCTCGACGCGGCCGCGGGTCGGCTCGGCGAGCCCCTTGAGCAGCCGCAGCAGCGTCGACTTGCCGGCGCCGTTGCGGCCCATCAGCGCGATCCGCTCACCGGGCGCGGCGGCGAACTCGACGCCGCGCAGGATCGCCGGCCCGTCGGCGATCTCGAGCCAGGCGCCGCGCGCGGCGACGGCCGGCTCGGGGCCGCGGCGGCGGCGCCACGGTCGCGCGCCGCGGCCAGCGGACCCGGCGTCCCCAGCGGACCCGGCGTCCCCAGCGGACCCGGCGTCCCCATCCGGCCTGTGGTGAGAAACGTCCATATCGCGGACGCTTCCCGCCACAGGCCCGGCCGGCGCGCCCGTCGCGGCCGGGAGGTCGCCGCCGTCGGCGCCCGGCAGCAGCCCGGCGGCGCGCAGGCCGTCACGGGCCGCCTTGACCGAAGTCGGCAGCGGCCGCAGGCCGGCGAGTGCGAACATCCGCGCGACCGGGGTCGCGAGCGCGCCGCCGCGGTCGACCGCCCAGCCGAGGAAGTCGGCCGGCGCCGCGTCGCACGCCACCGCCCCGCCCTCGAGCGCGACGACGCGGTCGGCGGCCGGCAGGCAGCGGTCGATCCGGTGCTCGGCGATCGCGATCGCCGTCCCCCACTCCTCGTTGAGCCGGCGCAGCAGCCAGATCAGCTCGTCGCCGGCGACCGGGTCGAGCTGCGAGGTCGGCTCGTCGAGCACCAGCAGCGCCGGGCGGTGGACGAGCGCGGCGGCGATCGCCACGCGCTGGAGCTCCCCGCCGGAGAGCGTCTCGGTGCGGCGGTCGAGCAGCTGGGCGATGCCGAGCGCGAGCGCGACCTCCTCGACCGCCCGCGCGACGGCGCCCGGCGCCGCCCCCTGGTGCTCGAGCGCGAGCGCCAGCTCGGCCCGCACCCCACCCATGACCACCTGGGTCTCGGGGTCCTGGAAGACGGTGCCGCAGGCGGCGGCCAGCTCGCCCGGGCCGTGGTCGCGGACGCTCAGGCCGGCGACCTCGAGCTCGCCCTCGGCGGCGCCGCCGTGGAAGTGCGGGACCAGGCCGCAGAGCGCCCGCAGCAGGGTCGACTTGCCCGAGCCCGACTCGCCCGCCAGCAGCGTGAAGCTGCCCGGCGCGAGGTCGAGGTCGATCCCGGCCAGCGCCGGCGCGCTCCCCGTGGCGTAGCGGTAGCCGAAGCCGCGCGCGGAGACGATCGGAGCGTCACGCACGGGCGACCCCCAGGCGGGCCGCGCGGCCGGCGAACGGCAGCGCCGCCGCGACGAGGAGGACCGCGCAGAGCGCGAGCTCCGGCGGCCCCGCGGCGACCTCGATCCGCGGATAGGTCTCGACGGCCCCGGCGCCGGCGGCCGCGAAGGCGACCGCGGCGACCGCGATCGCCGCGGCGGCGCCGGCTACGCGCAGGTCGTGGCGCGACCACGGCCGGTGCCGGCGCGCGGGCCGGCCGCCGGCCGAGTAGCCGCGCACCTCGAGCGCGGCGGCGACGTCGACGGCCCGGTCGAGCGCGCCCGCCAGCGTCGCGCGGGCGACGGCGAGCCGCCCCGGCGGCCGCGGCCGGCAGCGGCCGGCGTCGCCGATCCGCAGCGCGTCGCGGGCGAGCACCGGCACCAGCCGCGTCGCCAGCGCGCCGGTCAGCGCCGACCGGTAGGAGACGCGGCGGAACATGCGCAGCAGCTCGTCGGGGTCGACGCAGGCGGTGAAGAGGCCGAACGCCATCACGATCGCGCCGACGCGCAGGCCCGCGAGCGCCCCGGCGACCAGCGCCTCGAGCGTGATGTCGAGCGGGCGGCCGAGGATCTCGAAGCCGCGCACGAGCACGGTGTCGCCGCCGCGGTAGACGAGCGGGTTGATCACCGCGACGAGCACCACCAGCGGCAGCGCGATCAGCGCCGCGCGGCGGATCTCGGCGCCGACTCCGGCCGCGACGCCCGCGAGCGCGACGGCGGCGACCACGGCGCCCAGCACGAGCGGGTCGGAGTAGAGCATCGCCGTCAGCGCCAGCGCCAGGCAGAAGGCGGCCGTCGCCCCGGCGCGGGCGGCGTGCAGCGGGCTCGACCCGGGCCGGTAGGCGGGGATCGGCACCCCGGCCGGCCCGCGCGCCGAGCCGACCGTCGCCCCGCCCCGGCTCACGGGCGCTCCCCGACCACCGGCAGCTTGGTCGCCTCGCCGCCGCTCACCGCGACCGCGAAGGCGTCGCGCAGCGTCGCCCGCCGCAGCGCCGCGGCCGCCGCCTCGACGCCGGCGGCGTCGGTCCCGGTGACCAGCCAGAGCAGCTCCATGTCGGTCGGGCGCAGGGCGGCGACGAGGCCCGTGCCGGCGCGCTCGGTGCGGACGACCTCGCCCTCGGGGTCGAGCAGCTCGAGCGCCGCGCCGCCGTCGACGAAGCGGGCGAAGACGCCGCTGCGCCTGGGGCCGAGCTCGACGAAGCGCGCCGACGGCAGCCGCCGCGCGCTCTGCCACGGCGCGACGACGATCCGCGCGACGTTCTGGTTGCCGGGGGCCCCGAGCGTCGCGCCGGTCGCCGGCACGCCGGCGTCGCGCAGCGTCGCCTTGACGTCGCCGCAGACGTCGGACTCGGCGTCCTCGCACTCGACCCGGACCGGGAACCGCTTGCCTCCGAGCCCGTCGAGCAGCGGCTGCGGGTAGGCGCCGACGATCGCCCGCGCCTGGGCGGTGGTCCCCCAGTCGTGGTGGTCCCACTGGACGACGTCGCCCGGCGAGAGGTCGTAGTCGGCGGCGCCCTCGCCGGCCTCGATGCCGTTGACGTAGAAGAACCAGTCGGTGTCGCCGCCCGGCCCCTGGCCGGCGAGCCCGTCGATCGCCTGCACGAAGCCGCCGCCGTAGCGGGTCTCGATCTCGGCTTCGCGCTCGAGCATCCGCATCACGGTGTCGCTCTCGCGGATCCGCAGGCCGCGCTCGGACAGCAGCAGCTCGTGGCCGTAGTCGCGCGTGACGCGCAGCTCCGCCCCGGCGCCGGAGCGCTCCTCCCCCGGCCCCAGGCCGCAGGCGGCCAGCGCGGCGGCGGCCGCGACGGCGAGGCAGGCGACCAGCGGCCGGGCGGCGGTCACCTGACCACGACCCTCCGGGCGAAGGACCTGATCGCGCCGCGCTTGGCGGCGAAGAGCACGTGGCGGCCGCGCGGCAGGCGCAGCGTGGC
Source organism: Solirubrobacterales bacterium (assembly GCA_012718975.1). GTDB lineage: Bacteria > Actinomycetota > Thermoleophilia > Solirubrobacterales > Thermoleophilaceae > JAAYBF01. The sequence goes on along the minus strand of JAAYBF010000003.1, from coordinate 3,843 downwards.
CCGGCCGTCGCGGTCGGTCGTGGCGCTGCGCCTGCCGGAGCGGACGGTCGCCCCGGCGACCGCGATCCCTTCGCCGGCGTCGTCGTAGCCGGTCACGGTGGCGGTCACGCGCCGGCCGTCGACGGCCGTCTCGACCTCGAGCGTGCGCTGGCAGGTGCCGCGGGCGCGCTGGCGGCAGTAGAACCAGACGACCTCGTCGCCGGCCCGCAGCCGCCCGGCGCCGAACGGGCCGCTCGGATCGGCGGCGCCGGCGGTCGCGAGCTCGTGGCCGACCTTGTAGACCCAGCCGTCGAGGCCGCGGTTGCGCTCGGAGCGGATCCGCTTGACGAACAGGCCGGAGGCGTCGGCGGGCCGCCGCGAGCAGCTGCCGTAGTCGTGGAAGGCGAGCGGGCCGGGGCGCGACCGGATCAGCGCCCCGAGCGCGGTGGCGGCGGCGACGGCGCAGCGGCGGCCGTCGACGCGGAGGCTGGCGCGCCGCGCCCGGACCGGCCCGGCGAGCACCTTGCCGTCGGAGAAGACGACCTGCTGGCGGATCCGCGGCACGCCGCGCTGGGCCGCGATCGCGGGTTCCGGGACAGCCCGCGGACCGTCCTCGGCCGCCATGCCGCGTTGCCCGCCGCCGTCCGCCGCCGCGGCGCCGGCGGCCGTCGCGGCGGCCAGCGCCGCCAGGGCCAGCGTCGCCGCGCCGCGCCTCGCCTGTCCGTTCATCGATCGCCCTTCTCCTCGAGGGTTGCCTTGATCTGGCGCCGGGCAGGTCTCCTGGCTCCCGGACTCGGATCGCCGCGCCTTCCCAGGGAGCCGGCGGCTCCCCAGTGGCCGGCGCGCCCGCGGCGCGCCATGCGGCGTCTTCTCCGTCCGGTCACAGTGGCGGGACCGCGCCGGATTCGCACCGGACTTCCCCAACCACGGGCCGTATCTGTCCCGGGCAGGGTACACCCGCCAGCGACCGCGACGGGCGCCGACCGCGGTCGGTTCGCGCCAGCGTGTACCGTTCCGCGCCGACAAGGGTCGGTGGCCAAGGGAAGCCGGTGAGAGACCGGCGCGGACCCGCCACTGTGACCGGGGAAGGCCCCTCGCGAGCGCGAGGCGCAGCCACTGGGCGGCCACCGGCCGTCCGGGAAGGCGTGCGGGGCTCGATCCCGGAAGCCAGGAGACCTGCCTCCGGCCTCAAGCCCAAGCCCTCGGGAAAGGGGTGGCTCCTCCATGACCACCAGACGCATCTCCCTAGCGATCGCGGCCCTGCTCGCGCTCGCGCTCCCCACCGCCGCCACGGCGGCCCCAACCGCCGTCGACGTCCGCGTCGAGGGCCGCACCGCCACGCTCTGGTCCGGCTCGGTGATCACCGACGGCAAGGTCGTGACGCCGGCCAACGGCGGCTCCCACCTCTGCGACGGCACCAACTTCGGCGCCAACCCGACGCCCGGGCCGACCCCGACGACCGCGCTCTCCGATGCCGCGATCAAGGGCGGCTTCACCTGGGACGCGACCTGGTTCGGGCCGGGCTTCCCCGACTACGCGGTCGACCGCGTCGGCCCCGACGCCGCCACCGACAGCGAGTTCTGGGGGGTGTTCGTCAACGGCGTCGCGCCCGACGTCGGCGGCTGCCAGGTGCTGCTGAAGGCCGGCGACGAGGCGCTCTGGGCGTTCGACGCCTTCAGCAAGACCGGCGCGCTGGCGCTGTCGGCGCCGGAGACGGCGATCGTCGACGAGCCGGTCGTCGTCCGCGCGACCGCGGTCGCCGACGGCGCCCCCGTCGCCGGCGCGACCGTCCGCGGCGTGGCGACCGGCGCCGACGGCCGGGCGACCCTGACGTTCGCCGAGCCGGGCGTCTACACCCTGAAGGCCGACAAGCCCGACATGGTGCGCTCGCGCCCGGCGCAGCTCTGCGTCGATCCGCCGCTCGCCGACCCGTGCAGCTCCGGCGACAAGACGGCGCCCACCGCGGTCCTCGAGGCGCCGGCGATCTCGAGCTCGACCGCCCGCTTCGACTGGGTGCGGCTGAGCTGGCTCGGCGACGACGGCGACGGCAGCGGCATCCGCCGCTACACGGTGCAGCAGCGCCGGATCGACCGGCCCGACCAGCCGTGGCGCGCGGTGGTGACCGACTCGGCGCTGACCGAGAAGCGGTTCCGCGGCCGTGAGGGCGGCGCCTACGAGGTCAGGGTCCAGGCGTTCGACCGCGCCAGCAACGGCAGCAGCTGGGTGACCGCCACGACGCTGGTCCCGTTCGACAACCTGAGCGCCCGGGTGCGGTTCTCCAAGCGGGGCTGGAAGGCGCTGCGCCGCCACGGCGCGTTCAAGCGCTCGGTCCACCGCGCGGTCCGGCGCGGGGCTTCGGCCCGCCTGCGCTTCACCGGCACCAAGGCGACGCTGGTCACCCGAGCGCTGCCGCGTGGCGGGCGCGTGCGGATCTCCGCCGGCGGCGAGTCGCGGGTGGTGTCGCTGAAGGGCCGCGGCCGCTTCCGCACCAAGCTCGTCGCGACGCCGGAGCTGGACGCCGGCAGCCACGTGCTGCGGATCACCAGCCTCGGCCGCGCGCCGGTCGAGGTCGACGCGATCGCGATCCACCCCTGACGGTCCCGGCCGCGCGGGGCGCCCAGCGCGTCCCGCGCCGGCCGGCGGCCGCGTCGACGGCGGCGCCCGCGGCCCTGTACACTGACCGGCCGCAGCACCCTCCTGCCGCTATCGTCTAGGGGACTAGGATACCGCCCTCTCACGGCGGAGACCCGGGTTCGAATCCCGGTAGCGGTACCTCTGAAACCCCGCTCTGCGAGCGGGGTTTCGTCGTTCTAGGCGTACTGCCGTTACGCGTGCATCCCGGCCTTGGGTCCAGCCGCCGCTCACGATTGCGGGCGAGACGGCAGACGCCATGCAAGTCCTAGACCGAACGCACATCCCCACACTGGAATAAATCGGGGCATCCCGTTACGCTTGGCCCATGGCCATTGAGATCACAGGCAGTGGGCTAGGGGAGCCTGTAGTGCTGGAGGGCGACGACGCGAAGCGATTCGTCGAGGAAACGCTGAACCCGACGGACCCGGACGGACGCCGCGCCGAGCACTTCCGCAAGTCGGCCGAGACATACGACAGGATTCACTCGGGCAAGACCGCGAACGAGCTGTTCGCCGAGCTTCAGTAGCGGCACAGCAGTAATCAGGGAGGGCCCATGGCGCCGAGGTTGGGGCGCCTGGCGCTACCGATCAGCGACGAACTCGTCGCTGCGATAGAGGGGTTCGACTGCGTCGGCGACAAGCGTGCGGATGACGATGTCGCCCGCAACGTTTGCGACTTCCTCCGTACCCATCGGTACCGCTCAGGAGTCGAGCACGGCCTCACCGCCACCTACCTGATGCTTGATCCCGAGACTTCGCCACTGCTGGTTGGCTACGTCACTCTCGGTCTCGACAAGCTCCGACTGACCAAGGGCGAGATGAAGAAGTTCGGTGCCGAGCTGGAGTTCAGTGACTTCGGGGCTATCCGCATCCAGATGATCGGTGTCGACTGTCGCGTCCAGGAAGGCGGCTACGGCAAGGCGCTGCTGCGATACGTGACCGAGCGGGCCCGCCGCGTCTCGACAGCCGTTCCCGCCCGCTTCCTGCTCGCCGACGCGAACATCCGCGAAGTCGACTGGTACCGCCGACGTGGGTTCGTGCCGAATCTGTCAGAGCGCGCCCGAAGCCGGGACCCCGAGCGGACCGTATCGATGCGACTGGATCTCGAACTGCCGCCTGTCGCCAGCGAGGACGAGCTCGCCGCTTGAGCGCTCTTCCGTTCGCCCACAGATGGCGAAACGTGGGTGGCTGCAGGGTCGTTGGACTCAGCGGCGTTCGCGGCGCGGCGGGC
>JAAYBF010000058.1 GCA_012718975.1 Solirubrobacterales bacterium | reverse complement strand
CTCGATGCTCACCGCGATGCGCGCGGTCGACAACCTCGTCCTCGGCACCGACCACGACCTCTGGGCCGTCAACGCCGAGTCGGTCTACCACGAGGAGGAGCGCCAGGACGAGCAGCAGCCCTACATCAAGGCGCCCGACACCAAGGCTCAGCAGGAGGAGCTGATCAACTAGCCGGCTCTCGGGCCGCAACCTAAAGCGCTCTCGCCGGTTGCCGATACCGATGAGAGTGCGACTCCTCCCGACGACGACGGCGATCGCGGCGGCCCTGGCCGCCGTGGCCCTGTCGTCCGCCCCCGCCAACGCCCAGACGATCGACCCGCGCGGAGCCGACCCCGCGGCCCCGAACCCGCTCGTCGGGCTGGAGTGGTTCGTCGACAGGACGTGGGCGCCCCAGTACGAGCAGTACGTCAAGTACCGTCGCCGCGGCCAGCACGGCAAGGCGGCGCTGCTCGCGAAGGTCGCCCTGCAGCCCCAGTTCAAGTGGTTCGGCCGCTGGAACGAGGACGACAAGGGCGGCACGTTCGGCGCGGCGCGCAACTACGTCGAGCGCGTGCAGCGCGAGCAGCCCGGCTCGGTCGCCCAGATCGTGGTCATGCGCCACCAGGGCAAGGCGTGTCACCGCCGCTACATGGCCGGCGGCGAGGCCGAGGATGCCCGCACCCGCCGCTTCTACGACCGCTTCGCGGCCGGCATCGGCGACGCGCGCGTGGTGATCGGCTTCGAGCCGGACTCGCTCGGCACCGTCGACTGCCTCGCCCCGAGCCGCCGCAAGGCGCGGCTCGACACGCTCCGCTACGGCGTCGAGGTGTTCTCCAGGCTGCCCAACGCGACGGTCTACATCGAGGCCGGCGCGTCCGACTGGGAGCCCGCGGCGCGCACCGCCAAGCAGCTGCGCTACCTCGGGATCCACAAGGTCCGCGGGTTCATGCTCAACGTCACCCACAAGGACTGGACGGTGGCCAACGTCCGCCACGGCGCCGCGATCTCGCGCCTGACGGGCGGCAAGCACTTCATCGTCAACACCTCCGAGAACGGCCGCGGGCCGCTGCACTACCGCCGCTGGATCAGCCGCCAGGACCCCAAGCAGTGGCGGCGGGTGAACATCTGGTGCCACGCCGGCAAGCGCGGCCTCGGCCCGGCGCCGTCGACCGACACGCTGCGGCCCGGTCTCGTCGACGCCTACCTCTACGTCAACCGGCCCGGCTACTCGGCCGGGTCCTGCAACGGCGGCCCGCTGCCGATCGGCGCCTGGTGGGCCGACCGCGCCCTCGACCTCGCCCGCAACCACACCGAGTGGGTCCGCTCCCCCAAGGGCTTCCGCTACGGCTGGCCCAAGGGCCGCTACACCATCCGCCAGCTGGCCGGCGACCAGTACATCCCCTGACCACGGCGCCCGAGTGTTGGGGGCGGGTGGCGTTCCGCTCGAGGCGGGCGGGCGAGGGTCGGCCGGGGGTCGGTTGGCTGGGTAGGGAGGGGAGCGGCCCGGAACGGTTCGTTGGAGGGTTGTGGGTGCTGGCCGGGGCCGCCGGGGCATCGATGGGGTGCCATGGGCCGTCTCGGCCCGCCGTTCGCCGGTTTCGACCCGGTCGGCCCGCTGTTTCCAGGCCGTTTCAGGGTCGGTCCATCATCTCCCGGCTATTCCTCCGTCCGTCCATCGCTTCCCGCGCATAGTGGGGCAAACGTCGGACCGGCGGTCGGCGGGCCTGGGAACGTCGGGTTGGGGCCGCACCGTCCCCGAAACGTCGCACCGGCGGCTGCCGGGCCGGGAAACGTCGGGATGGGAGGGCTGGGAAACGGCGGGTAGGCCTCAGGGACGACCGGCAAACGCCGGACCCGAACCCCAAGGACAAGCCAACGCCCCAGGCTCCCGCTCCCTCCCAAAGAAAGGCCGGCGCGTAGCGCCCCTCCACGCTGGCCTCCGCGGGTGGCGACGGTGGCGGTTGTTCGCGCGCAGGCGAAGCGCGGAGCTGCTCCCCAGCCAACGCCCCACGGACCGCCGGCACCACGATCCTGGAGAGCGCTAGAGCGGAGCCGAGCACGAAAACCGCCACCGGAGACAGGACCCGCGGGACGCGCGGCCTGACCCTAGGCCGCCCCACCTCACCCCGCCCTACCCGACCAACCCCAGCTCCCGCTCCAGCAACGCGATCGACCGTTCGAGCTGGGCGTCGGTGGCGTCGTTGACCGAGCGGATGCCGACCGCGCGGTTGAGGCGGGCATTGACGGCGCGGTGCTCCTCGCCGGAGCCGCGGGCGGCCTCGGCGACGAGCTGGGAGCGGCGGTCGCGCAGGCGGCGGCGGCGGACGTAGGCGGGCTCCGGCTCGGTCGGGGCCGTCTCGGGCTCCTCGTCCCGTTCCGGCGGCACGGTCGTCGTCGCCAGGTCGGGGCTCGACTCGTCCGCGAAGAGGTGCAGCGCGTCGCCCGGCCGGGTGGTGGAGAGGATGACGTCGTCGAGGCGGGCGTTGGAGGAGAGGGCGACGAAGCCGTCCTGGGTGGGGGCGGAGCGTTCGACGGGCTCGTCGCGCTCTTCGAGCGCGGGGTCGAGCGCGAGCGCGTGGCGGCGCTCCTCCTCGATCGCGGCGGCGAGCCGCTTGAGCTGCGGGTCGGCGGGGAGCAGCAGGAAGCTCATCTGGCGGCTGGGGGCGGGGGTGCGGCGGACGAACCGGCCGACGACCTGGCGGAAGAACAGCTCGGTGCGGGCGGCGGTGGCGTAGACGCCGACGCGCAGGCGGGGGATGTCGACGCCCTCGGAGACCATCAGGACCGATACGAGCCAGCGCTCGCTGCCGCGTGCGAACCGCTCGATCGCGGCGGAGGCGCCGGGGTCGTCTGAGGTGACGATCGCGGGCTGGTCGCCTGAGATCGCGGCGAGGCGGGCGGCGAGGCGGCGGGCGTGCTCCTTGTCGGCGGCGACGACGAGCCCGCCGGCGTCGGGGTGGCCGTCGGCGCGGCAGTCGGTCAGGCGGGCGTCGGCGTCGCGGAGGACCTCGCCGACCCAGTCGCCGTCGGGGTCGAGCGCGGTCCGCAGACGGCGGGCGGCCTCCTGGCGCGGCAGCGCGACGTCGAAGTCGAAGCGGCGCGTCTCGCCGCCGGAGACCCACTCCATCTCACCGCCGTAGGTCATGAAGGTGATCGGCCGGCAGACGCCGTCGACGAGCGCGTCGGTGTAGGAGTAGGCGAAGTCGGAGCTGCTGAGGCCGTCGTCGTCGTAGTCGACCCAGGGGATCGCGGTGTTGTCGGAGCGAAACGGGGTTCCCGACAGCAGCAGCCGCAGCGCGGCGCCGCCGAACGCGTCGGCGGCGCTCTGGCCCCAGGCGGCGAGCTCGCCCATGTGGTGGGGCTCGTCGGCGATCAGCAGGGTGCGCCGGCCGGCTGCAGCGCGGCGGTGGACGGCGGGGCCGGCGGCGACGGTCTGGTAGGTGACCGCGACGCCGTGGCGGTCGCGCGGCTCGGGGCCCTCGCCGTTGGGGCGGTTGGGCTCGAGGTCGATGCCGTAGCGGGCGGCGTCGGCGGCCCACTGGCGGCAGATGTGGGTGGTGGGCGCCGCGATCGCGACACGGCCGACGAGGCCGCGACGGAGCAGCTCGTGGGCGACCTTGAGCCCGAAGGTCGTCTTGCCGGCGGCGGGCGTCGCGGAGGCGAGGAAGCTGCCGTCGGGCTCGCCGAGCAGCAGGTCGAGCGCCTCGGCCTGCCAGGCGCGCAGCGGCCGGTCGGCGGGCCAGGCGGGGAGCGGGCGTGCGGAGGTGCGGGGCGCGGGGGAGGACATCGGGGCGGGGCACGATAGGCATTCGCGAAGACGGGATGCGCCATAGTGCGTGGTCGGACCGCTGCTACATTCGGCGCCCGTCCCGCCCGTCACCCGCATGCCCCCGAGCACCGTCACCGACCAGGACGTACGTCACCTGCGGCGCGCCGTCGAGTTGGCGTTGCGCGGCCGTGGGAGCACGAGCCCGAACCCGCTGGTCGGGGCGGTCGTCGTCAAGGACGGCCGCGCGATCGGCGAGGGCTTCCACGTCCGCGCGGGGGAGGCGCACGCCGAGCGGGCGGCGCTGGAGGCGTGCACCGAGGATCCGGCCGGCGCCACCCTGTACGTGTCGCTGGAGCCCTGCTGTCACGAGGGCCGCACGCCGCCGTGCACCGACGCGATCGTCGCGGCCGGGATCGGCCGTGTGGTCGTCGCCTCCGACGACCCGACGCCGAAGGCCTCCGGACGCGGCCTCGGCATCCTGCGCGACGAGGGGATCGCCGTCGACGTCCTCGACGGCGAGGAGGTCGGCCGCGCGGCGCGGCTGATCAACCAGCCGTTCCGCAAGCATGCGCGCACCGGCCGGCCGGCGGTCGTCTTCAAGTCGGCGATGACCCTCGACGGCAAGGTCGCGACCCGCAACGGCGACTCGCAGTGGATCTCCGGCGAGGCGAGCCGCGCCCGCGCCCACCGCTGGCGCGCCGACTGCGACGCGGTCGCGGTCGGGATCCACACCGCGACGCTCGACGATCCGCTGCTGACCGCCCGCATCGAGGGCGTCGCCCGCCAGCCGCGCCGGGTGGTGTTCGACTCCGAGGCGAGCCTGCCGCTGGACTCCAAGCTCGTGCGCAGCGTGAGCGAGGTGCCGGTGATCCTCGTCTGCTCCCGCGCCGCCCAGCGCGCCCGCGTCGAGGCGCTGCGCAACGCCGGTGTCGAGGTGATCGTCACAACCGGCGAGAACGAGGCGGCCCGTGTCCGCAGCGCGCTCGACGAGCTCGGCGCGCGCGATGTCCACTCGCTGCTGCTGGAGGGCGGACCGCACCTCGCCGGGGTGTTCCTGGAGGCCGGCGAGATCGACGAGGCGCGGATGTTCGTCGCCCCGCTGCTGATCGGCGGGCGCGAGGCGCGTGCGGCGATCGAGGGGGAGGGGATCGAGCGGATCGCCGACGCGGTCCGCGCCGTCGACGTCGACGTCGAGCGGATCGACGACGACGTGCTGATCACGGCCCGGATCAGGGAGTGGTGAGCCGCTGATGTTCACCGGGCTGGTCGCCGGGACCGGTCGCGTCGCCGCCGTCAGCGGCGACGGCGACGGGGCGCGGATCGCCGTCGAGACCGATCTCGCCGCCGAGCTGGCGGAGGGCGACTCGGTCGCGGTCAACGGCGTCTGCCTGACCGCGCGCGAGATCGGCGCGGACCGCTTCACCGCCGACGTGATGGCCGAGACGCTGCGCCGCTCCTCGCTGGGGCCGCTCGCGGCCGGCGACGCGGTCAACCTGGAGCTGCCGGTCGCGGCGGGCGGCCGGCTCGGCGGTCACGTCGTGCAGGGCCACGTCGACGGCGTCGGCGAGGTCGCGGCGGTGACCGAGGAGGGCTTCGCCCGCGTCGTGCGGGTCGCCACCGAGCAGGCGCTGCTGCGCTATGTGGTCGAGAAGGGGTCGATCGCGATCGACGGCGTGTCGCTGACGGTCGCCTCCGTCGGCGACGGCTGGCTGGAGGTCTCGCTGATCCCCGAGACGCTCGAGCGGACGACGCTCGGCGCGCTCGTCCCCGGGCGACCGGTGAACCTCGAGGTCGACGTGCTGGCAAAGTACGTCGAGAAGCTCATCGACCGGACCACGGAGGCCGGATGAACACCGTTCAGTTCAGCACCATCGAGGATGCCCTCGTAGACATCAGGGCCGGCAAGATGGTGGTCGTAGTCGACGCGGAGGACCGCGAGAACGAGGGCGACCTCGTGCTCGCCGCTCAGTTCGCGACGCCGGAAGCGGTCAACTTCATGGCGAAGGAGGGGCGCGGGCTGATCTGCCTGGCGCTGACGCCGGACCGCTGCGAGGAGCTGGGCCTCGACCTGCTGCCCGCGAAGAACGAGTCGACGCTCGGGACGGCGTTCACGACGACGATCGAGGCCCGCGACGGGGTCACGACCGGCATCTCCGCCGACGACCGGGCGCGGACGATCCAGGTCGCGGTCGACCCGTCGAGCCGCCCCGACGACCTCGTCCAGCCGGGCCACATGTTCCCGCTGAAGGCGAAGCCGGGCGGCGTCCTGGAGCGGACCGGGCACACCGAGGCGGCGGTCGACCTCGCCCGCCTCGCCGGCCTCAACCCGGCCGGCGTGATCTGCGAGATCCTCAACGACGACGGCACGATGGCCCGCGTCGGCGACCTGCGCGGCTACTGCGAGCGCCACGACCTCAAGCTGATCACGATCGCCGACCTGATCGCCTACCGCCGCCGCCACGACAAGCTCGTCGAACGGGTCGTCGAGACCGCGCTGCCGACCGCCTTCGGCGAGTTCCGCGCGGTCGGCTTCCGCTCGCTGGTCGACGAGAAGCACCACGTCGCGATGGTCAAGGGCGACATCGACGGCGCCGACGACGTGCTCGTCCGCGTCCACTCCGAGTGCCTCACCGGCGACGTCTTCCACTCGCTGCGCTGCGACTGCGGCCAGCAGCTCGAGGACGCGCTCGCGCGGATCGAGGAGGAGGGCAGCGGCGTGCTGCTCTACCTAGCCCAGGAGGGACGCGGGATCGGCCTGCTCAACAAGCTGCGCGCCTACCGGCTCCAGGAGCAGGGCCGCGACACCGTCGAGGCGAACCTCGAGCTCGGCCTGCCGGCCGACCTGCGCGACTACGGCATCGGCGCCCAGATCCTCGTCGACCTCGGCCTCACCTCGATCCGCCTGCTGACCAACAACCCGAAGAAGATCGTCGGCCTCGAGGGCTACGGCCTGCGCGTCACCGACCAGATCCCGATCCAGCACGCGCCGAACCCCCACAACGCCGAGTACCTGCGCACCAAGGCCGCCAAGCTCGGCCACATGCTCCACCACCAGGGCCTGCCGCTCGACGAGGAGATGATCGCCGAGGAGCACGCCCACGGGCGTGACGGCGGCGGCCGGGCCGATGGCTGAACGCTGGGCGATCGCAGTCGGCCGCTTCTACGCCGACCTCGCCGACCGACTCGTCGACGGCGCCGAGCGCGTCTTCGCCGAGACCGGCATGCCCGTCGACGTCCACGACGTGCCCGGCGCGTTCGAGCTCCCGCTCGCCGCCCGCTACTGCGCCGACTCGGGCCGCTACGCGGGCGTCGCCTGCCTCGGGGCCGTCATCCGCGGTGAGACCGACCACTACGACTTCGTCTGCGCCGAGACCGCCGCCGGCATCGCCCGCGTGTCGCTCGACAGCCGCGTCCCGTGCGCGTTCGGGGTGCTGACCGTGGACAACATGGACCAGGCGCTCGCCCGCACCGGCGGTGGCAAGCGCCACCAGGGCGAGGACGCCGCGCGGGCGGTCGTGCGGATGTCACGGTTGCGCGCCGAGCTGCCCGCAGACGCCTGACGCGCCGACCCTGTACCCTTCCCCGCCGTGCCTAAGGTCTGCTACTCATGCGGCAAGGGCCCTGCCTTCGGACAGAGCCGCAGCCACTCGATGGTCGCCACCAAGCGTCGCTTCAACCCGAACCTCCAGAAGGTCCGGATCGACGTCGGCGGCTCGCCGTCGCGCGAGTACGTCTGCACTCGCTGCCTCAAGGCCGGCAAAGTAGTCAAGGCCGCCTGAGGCGGCGCATGCCGGTGTCCTCGGTCGGCCATGGCCGACCGGCCTATGGCCTTCCTGCGTCCTTGGCCTGCACCGCCTCAGGCGGCTTTCAGCGGGCGGGTCGAGGGCGACCGTGCTGAAACCTGGCCGCTGTGGGGTGTAGAAAGCACCCGTGGCAGATGAGAGTCTGATCCGGTTCCGCCGGGTCGTGGGCGCGGCGCTCAGTGAGCTGGAGAGCCGGCGGGGGGAGGTCAACGACCTCAACGTGTTCCCGGTCGCCGACGGCGACACCGGCGACAACATGACGATGACGATGCGCGCCGTGATGGACGAGCTCAACGTCCTCAACGGCCAGCCGCTCGACGCCGTCGGGCGCGAGGAGGTCGTCTCCGCGGTCGCGAAGGCGGCGCTGCTCGGAGCGCGCGGCAACAGCGGAGTGATCCTCTCCCAGATCGTCCGCGGCGCCGCCGAGGAGCTCGCCTCGCGGCCCGGCGAGCTCGTCGACCCGGTGCTGATCGCCGCCGCGTTCGCGCGTGCCGCCGATGCCGCCTACGCGTCGGTCCGCGACCCCGCCGAGGGGACGATGCTCAGCGCGGTGCGCGCGATGGCCCACCGCGTCGCCCACGACATCGCCCACATGGACCGCCGCCGGCTCGGCCCCGACGCCACCCCCGAGGAGCAGGACGCGCTGATCGCCGACGTGCTCGAGGGCGCGCTCGCCGCCGCCCAGGAGGCGGTCGAGCGGGGCCCCGAGCAACTCGCGGCGCTCAAGGAGGCCGGCGTCGTCGATGCGGGCGCCTACGGGCTGACGGTGATCGTCGCCGGGGTCGTCGCCGCGCTGCGCGGCCGCGAGCAGATCGAGCTCGCCCACCAGGACGCCGCCCGCGTCGTCCACGCCACCCAGCACGAGTCCTCCACCTACCGTTACTGCACCAACTTCGCCGTCACCGGGGCCGACCTCGAGCCGCGCGCCTTTCTCGCGGCGCTCGAGGCACTTGGCGACAGCGTGCTCGTCGTCGGCGACCGCGTCGCCCTGCGCGTCCACGTCCACACCGACGACCCCGACGCCGCGGTCGCGGTCTTCGACGGGCACGGCGAGGTGTCGCGCCTGGAGGCGTCGGACATGCGCGAGCAGGTCGCCGACCGCAACGCCCGGCTCGCCGAGCGACCGGCCGCCGCGTGCGCCGCCGTCGCGGTCGCGACCGGGGACGGGGTCGCGGCCCTCTACGAGGAGCTCGGCGTCGAGGTCCTCGACGGGGGGCCGACGCTCAACCCGTCGACCGCGGAGCTGCTCGCCGCCGTCGAAGCCGCCGCCGGCGCCGAGGTGCTGCTGCTGCCCAACAGCCCGAACGTGATCATGGCCGCCGAGGAGGCCGCCAAGCTCGCCGGGCGCACCGTCCGCGTCGTCGCGACCCGTAGCCCGCAGGAGGGCCTCGCCGCGCTGCTCGCCTTCGATCCCGCCCGCGACGCGACCGCGAACGCCGCCGCCGTCGAGCAGGCGCGCGGCGCGCTGCGGGTCGGCGGGGTGGCCGAGGCCGCCCGCGACGACCCCGACGGCCGCTTCGTCGTCGGCGACGCCGTCGGCTACGACGGCGAGGAGCTGGTCGCCTGGGGCGATCCCGCCGCGACGCTCGCCGCGACCGTCGCCCGCCTCGGCGAGGGCGCCGAGCTGCTCACCTGCATCGCCGGGGCCGGCGCCCCGCTCGACGGCGACGCCGTCGCCGCCGTCGCCCCCGACGGCGTCGAGCTCGAGTACCACCACGGCGGCCAACCCGCCTGGTGGTGGCTGCTCTGCGCCGAGTAGTACCTCTGGGGGCTCGCGCCCCCAGACCCCCGCGGCACCTGGCCGGTTGGGGATGGGAACCGGGGGCTCGCGCCCCCAGACCCCCGCGGCACCTGGCCGGTCGGATATGACTCCGGCGTGCGTTCCTTCGGCGGCACGGGCGAGCTGACGGCCGCGGAGCTGCGGGCGGCCGTGCCGCGGTCGATCCCGCGGCCGAGCCTGCTCGCCGCTGCGGTGAAGGCGTCGGCGCAGGCGCGCAAGGGCCTGGCCGCGCTCGGGATCGAGACCCACGCCGACCTGCTCGAGCACTTCCCGCACAGCCACCGCGACCGCCGCGAGGTCCGCGGGCTCGGGAGCCTCGGGGTGGGGGAGGAGGCGACGGTCGCGGTCACCGTCCGCGACGTCAAGGTCCGCCCGCTGCGCGACCGCCGGCGCAAGAAGGTCGAGGCGAAGGTCTTCGACGACACCGCCCCGGCCGTCGCCGTCTGGTGGAACCAGCCGTGGATCGCGCGTCGGCTCGCGCCCGGCGCGGCCGTCCTGCTGCACGGCCGCCGCAAGGCCCGCAACGAGTTCTGGGTCGACGAGTACGAGCCGCTCGGCCAGGGGGCCGCGCCCGTCCACACCGTCGGGCTCGTGCCCGTCCACCCGGCCACCCACGCGCTCTCCGCCGGCGCGCTGCGCCAGCTCGTCTGGGACGACTACCGGCTGATCCGCCACGTGGTCGAGCCGCTGCCGGCCGCGCTGCGCGTCGCCGAAGCGCTCTGCGACCGGCCCGCCGCCGTCGCCGCCGCCCACTTCCCCGACGGGCCCGACGACGCCGCCGGCGCGCGCCGCCGGCTCGCCTTCGAGGAGCTGTTCCTGCTCCAGCTCGCCGTCGCCGGCCGCCGCCGCGCCCGCCGCGAGGGCCGCGCCGCGGCGCCGCTGGCCGCGACCGGCGCGGTCGTCGACCCGTGGCGCGAGCGGCTGCCGTTCCAACTCACCGGCGACCAGGCGCGCGCCTGCGCCGAGATCGACGCCGAGCTGGCCCGCGAACGGCCGATGCAGCGGCTGCTGATGGGGGAGGTCGGCTCCGGCAAGACCGTGGTCGCCGTCTACGCGATGCTGCGAGCTCGCGAGGCCGGGTTCCAGGCAGTGCTGATGGCTCCCACCGAGACGCTCGCAGAGCAGCATGCGGTGACGCTCGGGAGGCTGCTCGGCGGCGAGCTGACCCCCTTCGCGCTGCTGACCGGGGCGACGCCGGCGCCGCGCCGCCGCGAGGCCCTGGACCGCCTGGCCAGCGGCGAGCTGGGCCTCGTCGTCGGCACCCACGCGCTGATCGAGGACACCGTCGAGCTCGCCGCGCTCGCGGTCTGCGTCGTCGACGAGCAGCACCGCTTCGGCGTCCGCCAGCGCGCCGCGCTCGACGCCAAGGCCCCCG
>JAAYBF010000057.1 GCA_012718975.1 Solirubrobacterales bacterium | reverse complement strand
GGGTAGGGTCCATCCGCGATGGCTGAGATCGAACCGCTGCGCGCGCTTCGCTACGCCCCGGAGGTCGTCGGGCCGCTGGCAGAGGTGATCGCGCCGCCGTATGACGTGATCGACGCGGAGCTGCGCGCGGAGCTGGTGGCGCAGTCGCCGTACAACGTGGTCGAGATCGACCTACCCGAGGACCCGGCCGGCGGCGACCGCTACCTGCACGCCGAGACGCTGCTCGACCACTGGCGCACCCAGGGCGCGCTCGTGGAGGAGCGCGAGCCCGCCTTCTGGGCGCTCGAGCAGCGCTACGTCGCCCCCGACGGCACCGCCCAGCGCCGCCGCGGCGTGTTCGCGCGCGTCCGGGTCACCGACTACGGCCCCGGCCGGATCCGCCCCCACGAGCGGACCCACCCCGGCCCGAAGGAGGACCGCCTCCGCCTCACCCGCGCCACGCGCGCGAACCTCTCGCCGATCTTCACCCTCTTCCCCGACCCCGACGGCGCCGCCCAGGCCGTGATCGACCGCGCCGCCGCCGGCGTGCCGGCCGCCGAGGCCGACGACCACGAGGGCACCGCCAACGCGCTCTGGCGGATCGACGACCCGGCCGCGATCGCCGCGCTGCAGGCTGCCCTCGCCGACGCCGAGCTGCTGATCGCCGACGGCCACCACCGCTACGAGACCGCCCGCGCCTACGCCGAGGAGATCGGCGGCGAGGGCCCCCACCGCTACGTGCTGATGCTGCTCTGCTCGCTGTCTGACCCCGGCCTGCTCGTCTTTCCCACCCACCGGCTGCTGACCGGGCTCGCCGCGGACCGCTCAAAGCAGGAGGCGATCCGCGACACGCTCGCGCGCGACTTCGAGATCGAGGCCGTCGACCGCGACCGGCTCGAGCCGCGCGGCGACGCCGCCGGACGCACCCAGCTCGGCTACATGGACTCCTTCCACCGCCAGCCCTACCTGCTGACGCTGAAGGACCAGGCGATCGCCGACGCCGCGCTGCCGGGCAAGCCCGACCCGTACCGCCGGCTCGACACGGCGGTGCTCGAGGCGCTGATCCTGAAGGGCGCGCTCGGGATGACCGAGGACGACATCTCCCAGCTGGCCGGCCTCGCCTACTCCAAGAGCTTCGACGACGCCGTCGACGCGGTCGAGACCGGCCGCGCCGACGCCTGCTTCTTCATGCGCGCCACGCCGGTCGACCAGGTCCGCGCGGTCGCCGAGACCGGCGAGTCGATGCCGCCGAAGTCGACGTTCTTCCACCCGAAGATCCCGACCGGCCTGCTCTTCAACCTGCTGCAATGAGCGGCGTGAAGATCTATACGCGCAAGGGCGACGACGGCACCACCGGCCTCTGGTACGGGGGGCGGGTCGGAAAGGCGTCGCCCCGCCCGGAGGCGTACGGGTCGGTCGACGAGGCGGCCTCGGCGCTCGGCCTCGCCCGCGCCGCCGCCGAGCCCGGCTCCGAGCTCTACGTCGACATCCTCCGCTTCCAGAACGAGCTGTTCGTCGCCGGCGCCGAGCTGGCGACCGCCCCCGAGGCCGCCGGCCGGCTCGAGGACGGCATCTCCCGAGTCACCGAGGAGATGGTCGCCGAGCTGGAGTCCGACATCGACCGCTACATGGACCGCGTCGAGCTGCCGCCGAAGTTCGTGATCCCGGGTGGCAACGAGCTCTCCGCGCGGCTCGATGTCGCGCGCGCCGCGATCCGCCGCGCCGAGCGCCGCGTCAGCTCGCTCGCCGAGATGGGCGAGCTGGCCGACGACACCGTGCTGCGCTACCTCAACCGGCTCGCCGACGCCGTGTTCGCGCTCGCCCGCTTCGCCGACCGGCCCGACCCGGAGCTGTTCCAGGGGCGTGAGGGCCGGTGAAGGCGATCGCGCGCCGCATCCCCGGCGCCGGCTACGAGCACCGGATCGAGGTCGACAGCCACCGCCTGACCGCCGACGAGCCCGCCGACGACGGCGGCACCGACACCGGGCCCAACCCGCAGGAGCTGCTCGCGGCGAGCCTCGCGTCGTGCAGCGCGATCACGCTCGAGATGTACGCCCGGCGCAAAGGCTGGGACGTCGGCGAGGTCGCGGTCGCGGTCGACTACGAGCCCGCCCACCGGGGCTCGCCGACCCGCTTCGAGATCGTCGTACGGCTCCCCGCGGACCTCCCCGAGGAGCAGCGCGAGCGGCTGATGCAGATCGTCGCCAAGTGCCCCGTCCACCGCACCCTGGAGGGCGAGGTCATGTTCGACGAGCGGCTCGAGCTGATCTGAGGACGGGCGCGCGGCGCCGCTTCAGCGCTGCCGCCGGCCCTTGGCGATCTTGCCGAGCTCCTCGCCGAAGGCGGTGTCGACAGCGCGCGTCATCGCCAGCTCGAACGCTCCCTGGACAGCCTTGGCGGCCAGCGGGCGCAGCGCCTCGATCGAGCCCATCACCTCGGGCCAGCGGTCCTCGGGGTAACCGGCCTCGGCGAACGGCTTCCAGACCTGGTCGAGGTAGAGGGCGACGAAGCTGCGGGCGATGGCCTCGCAGCGCTCGGTGACCTTGTCCATCGCGGCGACGGCGCTCGGCAGGTCGACGCCGCTGGCGACGGCCTGCTCGGCGATGTCCAGCAGCGACGGCACCGGCGCCTCGTAGCGGTCGCCGCCGAGCGGCACGAGCGTCCCGGCGCGCTCGGCGCGGGCGAGCAGCTCGCCGGCCCGGTCGGCGCCGAAGCGCTCGACCAGCTCGTCGCGGGTGAGCGCCTGCGGCTCCTCGGCCGCGAAGGGCGCCCGCACCGCCTCACCGAAGCCGAGCAGCTGCTGCGTCGGCCCCCCGGTCGCGTCGAGCAGCCGCTTGATGCCGCGCAGGTTGAACCCCTCCCCCTGGAGCTCCTGGATCAGCCGCAGCCGGGCGACGTGCTCGGGGCCGTAGTAGCCGACGCGGTCGCGGACCTCGGGCGGCGGGAGCAGGCCGCGCGCCTGGTGGGCGCGGATGGTCCGGACGGTCATCCCGGTCACGCGTCCGAGCTCGTCGATCGTGTGCTCCTCCGCCTCGGCGGCGGGCCCGTCGGCGGTGTCGGCGACGACCCGCAGCGCTGCTCGCTCCTCGTCGGCCACTGTGTGACGAGGTTATCACTACTTAGCGTGACACCAAGTGATGTCACATGGTACGGTGCGACAATGATCGAGGCTCTGCTGCTCGCAGCAAGCGCCGAGGCGCCGCCCGCGGGAGGGGCGGCGACCGGCGAGATCGCGATCGCCACGGTCAGCGCCACCGTCCTCACGGCCGCGCTGATCTGGCTCGGGGACGGCCACCGCCGCGGCACCAACCGGGTGCTCGGCCGGCTCGCCGCCCACGCCGAGCGGATGTCCGGCCAGCCCGGCTGGGCCGCCTTCCCGGCGGCGCTCGCCGGCGCCTCGCTGCTGATCGCGGCGCTCGGCATGTACTGGGACATCGCCCTGCACATCGATGTCGGCCGCGACGAGGGGCCGCTCGCCAACCCCGCCCACTACCTGATCCTGATCGGCCTCTACGGCATCTTCACTGCGGGCTTCGTCGCGATGGTCCTGCCGAAGGGCCGGCCGTCGACGTGCGCGGTGCGGATCGGGCGCGGGGACTGGTACGCCCCGCTCGGCGGCGTGCTGATCTGCGCCTGCGGCGCCTTCGCGCTCGCCGGCTTCCCGCTCGACGACCTCTGGCACCGCATCTTTGGCCAGGACGTGACGCTCTGGGGTCCGACCCACCTGATGCTGATCGGCGGGGCGTCGATGACGCTGGTCGGGATCGCCGTCCTGCAGACCGAGTCGCGCCGCGCGATGGCCGCCGCCGGCCGCACGCGCGACGAGGCCCCCTGGATGGACAAGGCGCGGATGGTCGCGCTGACCGGCGGCCTGCTGCTCGGCATGTCCACCTTCCAGGCCGAGTTCGACTTCGGCGTCGGCCAGTTCCGGCTGATCTTCCACCCGATCCTGATCGCGGTCGCGGCCGGCGTCGTGCTGGTTGCCGCCCGGATCTGGCTCGGCCGCGGCGCGGCGGTCGGCGCCGTCCTCTTCTTCCTGGCGATCCGTGGCCTGATCGCGCTGCTCGTCGGGCCTGTCTTCGGCCAGTCGACCCCCCACTTCCCGCTCTACCTCGGCTCGGCGCTGGCGATCGAGGCGCTCGCGCTCGCGATCCCCGCACGCCGCCGCGCACTCGCCTTCTCCGCCTGGTCGGGCGTCGCGATCGGTACCGTCGGGCTGGCCTCCGAGTGGGCGCTGACCCAGGTCTGGATGCCGATCCCCTGGACCGCCGCTCTGCTGCCCGAGGGCGCGCTGCTCGGCTTCGTCGCCGCCGTCGCCGCCGCGCTGATCGGCGGCTGGGTCGGCACCCACCTCGCCGCCGACGAGATGCCGCGCGTGCCGGCGCTGCGACCCGCCGGGGCGCTCGCCGCCGCGACGCTCGGCATTCTCGTGGTCTGGGCCCTCTACACCCCGCCGGGCCCGCCGCTGACGGTCGCCGCGACGCTCACCGAGGTCGGCTCCGGCTCCGAGCGCACCGTCGCGGCCGAGCTCCGCCTCGACCCGCCCGACGCCGGCGAGGACGCGGAGTGGCTGACCGTCACCGCCTGGCAGGGCGGCGGCCTGATCGTCGACCGCCTCGAGCGTGTCGGCCCAGGCGTCTACCGGTCCACCGAGCCGATCCCGGTCCACGGCAACTGGAAGTCGATGCTGCGCATCCAGCGCGGCAACGCGATCGACGCCGTCCCGCTCTTCATGCCCGAGGACCCGGCGATCCCCGCGCCGGAGGTGCCCGCGCTCGCCAGCTTCGAGCGGACCGCGATCCCCGACAGCGAGGTCCTCCAGCGCGAGCAGCGCACCGACGTCGCCGGCCCGCTCACCG
>JAAYBF010000056.1 GCA_012718975.1 Solirubrobacterales bacterium | reverse complement strand
TCCCCCGATCGTCGCGCGGACCGGGAACGCCTCGAAAAGAAGACGCCCGCGCGTGGGCTCACGCGCGGGCGTTCGGGAGCGAGGAGAGAGCGCTCAGATGTCGTAGTACATCTGCATCTCGAGCGGCGTCGGGCGCAGGCGGATCGGGTCGATCTCCTTGGCCCGCTTGTAGCTGATCCACTCGTCGATCACGTCCTTCGTGAAGACGTCGCCCTTCAGGAGGAACTCGTGATCGCGCTCGAGCGCGGCGAGCGCGCCGTCGAGCGAGCCGGGCACGGTCGGGACGCCCTTCAGCTCCTCGGGGCTCAGCGAGTAGAGGTCCTT
The DNA here is from genome assembly GCA_012718975.1 of Solirubrobacterales bacterium. Classification (GTDB taxonomy): domain Bacteria; phylum Actinomycetota; class Thermoleophilia; order Solirubrobacterales; family Thermoleophilaceae; genus JAAYBF01. Next base: position 3,544 of record JAAYBF010000056.1, on the reverse strand, counting down.
GTCGAGCGGATCGCCCGGATCGAGCTTGCGCTGGATGCCGTCGAGCCCCGCCATGAGCATCGCGGCGAACGCGAGGTACGGGTTGCACGCCGGATCGGGGAAGCGCGCCTCGAGGCGCTTGGCCTTCGGCGACGCGGAGTACATCGGGATGCGGATCGACGCCGAGCGGTTGCGGCTCGAGTACGCCAGGTTGACCGGCGCCTCGTAGCCCGGGACCAGCCGCTTGTATGAGTTGACCCACTGGGCGAAGACCGAGGAGATCTCGCGGGCGTGCTTGAGCTGGCCGGCGATGAAGGCCTTGCCGACGTCCGAGAGGTAGTACTGGTCGTCGGCGTCGAAGAAGGCGTTCTCGCCGTTCTTGAACAGCGACTGGTGGGTGTGCATCCCGGAGCCGTTCTCGCCGAAGAGCGGCTTGGGCATGAAGGTGGCGTGCCAGCCGTACTTCATCGCGTACTCCTTGACCGTGATGCGGTAGGTCATGCAGTCGTCGGCCATCTTGAGCGCGTCGGCGTAGCGCATGTCGATCTCGTGCTGGGACGGCCCGACCTCGTGGTGGGTGTACTCGACGTGGATGCCGAGCTGCTCGAGCGCGAGCACGGTCTCGCGCCGCACGTCGGAGCCGGCGTCGAGGGTGGTGAGGTCGAAGTAGCCGCCCTCGTCGAGGATCTCCGGCACGCCGTCCTCGGGACGGGCGTTGCGGAAGTAGAAGTACTCCAGCTCGGGCCCGACGTTGAAGGTGTCGAAGCCCATGTCCTCCGCCCGCTTCAGCGCGCGGCGCAGGACGTGGCGGGGGTCGCCCTCGTAGGGCTCGCGGTTCGGGGTCTGGACGTCGCAGAAGATCCGCGCGACGCCCTTGTCCTCGGGCCGCCACGGCAGCACGGCGAACGTCGACGGGTCGGGCATCGCGATCATGTCGGACTCCTCGATCGCGTTGAAGCCGGTGATCGACGAGCCGTCGAAGCCCATCCCCCCCTCGAAGGCGTCGCCGAGCTCGGCGGAGTTGATCGAGAAGCTCTTCAGCTGGCCGAGGATGTCGGTGAACCACAGCCGGACGAACCGGATGTCGCGATCCTCTACGAAGGCGAGGATGTCGGTGACGGTCTTCGGCTGGTCGGCCATGGGGTCCCCTTGCGGTGCGTGTGTCGGCGGCTGAAGGCCGCCAAGGCTAACGCGCCCGGGGACGGACGGCTACCCGCCGCAGCCGGCGCGGCGCTCGGCGTCGTCGCAGTAGTCGTGGGACCACTGCTTGAGCAGCGCGAGCGCGGGTCGCAGCGCGGCGCCCTTGTCGGTCAGCTCGTACTCGACGCGTTGCGGCGTCTCGTCGTAGACGCGGCGGACCGCGATCCCCTCGGCCTCGAGCTCCTTGAGTCGCTCGGAGAGCAGGCGGTCGGAGACGTCGGGCACCAGCTCGCGGATCTCGGAGAAGCGCAGCGGCCCGTCCTCGACGAGCACCAGCAGGATCGCGCCGGTCCAACGACGGCCGATCAGCTCGACCGCACGGTGGTAGATCGCGCAGCAGGGCGCGCGATCGGCGTTGGGGGTCCCGGATACCGCCGGCTGCTCGGCCGTCTCGGTAACCGTGGACATCCCGGCACCCATGGCGCGAATCCTAGACGACCGGGCTCACGCCGCCCGGACGGCCCGGCCCTCCTCGACCGATCCGTCGGCCGGGACGTCGCCGGCCCGGGTGACGAGGTTGGCGAAGCTGTGCAGGGCCACGTGGGAGACGGCCTCGAGGATCTGCTCGTCCTCCCAGCCGGCTTCGCGGGCCTCCTCGTGGAGGTGCCGCGGCGGCGGGCCGTCGCCGGCGAGCAGCCCGCGGACGTAGCGCAGCAGCGCGGCCTCGCGCTCGTCGCCGGAGTCGAACTCGCGCGCTAGGGCGATCTCGTCGACGCCGAGGCCAGCGTTGCGGGCGCTGCGCTGAAGCGCCGCGAGCGCGTACTCGCTCTGTTGGTCGGCTGCGACCGCGAGCGCGATCCGCTGCTGGGTGCGCGCGGGAAGAGTGCCTTGGCGCAACTCGGAGCGGAAGCGCGCGTAGGCGCGCAGCGCGGCGGGCGAGCCGGCGAGCACGCCGACGAAGTTCGAGAGCTGGCCGCCGGCGGCGAGCGCGCCCTTGAGTACGGGCAGGCTCCCGTCGGGCGCGGTCATCTCGTCGTGGACCTTGAAACGGCTCTCCTTGGTCTTCATCTCAGCGCTCTCGTCGAAACGGGTGCTTACGAGAAGTAAGGATAGCCACGGCCCAGAAGTTTGCCCACGGCCGGGCTCGGAGGCCCGGGTGACCGGCGGCGGTAAGGGTGGGCTAGGCGCTGGCGGTGGCGATCGCCATCAGCACCAGGAAGATGCCGAGCGCGAAGGCCCACATCGCGACGCGGTCCGGGCGGGCCTGGATCTGCGCCTGCGCACGCGGCGGACGCCGACGCGGAGGGACGGGCTGACCCGTGATGACGACGGTGCGGCGACCTTCTGCTCTGTGCTCGTCGGTCCGCGCGGAGCGGGCAGCGGTGGTCTGCATCTGCTCTCTTTCGTCTTGCCGGCGGGGTTAGCTGACGGACTCGCGCTGAAAGAGCTGCGCTACGCCTTGCGGCGATTCGCCCCTGGCCTTGCGGCCGATTTGGTTCCCCCACGCCCTGAGGGATTCGGGCTTTGGCTTGATGGTCGGCGGCATCGTAACAGCGCCACCGGCGGAAGCGCACTGAGCCGAACGGCTCAGTTCGCGCCAGCGACCTTGGCGACGTACTCGGCGACCGCCGCGGCCTCCTCGCCCTCCAGCAGACCGGCGGGCATCAGTCCCTGGCCGGTGCCGCCGTTGCGGATCGCGTTGAGCACCCGCTCCGGCGTCAGCTCGCCGAGCTCGTCGAGGCTGGGGCCCGTGATGCCGCGCGCGTTGACCGCTGCGAGGCTGTGACAGCTGGCGCAGTACTGGTCGAACAGGTCCTTGCCCTGCTCCTCGGTCTCGGTCATGTCCTGGTTCTGGAGAACCCCCACCCCGCCGGCCGCCTCGCCCTTGTTGGCGACGACGAGCGCGGGGACGACGATCCCGAGACCCACGTAGAGCACGACGATCGTCAGGCTGAACAGCCTCCGCCCACGCGTCAGGTAGGCCTCGCGCGCGCCGCCCGGCCCGCCCCAGAAGGCGACGAACAGGACAAGCCCGCCCAGCAGCACGAACGGCACCAGGAACGCCACTACCTCCATCGGCGCAGACTCTATTCCACACCGGCGACGGCGGCTACCCCTTCTTTGCCGCGGTCCCTCCCGAACCCGATCCGGCCATCGCCTCCGCGATCCCGGGCCTATGCCGATTGGCAGACACCCGATTACATCCGTCTGGCCCGACGGCGAGTATGGCCGTGCCGGAACGGCGGTAGGGCCGGGACGGCCGGGTGGTGTGGGGACCTTCGGGTACCCGCACCGCCCGTCCCGGCCCGGCTGCCTATCTGCGTCGACGCCCATCGGCGCACCTGACGAGCGCGCACGCCCCGCTAGAGGAAGCTACGAATCTCGGTCAGGCGGTCGAGCACTGTCTGGAATGCCGGAAAGGGCC
>JAAYBF010000265.1 GCA_012718975.1 Solirubrobacterales bacterium | reverse complement strand
TCGAGGCCGAGGTGGCGTTCCTCACGCTCGCGCTCGTGCTCGGCCAGCTGGCTCTGACCGATGACGATCTCCTCGCGTCGCTCACCGACCAAGGTCGGCCGGCCCCGAACCTGCTCGCACGCGGCACGGCACTCGCCGACGCGCTGCACGAGACGGCGACGCGGCGGCCGGTTCTCGTCGTCATCGACAACGCCCATTGGGCCGACGCCGACTCGCTCCAGACCATCCTCTTCGCCGCCCGCCGCCTCGACGTCGGAGCGGTCGGCTTCGCGCTCAGCTGCCCGCCGTCGTGGCGATCGTTCTTCGAGCAGGCGGGCTTCACGGTCAACCCGCTCGACGGCTGGTCGCAGGACGCGGCGGTGGAGGCGCTGTCGGCGGGAGGCATGAGCACCCGGGTCGCGCGCCAGTGCTACGAGATCGCGCGGGGCCACCCGCTGGCGTTGCAGCTCTTGGTCTCCGGTCTGGACGAGGATCAAAGGGCCGGGAACGCGCCCCTCCCGATCGACGTGCCGCTGACCGAGGTGGTCTCCGAACGTCTGGCGACCGGGTTCGCCGGGTTGCCGCCCGATGCGTTGCTGGCAGCGGCCGCCGCGGCTGCGCTCGACGGCGTCGACCGTCGTGTGCTCGATGCCGCGCTGTCCGCGCTCGGGTGCTCGGACGCCGACCTCGATCTCGCCGTGGCGACGCGGTCGTTCGAGGCGACCGACACCGTCCGCTGGAGCTCGCCCGTGCTGCGAGCGACCGCCTTGCACCTCGTCGCCGACGTTGACCGCGCGGCGGTCCATCGCTGCGCCGCCGATGCGCTGTACGCCAGCGGCGACGACGAGCGGGCGCTGCGGCACCGGGCCGCGGCCGGCACGCAGCTCGACGACCGGCTCGCCGACGGCCTCGACGCATCCGGCCGGCGGGCGGCCGCTCGCGGTGCGACCCACACCGCGAGCGAGGCGCTGCGACTCGCCGCGCTCGCGACCACGTCGCCGGCGTTGCGCGCGCGGCGCTGGGTCGATGCCGCGGTCCAGGCCTTTATGAGCGGCCGGCTCGAAGCGACCGTGACCTACGCCCGCGCCGCCCTCCCTGACGCCGAACCGGCCGACGAGATCCGGGCACGGTCGCAGGCGGGGCAGGCGCTCGCGTGGATCGAGGGGCCCGGGGTCGCGATGCAGGAGCTGCGAGCAGGAGCGCGGCGATTCGGCACCGACCATCCAGGCGGTGCCGCCGAGTTGCTGATCCACGCCTGCGTGCACTCGGTGCTGGCGCTCGACGTGACAGCGGGCCGGGCACTGTGCGCGGAGGCGGCCAGCGCCACCGCCGCGTCGGGCGACCCGACCCTGCAGCTCGCGGTCCCGGTGATCACGGCCGTCGTCGAGTCGATGGGCGGCGCCGCGGCGACGTCCGACCCGGTCTTGCGCGATGCGATCGGACTCGCGACGGCGGCGGCGAGCCTGGACAGCGCCTTCGGTGCCGCGTTCGCCGAGCTCGTCGGCTTCGCGGCGGTCGTGCGGTCGGACTGGGACGACGGCATCGGCCTGCTCCGCGCCGCCGGCGACGTCGGGCGCGCGGGTGGAGCGATCGGCATGACGGCGCTGACGTCGTTCCTCCTGACCGACGCGCTGTGGCGCACCGGGCGCTGGACGCACGCGCTCGCGGAGGTCGAGCGGGCGATCGCCGTCGTCCGCGCCGCCGGTGACGATCGGCTCGCCGACCTCGGCGAGGGATACCGCGCCCACGTGTTGGCGGCGACCGGACGCCGGTCGGACTGCATCGCGGCGGCACATTGTTCGTTGCGCCGCGGCGTTCCGACGAACCTGCGCCTGACGTCGGCCTGGGCGTGGGCGGCGATCGGGCTGTGCGAGCTGACGCACGGCGATCCCGCCGCGGCCGCCACCGCATTCGAGCCGCTCGCCGCCGCGTGGGCCGACGGTGACGTCCACGAGACCGACCTCGTGTGGTGGCAGGCGGACCACGTCGAGGCCTTGATCGGGGCCGGTCGGAGCGCCGACGCCCGGGTCGCGCTCGATCGGTTCGCGGCCGACGCCGCGCGCACGGGCCGCGCCCACGCGGCGGGCACCATCGCCCGCTGCGCCGCGATGCTCGCGGACGACGCGACGCAGCGCCTCGCGCTGCTCGACGAGTCGGTGGACACCCTCGCGGCCCTCGGCGCGCCGTTCGAGCACGCCCGCTCGCTGCTCGCCCGCGGCCAGGCGCGGATCGCCGCCGGCGACGACGTCGCCGGATCGCGCGATCTGGCGGATGCACGCGCCCTGTTCGACCGGCTGGGCGCCCGGCCGTGGAGCGATCGTGCGTCGGCGGGCCGCCACGAGGTCGACTCACCAGCGGCCGGGTTGGCCGATCGGCTGACCGACGCCGAGGTGCCGGTCGCGATCGCCGTCGCCGAGGGTCGCTCCAACCGGGAGGCCGCGGAGCACCTGTTCGTGTCGGTCAAGACCGTCGAGTACCACCTGTCGAACATCTACCGCAAGCTCGCCGTCCGTTCCCGCCTCGCGCTCG
>JAAYBF010000055.1 GCA_012718975.1 Solirubrobacterales bacterium | reverse complement strand
GTGACGCGGTCGGGCGAGTGGAAGGACTCGTAGCCGAAGCGGCCCTTGTCGCAGACCCAGCCGTCGTCGACCTGGCTGTTGTCGCGCGCGAGCACGCGCAGGACCTTCTCGTCGTCGCGGACGGTGTAGCTGACGTTGCACTGGGCGGCGCAGCCGGTGCAGACCGAGCCGGCCTGCTCGATGTCCCACGGCCGCGCGCGGAAGCGGTAGGCGGTCGAGGTCAGCGCCCCGACCGGGCACAGCTCGATGATGTTGCCGCTGAACGGGGCGACGTAGGGGCGGCCGTCGTGGGTGCCGACGTAGGTGTGGTCGCCGCGCTCGAGGAAGGCGAGCTGGTAGTCCTCGGCGATCTCCTGCGAGAAGCGCACGCAGCGGTAGCAGAGGATGCAGCGCTCGCGGTCGATCGCCACCAGCGGCGAGACCTCGAGCGGCTTCTTGAAGTGGCGCTTGGGCTCGACCATCCGCGACTTGCCCAGGCCCCAGCCGTAGGAGATGTCCTGCAGTGGGCACTCGCCGCCCTTGTCGCAGACCGGGCAGTCGAGCGGGTGGTTGACCAGCAGGAACTCGACGACCGCGTTCTGGGCGGCCTTGACGCGGTCGGTGGTGGTGTGGACGACCATGCCGTCCTTGACCGGCGTCGAGCAGGAGGTCTGGAGCTTCGGGATGCCCTCGATCTCGACCAGGCACATCCGGCAGGCGCCGACCGGCGCGCCGAGCTTCGGCTCGTAGCAGAAGTAGGGGATCTCGACGTCGCCGTGCTTGGCCGCGTCGACGAGCATCGTGCCCTCGGCGGCGGTCACCTCGCGGCCGTCGATCTCGAAGGTGATCAGCTTCGGCTCGGGGCGCGCCATCAGCCGACCCCCGGTCCCGCGTGGGCGCTGGCGGCCAGGTTCTCGGCGCTCTCGACGGGGGCGGCGAGCAGGTCGTGCTCGGCCCGCTCGCGCGCCGCCTCGATGTGGGCCTCGAACTCGGGCCGGAAGTGGGCGATCATCGAGCCGATCGGCATCGCCATCGAGTCGCCGAGCACGCAGAGGCAGTTGCCGATGATGTTCTGCTGGACCGAGGCGACGATCTCGATGTCCATCGGGGTCGCCTCGCCGGCGTCGATGCGCTCGAGCATCTTCACCGTCCAGTTGGTGCCCTCGCGGCACGGGACGCACTTGCCGCACGACTCGTGGCGGTAGAACTTCGCCAGCCGCAGCGCGACGTCGACGATCGGGATCGAGTCGTCGACGACGATGATCGCGCCGGAGCCGAGCATCGATCCGGCCTCGGCCATCGACTCGAAGGTGTAGGGCCGGTCGAGGTCCTCGGGCAGCAGCACCGGCGCCGACGAGCCGCCGGGGAACCAGCACTTGATCTCGTGGCCCTCGGGCGGGCCGCCGGCGAGGCCGTAGACGATCTCGCGCGCGGTGATGCCCAGCTCGATCTCGTAGTTGCCGGGGCGCCGCACGTTGCCCGACACCGACACCAGCTTGGTGCCGGTCGAGTTGCCGACGCCGTGCCGGCGGTACCACTCGGCGCCCTTCTCGATGATGATCGGCGTGTTGCAGAGCGTCTCGACGTTGTTGATCAGCGTCGGGCCCTGGTAGAGGCCCTGGTTGGCCGGGAACGGCGGCTTCAGGCGCGGGTTGCCGCGCTTGCCCTCGAGCGCGTCGAGCAGCGCCGACTCCTCGCCGCAGATGTAGGCCCCCTCGCCGCGGTGGACGACCAGCTCGACCTGGACGCCGGAGCCGAAGACGCTCTCGCCGAGGTAGCCCTTGGCGTAGGCCTCCTCGACGGCGGCGTCGAGGATGTCGGCCTGGAGCGCGTACTCGCCGCGGATGAAGATGAACGCGCGGTTCGCGCCCGCGGCGATCGCGCCGATGATGACCCCCTCGACCAGCAGGTGGGGGTTGCGCTGCATCAGCAGGCGGTCCTTGAAGGTGCCGGGCTCGGACTCGTCGGCGTTGCAGCAGAGGTACTTGTCCATCGAGCCCTTGGGGATGAAGCTCGCCTTCTTGCCCATCGAGAAGCCGGCGCCGCCGCGGCCGCGCAGGCCGGAGGACTCCAGCTCGGAGAGCACCTGCTCCTGGCTGAGCTCGAGCACCGCCTTGCGCGCCGATGCGTAGCCGCCGGTCGACTCGTAGACGTCGATGCGGTGGAGGTCGGCGACGTCGAGGTTGGCGGTCAGGACCCTGGTCTCGAGCGACTCGGCGGTCATCGCGGCTCACCTCCCGGGTCGCCGCCGGCGGCCGGGGCGGCCGGCGCGTCGCCGAGCCCGCGGCCGGGCAGCACGTCGCGGTCCTCGCGCAGCGCGGCGACGATCTCGGGCGCGTCGGCGGTGCTCAGCGGGCCGACGTAGCGGCCGTCGACGGAGGCCATCGGCGCCATGTCGCAGGCGCCGAGGCACTCGAACTCGCGGATGTCGCAGTCCTCGAGGCCCTGGCGCTCGGCCTCGTCGGCGATCGCGTCGTGGACGGTCTTGGCGTCGCGCAGGCAGCAGGCGACGCTGGTGCAGACGTAGACGTAGCGGCTGCCGACCGGCTCGGTGCGCAGCATGTCGTAGAAGGTCGCCACCGAGGACAGGTAGGCGGGGGTGACGCGCATCACCGCCGCGACCTGGGCGATCGCCTCCGGCGAGCACCAGCCGTGGACGCGCTGGGCGGCGTCGAGCGCCGGCAGCGTCGCCGAGCGGCGGTCGGGGTAGCGGGCCATCAGCGCCTCGATCCGCTCGCGCAGCGCGGCCGGCACCTCGGTCTCGGAGATCTCCGGGATCGTCGCCGGCGGGGCGTCGAGGTCGGCGGCGACGTCCCAACCGAGCGGCTTGAGACGACGGTCGATGCGTTGCTCGCCGGACCTCGCTCCCGCGTGCTCCGAGACGTCTCCGGGGGACCGGTCCGTCTGCGCTCCGCGCGTGGGGCGATCGACGCGCATCACCGGTCGATCCCCCCGAGGATCGGGTCGAGCATCGCGATGTTGGCGATCATGTCGGCGATCAGGCCGCCCTCGCTCATCTCGGCGAGCGCCTGGAGGTTGACGAAGCTGGGGTCGCGGATGTGGACGCGCGCCGGCTTGGCGGACCCGTCGGCGAGGATGTAGCAGCCGAGCTCGCCGCGCGGCGACTCGATCGCGTTGTAGGCCTCGCCGGCCGGCACGCGGAAGCCCTCGGTCACGAGCTTGAAGTGGTGGATCAGCGCCTCCATCGAGGTCGCCAGCTCGTGGCGGGGCGGCAACGCAACCTTGCGGTTGGTGGTGATGAACGGCCCCTCGGGCAGCCCGTCGAGCGCCTGGGCGACGATCTTCACCGACTCGCGCATCTCGGCCATCCGGACGCGGTAGCGGTCGTAGCAGTCGCCGATCGTGCCGACCGGGATCTTGAAGTCGAACTCGTCGTAGGAGGAGTAGGGGGCCGCCTTGCGCAGGTCCCAGGGGTCGCCGGCGGCGCGCAGCAGCGGGCCGGTGACGCCGTAGGCGAGCAGCCGCTCGCGCGAGACAACGCCGACGTTCTTCATCCGCTGCAGCCAGATCTCGTTGCGGTCGAGCAGCGCCTCGTACTGGTCGAGGCGGCCGGGCAGCAGGTCGAGGAACTCGCGGCACTTTGCCTCCCAGCCGGGCGGGATGTCGTCCATCACGCCGCCGACCTGGAAGTAGCGGGTGTGCATCCGCTGGCCCGAGGACATCTCGAAGAGGTCGAGCACGTGGTCGCGCTCGCGCAGCGCCCACCAGAGCATCGTGATCGCGCCGATGTCGAGCGCCGAGGTCCCGAGCCAGAAGAGGTGGCTGGCGATCCGGTTGAGCTCGAGGTGGATCACGCGCAGGTACTGGGCGCGCTTGGGCACCTCCTCCTCGAGCAGCGTCTCGACCGCGTTGCAGTAGGTCATCGCGTTGGCGAAGTACGCGAGGTAGTCCATCCGCTCGACGAAGGTGATGCCCTTCCAGTACTGCTGGGTCTCCATCGACTTCTCGATGCCGGTGTGGACGTAGCCGATGATCGGCTTGACCTCGCGGACGAGCTCGCCCTCGAGCGTGCACAGCAGCCGCAGCACGCCGTGGGTGGCGGGGTGGTGGGGCCCGAGGTTGATCGTGAACAGCTCGGTGTCGGGCTCGCGCTCGGCGGTCTCGACAGCGGCGCCGTGGGCGACGCGGTCCATCGTCACCGAGCGCTCGCGCTCGCGGTAGGGGGTCGCGAGCGGGTCGGGCCGCTGCCCGCCGGTCACGCCGCGTTCGAGCTCTTCGTCACTCATACCAGCGCGGCAGCTTGTGCTCGTTGTAGGTGAACAGGACCGGCTCGCCGCCGACCGGGAAGTCGCGCCGCTGCGGATGGCCCTCGTAGTCCTCGGGCATCAGGATCCGGCGCGGGTCGGGGTGGCCGTCGAAGAGGACCCCGAACATGTCGAAGACCTCGCGCTCCTGGTGGTCGGCGGTCGGGAAGAGGTCGACGACGCTCGGCACGACCGGCTCCTCGACGGTCACGCGCGTCTTGACCCCGAGCCGCTCGACGCGCGCGCGGGAGAGCAGCTGGTAGTGGACGCCGAGCCGCGGCTCCTCGGGGAGGTAGTCGACGCCGTGCAGGCTGGCGAGGAACTCGTAGGGCTCCTCGTCCTCGTCGCGGAGGTAGGCGAGCACCTCGCGCACGCGCGCGGGAGCCACCTCCAGCATCGCCTGGCGGTGGGCGTGGTGGGTCCCGACGACCGAGTCCCCGCCGACGGCGGCGCGGACCCGCTGGGCGACCAGCTCGAGCCCGGCTGCGTCAGGCATCCGGCGACTCCTCGGTCCCCTCCGCCTGGTAGCGCTTGCGCCAGCCGAGGGTGGGGTCGGCGGCGATCTTGTCCTGGAGGCGGTTGATGCCGTACATCAGCGCCTCGGGTCGCGGCGGGCAGCCGGGGATGTAGACGTCGACGGGCAGGAACTTGTCCGCGCCGGCGACGACCGCGTAGTTGTTGAACATGCCGGCGCTCGACGAGCAGGCGCCCATCGCGATCACCCACTTGGGCTCGAGCATCTGGTCGTAGATGCGGCGGATGATCGGCGCCATCTTGATCGAGACGCGGCCCGAGAGGATGATCATGTCGGCCTGGCGCGGGGAGGCGCGCACGACCTCGGCGCCGAAGCGCGAGATGTCGTTGCGCGGCGAGCCGATCACGGTGATCATCTCGATCGCGCAGCAGGCGAGGCCGAAGCCCAGCGGCCAGCAGGCGTTGCGGCGCGCCCAGTTCTGCGCCTTCTCGAGCGTGGTCAGCATCACCCGCTCCTCGACGTAGCGCTCGAGGTCGTCGCCCTCGAGATCGCCGCGCAGCAGCTGCTGGGCGGAGAGCTGGCGGGTGCGCAGGTCCTCGGGCGATTGCTCCGGCCCGACCTTGCTCCGTACTACTTCCAATCCAGCGCTCCCCTCCGCCACTGGTGGACGAACGCCACCGCCAGCAGGCCGACGAAGATCGCGATCTTGATCAGCGCCTCGACGCCGAACGCCTCGAGCTGCGCGGCGATCGGGTACAGGAAGATGACCTCGATGTCGAAGAGGATGAAAAGCATCGCGATCAGGTAGAAGCTGATCCCGAAGCGGAAGCTCTTCTGGACGTCGGAGGGCAGGCCGCACTCGTAGGGCTCGCCCTTGACCTTCACGGCACGGCGCGGCCCGAGCAGGCCGTTGGCCAGCGTGAAGGCCACGCCGACGATCAGACCGAGGGCGAGGAAGACGAGGGCGGGGAGGTAGGCGCTGAGCACGACCACCGGATGTATAACGACCTTTGTGCGCCGTTGCTACATAGTGCGGAAGGGCGCTAGCGGAAACCGCGCCGCGATGCGCAAGTTCCCCCTCGACACCTTCGACCGGCCCCGGAGGCTCCCCTGACCGAGATCCACATCATCGTCGGCATCGCCGTCCTCGCGACCAACGCGGTCGCGGGCGTCTGGGGGGCGGTCGCCTGGCTGCGCAAGGACCCGTCGGTGTGGTTCTGGTACCTGCTGCGCGCCGCCCAGGCGGCCGTCGTCGTCCAGGCGGCGATCGGGTTCGTGCTGCTCGCCCAGGGCCTGCGCGCCGGCGACAGCCTCCACCCCGCCTACGGGATCGCGCCGCTGCTGATCACCCTCGTCAGCGAGGGGATGCGCGTCGGGGTCGCCCAGCGCGAGCTCGAGGACGTCGACGTCGACGGGCTCGACCGCGCCGAGCAGGTCGCGATCGCCCGCAAGGTCGCGCTCGCCGAGATGGGCGTGATGACGATCGGCGTCCTGATGATCCTGACGCTGGCGCTGCGCGCATACCAGACCGGTGGCTGACCGCGATTCGATCCCGCGCCCTTCGGGCACACGTGGAGCTGATGGGCAATTTCCTCCCGCCAGGCCCGGCCGGATGAGGTCCGCCACCGTGGCCGCCGAGCCGCGCTCGCTGACGATCGGCGCCGACCCCGACCGCCTCGCCGAGGCGCGCGAGTGGGCGGCCGGCATCGCCGCCGGCTGCGGGCTCGCCGCCGGCGACTGCTTCATGGTCAAGCTGGCGCTCAGCGAGGCTGTCACCAACGCGATCCAGCACGGCTCCGACGGCGCCGCGACGGACGGGAAGGCGGTCGAGATCGCCGCCTTCGAGGACGGCGGCGCGCTGGTGTTCGAGATCCGCGACAACGGCACCTTCGTGGCTCCCGAGGTGCGCGCTACGGCCGAGAGCGAGAGCGGGCGCGGGCTCGAGCTGCTGACGCTGACGATGGACGAGGTCCACATCGACGCGTCGCCCGGCGGGACCGTGGTCCGCTTCGCCAAGCGGCTCGCCTAGGTGACGGCATCGCGGGCGGGCGGCGGATACTATGCCCGCGCCGTGACCCGACTCACCGCGAAGATCCGTGCCCGCAAGGCGGTCGCCGTCGCCCTTGCCGCCGCGTCCGCGATCGCCGTCGCCTCGGGCTGCGCCCAGGGCGACATCGACGTCGACGAGGCCAACCGCGAGGGCGCGATCCTCTTCAACGAGCGCTGCTCCGGCTGCCACACCTTCGACCGCGCCAACTCCTACGGCTCCAAGCCTGAGGGCCAGCTGGCCGGCGGCGAGCTGACCAACGGCCCGAACTTCAACGTCCGGCGCGTCAACCGCGAGGACGCTCTCTACGCCATCCGCAACGGCGGCTTCTCCGGCGCGATCATGCCGGCGAACATCGTCATGGGCGAGGAGGCAGAGAAGGTCGCCGAGTTCCTCGACCAGTACTCGGGCGAGGAGAGCGGCGGCACGGACGTGCAGGCCGGCGGCGAGCAGACCCCGTAGCGGGGCGGCCATGCTCGACCTGAAGTCGCTCCGCGCCGCACCCGAGCAGGCGCGGGCGGCCCTGGCGCGCCGCGGCGACGGCTCCGACGGCCGGCTCGGCCGCGTGCTCGAGCTCGACGAGCGCCGGCGGGCGATCCTGCCGGAGCTGGAGGGCCTGCGGGCCGAGAAGAACGCCGCCTCCAAGCGCATCGGCGAGCTGCAGCGCGAGGGCGCCGACGCATCCGAGGCGATCGCCGCCGTGAAGGCGGTCGGCGAGCGCCAGAAGCAGCTCGACGCCGAGCTGCGCGCGGTGGAGGAGGAGCTCGAGCCGGCGCTGGCGTCGCTGCCGAACCTGCCGGCCGACAGCGCGGCCGACTCCGACACCGTCCTGCGCGAGGTCGGAGACGCCGGGGCGGAGGGGCGCGACCACCTCGAACTGCTCGGCGACCTCGTCGACCTCGAGGCCGGCGCGAAGGTGGCGGGCTCGCGCTTCGCCTACCTGAAGGGGCCGCTGGTCCTGGTCGAGCTGGCGCTCGTGCGCTGGGCGATGGAGGTGCTCGGCGAGCACGGCTTCACGCCGGTGGTGCCGCCGGTGCTGGTCCGCGAGGAGGCGCTGTTCGGTACCGGGTTCCTGCCCGACACCGAGCAGCAGATCTACCGCGTGCCCGACGACGACCTCTACCTCAGCGGCACCTCGGAGGTGGCGCTGGCGGCGCTGCACATGGAGGAGATCCTCGACGCCGACGCGGTTCCCGCCCGCTACGCCGGCTTCTCGTCCTGCTTCCGCCGCGAGGCGGGGGCGGCCGGTCGCGACACGCGCGGGATCTTCCGCGTCCACCAGTTCGACAAGGTCGAGATGTTCTCGTTCGTCGCGCCGGAGGACTCGGCCGCCGAGCACGAGCGGATCCTCGCGGTCGAGGAGGAGATCATGGTTGGCCTCGAGATCCCCTACCGCGTGGTCAACATCGCCGTCGACGACCTCGGCTCCTCGGCGGCGAAGAAGTACGACCTCGAGGCGTGGCTGCCGGGCCAGGGGCGCTACCGCGAGCTGACCTCCTGCTCGAACACGACCGACTACCAGGCCCGCCGTCTCGACGCCCGCTACCGCACCGACGACGGCCCGCGCCACCTCCACACCCTCAACGGCACCGCCGTCGCCGTCGGCCGCACGATCATCGCCCTCGTCGAGAACGGCCAGCAGCCCGACGGCTCGGTCGTCCTCCCCGAGCCGCTCGTCCGCTTCGGCGCCCCGGAGCGGATCGACGCCGCGGGCTGAGCCGCGCGCGGGGCGAGCCGCCGTTGCGTTCAGGCGCGGGCGGCGGTGAAGGCGTCGAGGCCGGCGCGCGCCTTGCGCTGGGTGGCGCGGCGCAGCAGCGGCGTCCAGCCGAGCAGCAGGCCCGGCAGGCCGAGCGCCTGGCGCGACCAGCGGTGGAAGGAGAACTCGTCGCGCTGGGCGACGATCAGCCCGTCGCGGAAGCGGAAGCTGGAGTGGACGTCGTTGACCACCTGCCGTCCGGTCTGGGCGAAGGTGTAGGTCGCGATCCAGTGCGCGCTGCCGGTCTGCTCGTCGGCCTCGTGCTCGCGCAGCTCGACGCTCAGGTCGGTCGCCCGCTCGCACAGCATCCGCCACATGTTCCCCGGCTGCTCGCCGCTCAGCCCGGGGAACGCCGGGTCGTCGAAGGTCGCGTCCGGCGCGTAGCAGGCCGCCATCGCGTCGCCGTCCCTGCGGTCGAGCGCCTCGTAGAGGCCCCGGACCAGATCCAGGCTCCCGCTGCCCATCCGTCGACCCTAACCCAGCCGCGCCCGCGGTGCTCCGCCTAAGATCATCCGACCCCCGGAGGGGTGGCAGAGCGGTCGAATGCACCGGTCTTGAAAACCGGAGTCCGTTCACGCGGACCGCGGGTTCGAATCCCGCCCCCTCCGCCATTTTGACGAAGTACGAAACAGAGGTAGCGCTAGAGGACGGTTCTTCGGAGCCGTCCTCTTCGCTTGTAGAGCCAAATGCGGCCATGCCGGGGACGGTCGCGCCGGCCGTGATCTGCTCGGCCTCGGCCAGCACGTCGGCGGCCAGTCCGTCGGCCAGAAGCACGGCGTAGGGCTCGGTCAGCTCGGAGTCGATGATCTCGGCTCCGGTGGTATCGCCGCTGATGTCCAGCTCGGGCAGGACGAAGATCCGCTTGAAGAAGGCGAGGTTGTAGCTGCGCCTTGTCTGCTCGTCGCCGGTTGCGTAGACGTCGGCCACGTTCTCGGCCAACTCCAGCGCCATGCGCAGTTCGTCGGCGTTGAGGTCGAGTTGCTGCTCGGTTTCGGCGAGGGACTGCTCGGCTATGTCGATCTCGCTCTGGATGCGGGCTCGCTCTTCGCGGAAGGCGTCGGGCGAGACGTCGTCGCCCTCTTCGGCGTGGAGACGCAGAAGACGAATCTGCTGGACTTTCAGCTTCTCGATCAAGGCGGTCTTGGCGTCCTTGACGCGCAACACGGCCTCTTGGCTCACGGCGGCCAAGGCCTCGATCGCCTCGATGCGCTCGGCCATGTCGGTGCTGGTCAGCTCGACGGGGCGGCTGCGGTAGTAGCGCTCGACGGCGTTCTCGATCAGCTGGGGGCGGATGTTGGAGCGCATCGAGCACTTACGACCGTTGATGCGAGCCATGCAGAAGAAGTAGGGGTAGCGCTTGCCGTTTCTGCCGCGCGAGTTGGCGAAGGCCAGTCGGTGGCCGCACTCGCCGCAGAAGACCGAGCCGCGCAGGTAGTGCGCGACGTGTTGGGAGCGGTCGCCAGAGGCGCGGCGCTCATCGAGCTTGTTCTGAACCTGGTCGAAGGTCTCTTGGTCGATCAGGGGCTCATGGCGAGCCTTGAAGGTCTCCTCCTCGGGAGTGCCGCGCTTGTAGACGATCCAGCCGGCGTAGTACGGATCGCGGAGGATGCGTTGGAGGGCTGAGACGCTGACCTTGT
>JAAYBF010000264.1 GCA_012718975.1 Solirubrobacterales bacterium | reverse complement strand
GGGGGCGGGTTCAGGTGGGCTGGGTCGCGGCCGATAGGGCGAGTGATGGCGGGACAGCCACAGCGAGCCGAGGGACGGCGCGGCGGGCGGCCGCGGCTGCTCCCGGTGGCGGGCCGCCGCAGGGTCGGCGAGCGCGAGGCGCTGATGCGGATCGCCGCCGCGACCGCCGACGCCTACCGGCTCGAGGACGTGATGGAGCAGGCCGCCGAGGCGGCGCTCGCGGTGACCGGCGCGGCGTCGCTGTCGATCAGCCGCTGGGAGCCCGACCCGGGGGTCCTGCGCACGCTGATCAACGTCGGCGAGCTCGGGCCGGGGGAGGACCGGCTGCCGGCCGACGAGACCTACGCGATCGCCGACCACCCGCTCGCCGCGCGGATGATCGCCGACGGCGAGCCCTACTGGACCGCGGTCGACGACCCTGACGCCAGCCCCGCCGAGGCCGCCCTGCTGCGCGCGCTCGGCAAGGCGTCGAGCGTCGGGGTGCCGATCCGCCGCGACGGCTCGGTGTGGGGCGAGGTGTGGGCGACGACCGCCGTCGGGGCGCGGCTCTTCGACGCCTCGGACGCCCGCTTCCTGCAGGCGATCGCCGACCGCCTGGCGCTCGTCCTGGCCCGCGGCGAGCGGTTCGCGAGCGTCTCGCGGCTCGCCTACGAGGACCCGCTGACCGGCCTGGCCAACCGCCGCGCGGTCGAGGAGCGCCTCGCCGAGCTGCTCGACCCGGGCCGCGCCGATGCCCTGCCGCTGACGCTGCTGCTCGCCGACGTCGACGGCCTCAAGGATCTCAACGACGCCCACGGCCACCACGTCGGCGACCGGGCGCTCTGCCGTGCCGCCGACGCGCTGATCGCCGCCGCGGCGCCCGAGGCGGCCGGCATGGTCGGCCGGCTGGCCGGCGACGAGTTCTGCGTGCTGCTCGAGGGCTGCGACCTCGCCGCCGCGGCGACAGTCTCCCAGACGGCGCTCGACCTGCTCGCCGGCGACGACGAGCTGGCCGTCTCGCTCTCCTTCGGCGCCGCCGAGGCCGCCTCCGAGAGCACGGTCGAGGGCCTGCTGCGCGCCGCCGACACCGCCCAGTACGCGGCCAAGCGGCGCGGCGGCGGCCGGCTGTGCACCTCGTCGGAGGCCGACAGCGCGCCGGCGATCGCCAGCCTCGGCGACCGCCGCGAGCTGCGCGGCCACCGGCTCGACCAGCGGGTCGACCGCGCCGCCGCGCGGGCGCTGCGGCTGCTCGACGGCGACTTCGCCCACCGCCGCACGCTCGACCGGATCGAGGCCGTCGCGGTCGCCTTCTCGGCCGCGACCGACGCCGCCGCCTGGGCGATCTCGCGCTGGGAGCGCGGCAGCTCCGTGATGCGGACCGTCGCCGCCGCCGACGACCGCGACAGCCGCCTGCGCGGCCTGCGGATCGGGCTCGAGAACGAGACCTACCGCCTCGACGAGTACCGCGCGACCGCGGAGCTGCTGCGCGCCGGTCGCGGCACCTTCCTCGCCCACGCCGCCGGCGACGGCGACAGCGACCCCGGCGAGCGCGCGCTGCTCGAGCGGCTCGGCTTCGAGGCCGCGCTCGCGGGCGCGGTCGCGCACGGCTCGGGCTCGTTCCTGGTCGAGCTCTACGGCGATCGCGAGACCGCGCCGCTCGCGGCGGCCGGGGTGCGCCTGGAGCTGGCGCTGCGGATCGCCGCCGCCGGACGCTCGGCCTCCTAGACTGGGCCGGGTGCGCAGGATCGTCATCGCCGGGTCGACCGGCTCGATCGGCACCCAGGCCCTCGACGTGATCTCCCGCAGCGACTCGCTGGAGGTCGTCGGCCTGGCGGCCGGATCGAGCGGCGACGAGCTGGTCGCCCAGGCCGACGCCCACGGCGTCGACCGGATCGCGCTCGCCGACCCCGACGCCGCCGCCCGCGCCGGCGAGCGCTGGACCGCTGGCCGGGTGCTGGCGGGGCCGGAGGGACTGGTCGAGCTGATCGTCGAGACCGAGTGCGACCTCGTGCTCAACTCGCTCGTCGGGTCCGCCGGGCTCGGCCCGACGGTCGCCGCGCTGGGGGAGGGGATCGACCTCGCGCTCGCCAACAAGGAGAGCCTCGTCGTCGGCGGCGACCTCGTGATGGCGCTCGCCGAGGCGACCGGAGCCCGGATCGTGCCCGTCGACTCCGAGCACACCGCGCTGCACCAGCTGATCGCCGGGCTCGGGCCGGGGGCGGTGGAGCGGATGACGATCACCGCCAGCGGCGGCCCGTTCCGTGGCCGCGCGCGCGCCGAGCTGGTCGACGTGACCGCCGAGCAGGCGCTCGCCCACCCGACCTGGAGCATGGGCGGCAAGATCACGATCGACTCGGCGACGCTGATGAACAAGGGCCTCGAGCTCATGGAGGCCCACCACCTCTTCGGCGTCGGCTACGACCGCCTCGACGTCGTCGTCCACCCGCAGTCGCTGGTCCACGGACTGGTGACGCTCGCCGACGGCGCGATGCTCGCCCACGTCGGACCGCCCGACATGCGGATCGCGATCTCCTACGCGCTGCACGCGGCCGAGAGCGTCGACCTGCCGGTCGAGCCGCTCGATCTCGCCGCCGTCGGCGCGCTGACCTTCGAGCCCGTCGACGGCGACGCGTTCCCGTGCCTGGACCTGGCGCGCGCGGCGGCGGCGGCGGGGGGGACCGCGCCGTGCGTGCTCAACGCGGCCAACGAGGTCGCCGTGCACGCCTTCCTCGCCGGCGAGCTGCCGTTCCTCGGCATCCCGGCGGTGATCGAGGACACCCTCGACGCGCTGCCGGCGCGGCCGGTCGGCCACTTCTCCGACCTCTACGCCGCCGACTCCGAGGCCCGCGAGCGCGCCCGCGAGCGCTGCCGGGAGGCGGTCGCGTGAGCTGGGTGCTCGCGTTCGTCGGCTTCGCGCTGCTGGTGATCCTGCACGAGCTGGGCCACTTCGCGGTCGCGAAGTGGGTCGGGATGCGGGTCGAGAAGTTCTCGCTGTTCTTCCCGCCGACGCTGGTCTCCAAGAAGGTCGGCGAGACCGAGTACGCGATCGGCGCGATCCCCGCCGGCGGCTACGTGCGGATCAGCGGGATGAACCCGTCCGAGGACCTGCCCGAGGAGGTCCGCGACCGCGCCTACCACGCCCAGCCGGTCTGGAAGCGGATGGCGGTGATCGCCGCCGGGCCCGCGGTCAACCTGGTGCTGGCGCTGGTCCTGTTCTTCATCTACTTCGGGCTGATCGGGCCCCAGACCGCGACGCGGGACGTCGCCACGATCGAGCGCGGCTCGCCGGCGGCGGCGGTGCTCGAGCCCGGCGACCGGCTGATCGCCGTCGACGGCGTGCGCGGCGACACGGCGGCGCTCGCGGAGCGGATCTCCGCCCACCGCTGTCCCGGCGAGCAGGTCGACGGCTGCGAGGCCGCCAACCCGGCGACGCTGCTGATCGCGCGCGACGGCGAGCGGATCGTCGAGCGGGCGACGCCCGTCTACGACGGGACCACCGACGTCGAGCGGACGCGGCTGGGCTTCGGCTTCGCGCCGGGCCCGCGCGAGGCGCTGCCCTTCGGCGAGGCGGTCACGACCTCGGTCGACCGCTTCGGCTACGTCGCCGGGCTGACGCTGACCTTGCCGGCGCGGCTGCTGAACACCGAGCAGCGCGAGGAGATCACCGGGATCGTCGGCTCCTACGAGATCACCCGCCAGACGATCCTCAACGACGTCGCCAACGCCGTCGCGATCCTCGCGCTGATCTCGCTCTCGCTGGCGATCATCAACCTCTTCCCGTTCCTGCCGCTCGACGGCGGCCACATCTTCTGGGCCGCGGTCGAGAAGGTCCGCGGCCGGCCGGTGCCCTTCGCCGTGATGGAGCGGGCCGGCGTGGTCGGCTTCATGCTCGTGATCGGACTGTTCTTGATTGGTCTGACCAACGACATCGGCCGGCTGTCGGACGGCGGCTTCCAAGTCCGCTAGCGCGCCAGCGCCGTTGCAGGACCCAGGAGAGGCGTGCCGCGGCGGCGAAGACCGCGCCATGGCGGCCGTCGTCGACCCTCCCGCCGCGCCCCCGTTCGAGCACCTCGTGCTCGACTTCGTCGCCCACCTCGAGTTCGAGCGCGGCCTGTCGCGCAACACCCTCGAGGCCTACCGCTCCGACCTGCTCCAGTACGGCGAGTTCCTGGCCGGGCGTGGCCTCGACGCCCGCGCCGTCGCGCCCGCCGACGTCGCCGACTTCCTCGCGTCCCTGACCGGAGCCGACGGCGCACCCGCCTCGCCGGCGACCGTCCACCGCAAGCAGGCCTCGCTGCGCTCCTTCCACCGCCACCTGCGCCGCGAGGGGATCGCCGCCGCCGACCCGACCGCCGAGCTCTCGACGCCGCGGCGCAGCCGGCGGCTGCCGCGCGTGCTGACCCGCGACGAGGTCGGGCGGCTGCTCGACGCCCCCACCGGCACCGAGCCGGTCGCGCTGCGCGACCGCGCGCTGCTCGAGCTGATGTACGCCTGCGGGCTGCGGGCGTCGGAGGCGACCGGTCTCGACGTGACCGACGTCGACCTCGACGAGCTGCTGCTGCGCGCCCACGGCAAGGGGTCCAAGGAGCGCCAGATCCCCGTCGGCCGCACCGCCGCCGGCGCGGTCGCGCGCTACCTCGAGCGCGGCCGTCCGCAGCTCGTCGGGACGCGTGTGCAGCCGCGCCTGTTCGTCAACTTCCGCGGCGGCGAGCTGACCCGCCAGGGCCTCTACAAGATCGTCGCCCGCTACGCGCGCGCCGCCGGCCTGGCCGAGCGGATGAGCCCGCACACCCTGCGCCACACCTTCGCCACCCACCTGCTCGCCGGCGGCTGCGACCTGCGCGCCGTCCAGGAGATGCTCGGCCACGCCGACGTCGCGACCACCCAGCTCT
>JAAYBF010000054.1 GCA_012718975.1 Solirubrobacterales bacterium | reverse complement strand
GTGACCAGCGGCGTGTCCTCGAGCACCGCCGTCGCGTAGACGATCCGGTCCGCCGGGTCGCCGGGGAAGTCGTCGGGAAGGGCGCCGGCACGCATCGCGGTGCGCCTGTCCACGGGGACGATCTCCACCGGGTAGGTCGCCTCCACGTCGGAGACCCAGCGCTCCACGGGCCGGTCCCCGATCTCGATGCGTCCCCTGCGGACGAGCGTCGCGAGCTCCCAGCAGCTGATCGCGCTCACCTTGACCAGCCGGGCGCCCGAGATCGCCTCGTGTGCGGCCGCCGACAGCCGCTCCGTCTCGCCGGCCGCCCACCAGAGCCAGGCGTGGGTGTCGAGCGCGATCACTCCGTCTCGGCGTTCCAGCGCTCGCCGAGCGGGGCGATCAGCTCCTCGTCGGAGACCAGGAAGGTCACGCTCCCGCGCAGGCCGTGGGGGTCGTCGATCGCCGTCAGCCGCGCCACCGGGCGCCCCCGCTTGGTGATCACGACCGGCTCCCCGGTCTCCGCCACCTCGTCCAACAGGCCGAGGCACTTCGCCTTGAACTCGCTCGCCGCAACCTTGATCGCCATGATCTGACCACTGTACATGGTCACCTCGTCGGAAAACTGCATCGCCTGCTCGGAAACGTGCATCGCCTGCTCCTCGGGTCGCCGTCTTCTCCATCCGCCGCAGTCGAGCAGGTCGTCACGCGCGTGTGGGCACGCGAGAGTGCCAGGACGGTGACGAGAGACGCGCAGGAAGCGCCCGGGTCTTCAGCGCTTGAGCAGCATCCAGACCAGGACCACCGCGAAGGCGATCTGGCCGACGCCCATCGCGACGCCGAGGTTGGCGGCGCCGACCGCGAGGGCGATCAACGTGACCACGCCGAAGACGGCGATCAGGATGCCGGCCTGGGTGGCGAGCGTCATCGCGGGCCATTCTCCGCGATCGGCGGCTCGGGCGGCTGCCCGGTCGCCCGCTCGCGCAACGCCGCGACCAGCGCCGCGACGTCGAGGCCCGGGTCCAGCTCGCCGAGCAGGCGCTCCGCCGACCGCCGTCCCCCGAGCGCGCGCAGCGCCGCCTCGCCGTGCTCGGCGACCAGCTCGCGCAGCGCCGTCAGCCGCCGCGAGCGCAGCCGCCGGGCGGCCAGGTCGATGTCCGCCCGGTGGGCCTCGAGCGCGTCGGCGAGCTCCCCGATCCCGCTCGGCGGCGGCACCGACGAGACCGCGATCACCGGGATCTCGCGCGCGCCGGTCGCCCGCGCCGCCTGGGCGAGGTCGCGCCGCGAGCGCAGCGCCACGTCGCCGAGGTCGGCCTTGGTGACCACGAGCACGTCGGGGACCTCCATGATCCCCGCCTTGATGAACTGGAGCGTGTCGCCGGAGCCGGGCTGGACGACGACCGCGACGGTGTCGCATACCTCCTCGACGTCGGTCTCGGACTGGCCGACGCCGACGGTCTCGACGACGACCACGTCGAACGCCGCCGCGAGCGCCTGGGCGGCCTCTCGTGTCGGCGCGGCCAGCCCCCCGAGCCGGCCGCCGGCGGCCGTCGAGCGGATCAGGATCGCGTCGTCGTGGGGGTCGTGCTGGATCCGCGCGCGGTCGCCTAGCAGCGAGCCGCCCGACCGCCGCGACGACGGGTCGACCGCGAGCACCGCGACCGACCGCCCCCGCGCGCGCCACTCGTCGATCAGCGCGCTCAGCAGCGTCGACTTGCCGGCGCCGGGCGGGCCGGTCAGGCCGACGAGGTGGCCGGGCGCGTCGCCGCCGAGCGCGGCGGGGGAGACCTCGGCGAGCAGCTCGGCGGTAGCCGCGCGGCCGCGCTCGGAGCGGTCCTCGACCAGGTTCAGCGCCGCCGGCGCGGCCGACCGGTCGCCCGCGCGCAGGCGCGCGCCGAGGGCCTTTCCGTCGTCCGCCACGGCCGGGACGGTATCCGACTCGGCCGCCGCCACCGAGGTACCGGTCGGGTTCGAGCACCGGGCCGGCGCACTTTCCCAGGCGCTTTCCGGAGGAGCGGGATCGCTCGAGGAAGCGCGCGGCGAGGGCGGGCTCAGCCGCGTTCGAGCGGGGCCATCGTCAGGCCCGCGTCGCGCAGCTGCTCCCAGTAGTGCTCGGCGATCTCGCGGTGACCCGACCAGACGACGGCGCGGCCGGAGTGGTGGATCCGGTTGGCGTACTCGTGTCCGATCGCGAGCGTCACGCCGGGGATGTAGCGGGCGAGCGCGGCGGCGACGCCCTCGAAGGTGTTGTGGTCGTCGTTGAGCACGATCACGCGCCAGCTCCCGCCGAGGCCGGCGTCGGGGCCCGCGCTGCGCGGCAGCTCGACGGTCTGGCTCACCGGGCGCCCGCCTGCTCGCGCTCGGCGCGCTTGTCCCAGTAGCGGCGCAGGCCGGCGTAGAGGTCGTCCTGTGGCGCGGCCTGGTCGAGCGCCGCGGCGGTGTCGGCGTCGACGGCGGAGCGCAGCTCGGCGCGACTCCACTCGGCGAACGCGTCGCCGTCGAGCGCGCGCGCCTTCTCGGCGCGCAGGGTCAGGGACTCGCGGATCCGCTCGAGGTGGCCGGCGACGTCGTCGTAGGCGCCGAAGTGAGTCAGGCAGAGGCGCTTCGGCGCGCGCGCCGCGATCAGGTCGAGCGAGCGCAGCCACAGCTCGACGTCGATGTCGGGCGGCGGGGTGGGGGCGACCACGTACTCGTGCGGGGGCAGGCGAACGCCGCAGGTGTCGCCGACGAAGGCGTCGCCGGTCGCCTCGTCGAAGTAGCTGACGTGGTGGGAGGCGTGGCCCGGGGTGTACTCGACGGCGAAGCCGCCGTCGATCCGCTCGCCGCCGGTCAGGGCGACGATCCGCTCCTGGGGCACCGGCGCGAACTCGCCCCAGAGGCGGTCCATCTGGTCGCCGTAGAGGCGCTGGGCGCTGGCGAGCAGCTTCGACGGGTCGGCCATGTGGCGGGCGCCGCGCTCGTGGACGTAGACCTTCAGCTGCGGGAACTTGCGGCAGAGGACGCCGGTCGCGCCCGCGTGGTCGAGGTGGATGTGGGTGAGCAGGATCGCCCGCGGCTCGTCCTCGAGCTGGTCGAGCAGGGTGTCGAGGCTCGAGGTGGGGCCGGGGTCGACGATCGCGCCCGCGGTCTCGTAGGCGCAGATGACGCGGGGTCGGCCGAGGTGCTCTACGTCGATGGCGCGGGCCATGGCGGCCGGTGACCATAACAAGGTGGTCGCGAGCCACATTGGCCCCTCGGTCCTACCGGCCGTAGAATTCGCGGAGATGAGCGACCAGCCCCCGCACCGCCTGCCCCAGCGCGACCGCCCCTGGGTGATGCGCACCTACGCCGGCCACTCGACGGCGAAGGAGTCCAACGCGCTCTACCGGCGCAACCTCGAGAAGGGCCAGACCGGCCTCTCGATCGCCTTCGACCTGCCGACCCAGACCGGCTACGACCCCGACCACGAGCTCGCCCGCGGCGAGGTCGGCAAGGTCGGCGTGTCGGTGGCGCACAAGGGCGACATGAAGGCGCTGCTCGACGGCATCCCGCTCGGCGAGATGAACACGTCGATGACCATCAACGCGACCGCCGCCTGGCTGCTGGCGCTCTACATCGCGACGGCCGAGGAGAACGGCGTCGAGCGCTCGGCGCTGCAGGGCACCACCCAGAACGACATCGTCAAGGAGTTCCTCTCGCGCGGGACCTACGCCTTCCCGCCGGAGCCGTCGCTGCGGCTGATCGCCGACATGATCGCCTTCACCGTCGACGAGGTCCCGAAGTGGAACCCGATCAACATCTGCAGCTACCACCTGCAGGAGGCCGGCGCGACCCCGGTCCAGGAGATCGCCTACGCGCTCTCGACGGCGATCGCGGTGCTCGACGCGGCACGTGAGCGAGTCCCCGCGGAGACCTTCCCGCGCGTCTTCGGGCGGATCTCGTTCTTCGTCAACGCCGGCATCCGGTTCATCGAGGAGCACGCCAAGCTGCGCGCGATGGGGCGGCTGTGGGAGGAGATCGGCCGCGAGCGCTACGGCGTCACCGAGGAGAAGTTCCTGCGCATGCGCTACGGCGTTCAGGTCAACTCGCTCGGGCTGACCGAGGCCCAGCCGGAGAACAACGTGATCCGGATCGTGCTCGAGGCGCTGGCGGTCACGCTCGGCCGCGACGCGCGTGCCCGCGCGCTGCAGCTGCCGGCCTGGAACGAGGCGCTCGGCCTGCCGCGGCCGTGGGACCAGCAGTGGTCGCTGCGGATCCAGCAGATCCTCGCCAACGAGACCGACATCCTCGACTACCCCGACATCTTCGAGGGCTCGAAGGTGATGGACGGCCTCGTCGCCGAGCTGATCGAGGGCGCGCGCGCCGAGATGGCCGTGGTAGCCGAGCACGGCGGCGCGGTGGCGGCGGTGCCCTACATGAAGACCCAGCTGGTCGAGTCGCACCGTGCCCGGGTCGGCGCGATCGAGAGCGGCGAGCAGCAGGTGATCGGCCAGAACGTCTTCACGACGACCGAGCCCTCGCCGCTGCAGCAGGGCGAGGACGGCGGCATCCTGACCGTCGACCCGGCGGTCGAGGCCCAGCAGCGCGACGCGGTGCGCGCCTGGCGGCGCGACCGCGACGGTGGCGAGGGCGGGCCGGCGACGGCGCTCGACGCGACCCCCTCGGCCGAGGTGGCGGCGGCGCTCGAGGCGCTGCGGGCGGCCGCGGCCGATCCGGAGGCCAACATCATGGAGCCGACGCTGGCCGCGGCGAAGGCGGGCGTGACCACCGGCGAGTGGGCGGCGGCGCTGCGCGAGGTCTTCGGCGAGTACCGCGCGCCGACGGGGGTCGCCGACGCGGCCGCCGCGCCGGGCGACGCGGCGCTCGACGAGCTGCGCGACCGCGTCGAGCGCGTCTCCGAGTCGCTCGGCCGGCGGATCAAGATCCTCGTCGGCAAGCCGGGCCTCGACGGCCACTCCAACGGCGCCGAGCAGATCGCGGTGCGCGCGCGCGACGCCGGCATGGACGTCGTCTACGAGGGGATCCGCCTGACCCCGTCGCGGATCGCCCAGACTGCTGTCCAGGAGGGCGTCCACGTCGTCGGCCTGTCGATCCTGTCGGGCTCGCACCGCGAGCTGATCCCGCAGGTGCTCGAGCAGCTGCGCTCCGCGGGCGCCGAGGTCCCGGTCGTCGTCGGCGGGATCATCCCCAAGGTCGACGCGGACGAGATGCTCGCCGCCGGCGTCGCCCGCGTCTACACCCCGAAGGACTTCGAGGTCTCCCGCATCATGGGCGACATCGTCGACCTCGTCGCCGACCGCAACGGCATCGCCGCGACGGCCTGAGCGGGCCGCCGCGGCATCGCCGCCCGGCCGCCCGCCTGCCGCGGCCGAGTGAGACTTTCGGCCAAATATTGGCCGAAAGTCTCACCCGAGTTTCGGAGGCCGCCTGGACCCCTGGATCGGACCCCTGGAGGGAAGACGGGTGTGCGCGAGCTGTCACGGCGGGGCGCGCGAATTGTGACGTTCGCGGCCCCTCGAGCGCGCCAGGGCGTGCGAGCGTGCGGGCCGTGGCGCGTGCGAGAACGGGGACGACATCGAAGGTGGGGCATGCGGGTTCCCGGACCGATCGGGCGATCGCCGTTGTCGCCGCGCTGCACCACGGCGTGGTCACCCTCGACGACCTGCGCAAGATCGGCCTCAGCCCGCGTGCCGTCCGCCACCGGTGCCAGAACGGGCGGCTGCACCGTCTCCACCAGGGGGTGTACTGCGTCGGCCCGCCGAACCGCCACGGACGGTGGGCGGCCGCGGTCGCGGCTTGCGGCCAGGGAGCCGTGTTGTCTCACCGAGCAGCGGCCGCCCTCTGGGGGTTGATTCCGGCCGCGCATGGCCCCGTCGATGTGACTGCGGGGGGACGTACCGGGCGGCGCCGCCCGGGGATCGCCATCCACAGCGGCGCTTCGCTGAACGCCGAGGACCGAACGTCGGTCGACGGAATCCCCTGCACGTCGATCGCTCGGACGCTGATCGACTTTGCCGCGGTTGAGAGCGACCGCGGCGTGGCGAATGTGGTCGAGCGTGCCGAGGAGTTGCGCGTGTTCGATCTCCGCGCAGTCGATGCCTCGGTGGCCCGGTTGCGGCCACCCGCCGCGACCGGCAGGCTAACTCGGGTCCTCGCCGGTGACCGTCAGGAGACTCGCGTCCGCAGTCCTGCTGAGCGGGTGCTGCTCGAGGCGGTGCTCGGCTCCGACCTGCCGCGCCCGCGCGTCAACCCCTGGCTGCCGCTCCCCGACGGCGACGGGTATCGGCCGGATCTGCTCTGGCCCCGCGAGCGCCTCGTGGTGGAGGTGGACGGCCGTGCGCACCATGCGCGGAGGGCCGCTTTCGAGCGCGATCGCCGCCGCGACCGGCGCCTCGCCCGGGAGCGCTACGAGACCGTCAGGTTCTCCGCTCGAGAGGTTCTCGACGCCCCGTACCGCGCGGTTGCCGAGATCCGCGCGCTGCTACTGGCGCGTGCCGGGTGAGACTGTCGGCCATCGCTGAGGCCGGGTGACAGTTCCGGCCAGTATTTGGCCGGAACTCTCACCCGGGCTGGCGTGGCCCGGGCTGGCGCGGCGCGGCTAGGGGACCGCTGGCGACGCGCGGCTAGGAGACCGCCGGGGCGGTGGCGACGGAGGAGGGGTCCATGTAGCCGATGCCGGCGACCTGGAAGAAGACCGGCAGCAGCGGCACCTGGAAGTAGCCGTTGATCGTCGTCCGCACGGCGCTGATCTCGTCGGAGTACCAGTAGCGGTCCCACCCGTCCATGTCTGAGAACCAGGCGTGCTGGGTGAAGTCGAGCCCGCCCTCGCGGTTGCGATAGAGCGCCCAGGCGGTCGCGCCGTAATCGAGGGCGGCCTCGGCCGCCGGCGTCCAGATCTCCTCGAAGCGGTCGCCGCGGAACGGGTTGATCGACCAACGGACCTCGGCGAGGATGCCGTCCTTGCGGTAGCTCATGCTGCTCTCTCCAGGTGGTGGTGGGGCGCGGAGGTCAAGCGCCGACCTCCGCGAGGATCGCGCCCGGGCCCTCCGCGGTCTTGCCGAGCCCCTCCTTCTCGGCCCCGACGAGGATCGAGATCTTGCCGAGGTGCTCGTTGTCGCGCATCTGCTGATGGGCCTTCGCGACGCCGTCGAAGCCGTAGGTGTTCCACAGCACCGGGCGGATCTGGCCCGACTCGATCAGCGCGTTGGCCTTGTTGCACTCCCACGCGTTGGCGAAGTGCGAGCCGATGATCTGCTTCTGCTTCATCCACAGGTAGCGGACGTCGAAGTCGAGGTTGAAGCCGGTGGTGCCGGCGCAGATCACGACCTTGCCGAACGGCTTGACCGTCAGCACCGAGGTCGGGAACGTCGCCTTGCCGACGTGCTCGAAGACGATGTTCGGCGCGTCGCCGAGGATCTCGGAGACCGCCTTGCCGAACCGGCGCGACTCCTTGAAGCGCGCCTTCTCCTGCTCCGGCGTCTCGTCGCCGGTGCGCATCATGCCCTTGAACTCGTTGCGGTCGATCCAGCCGGTCGCGCCGAGCTGCTCGACCAGCTTGCCCTTCTCGGGCGAGGAGACGACGCCGACGCACTCGGCGCCCGCTGCGGCGCAGAGCTGGACGGCGAAGACGCCGAGGCCGCCGGCGGCGCCCCAGATCAGCACCTTGTCGCCCGCCTGCATGTCGCACTGGGTCATCAGCATCCGGTAGGCGGTGAAGTAGACGAGGCCGTAGGAGGCGGCCTCCTCCCAGGTCAGGTGCTTGGGCTTGGGCAGCAGCTGCTGGGCCTGCACCTTGGTGAACTGGGCGAAGGAGCCCCAGGTGGTCTCATAGCCCCAGATCATCTGGCTCGGGGCGGCCATCGGGTCGAGGCCGTGGACCTCGGGATCCTCGTAGGAGGCCATGTTGCAGTGGATGATCACCTCGTCGCCGGGCTTCCAGCGGGTGACGCCCTCGCCGACCTTCCAGACGATCCCGGAGGCGTCCGAGCCGCCGATGTGGTGGCCGTACTCGGGATGGTCGCCGTACTTCATCACCGACACCGGCTGGCCGAGCGCGGCCCAGACGTTGTTGTAGTTGACGCCGGCCGCCATCACGCGCACGATGACCTCGAACGCGCCGGGCTCGGGCACCTCGATCTCCTCGAGCTGGAAGGCGTCGCGGGGCTCGCCGAAGCGCTCCTCGCGAATGACCCACGCCGTCATCTTCTCCGGCAGCTCACCGGGCTCGACGCTGAGCTTGGTCGGGTCGGTCAGATCGAGTGATGACATCGGCGGTGCTTCCTCCCGGGGCGGTGACTGCTGTTCAAGGGCGCCCGGGAGGGTACAGGGAGCGCGACGGCGCGGCTCGCGCGGTCCTGGTCGGCCGGCCAGATAGGATCGCGGGATGCAAGCCACCGTCTACGGCCTGGCCGGATCGCACCCCGTCAAGGCCGTCATGGCCATGCTCGAGCGCAAGGGCATCGAGGCCCGCCGGCGCGACCTCGTCAACGTCGTCGACCGGCCGCTGCTGCGGGCGATGGGCTTCCCGGGGCGCACCGTGCCTGCGCTGAGGATCGACGGCCGCAAGGTCCAGACCTCGCGCGCGATCTCGCGCGCGCTGGACGAGCTCGTGCCCGAGCCGCCGCTGTTCCCCGCCGACCCCGACCGCCGCGCGGCGGTCGAGGATGCCGAGCGGTGGGGCGACGAGGTGCTCCAGCCGGTCCCGCGCCGGCTCGCCTGGGCGGCGTTCAAGCGCGACCGCAGCGGCCTGCGCAGCTTCCTCGAGGGTCCGGTGATGGGGATCCCGCCGGCCGTCGCGGCCGCTACCGCCGCGCCGCTGATCCACGCCAGCGCCCGCATCCACGGCGCCGACGACGACGCGGTCGCCGCCGACCTGATCTCGCTGCCGGCGCTCGTCGACCAGGTCGACGACCTGATCGCCAACGGCGTGATCGGCGGCGCCGAGCCCAACGCCGCCGACTTCCAGATCCTGGCCAGCGTCCGGCTGCTGCTCTGCTTCGAGGACCTGCGGCCGCTGCTCGAGGCGCGGCCAGCGGCCGAGCGCGCGCGGGCGCTCTACCCCCACTTCCCGGGGCGGGTGCCGGCGGTCTTCCCGCCCGAGCTGGTGCCGGCCGCGGCGCCCGCCGGCGCCTAGCGCGAACGGAGCGCGTCAGGCCCGGGCCGTCGGGCCCGGCCGCGGATCAGGGCAGCAGGACCTCGCGGCTCGAGCTCTCGCGCTCGGGCCCGATCCGCAGCGTCGCCGGGCGGATCTGGTCGCCGATGTCGACGGCGCGCGGCGAGCCGGCCCGGATCTCGTAGGTGCCGGGCTCGAGGGTCTTGAGGATCTGCGCGGTGTCCTGCGGCTGGATCTGCGCGGTCCGCTCGATCACGTCCTCGCCCTCGAGCGTCACGGTGTGGGCGCGGTCGGTCTGGTTGGAGATCGTGATCTGGACGCGGCCGGCACCCTCGCTGGCGGGGGAGATCGTGACCGCGTCGGAGCGGATCACCGCGCTCAGGTCGACCGCGGTCGGCGGCCGCGGCTCGTTGGCGAAGTCGTCCTCGCCGCAACCCGCGAATGCGAGCAGAAGCGCTGCCCCGCCGGCCAGCAGCCCCGCCCTGCCAATGTGCCTTCTCCCGTTGGCGAACATCCTCTCCCTGACCGGAACCCTAGTGGACCGGAGCGGATGGATGCGACGACGTACCGCCGTGCGGCCGCAGCCGCCGACGTCTCTCGTGGCGATAAGCATATGTGCGTCAGGGCGCGAACGGCGGGTCTACCACGACCGCCGGATGGGCGCCGTCCCCGACCAGGACCTCCTGGTCCGGCTCGGCCTCGCGCCGGATCAGCGCCAACGCGATCGGGCCGTGGACCGGTGACACGCACGCGCTGCCGATCGTCCCGACCTCGCGCTCGCCGAGCAGCACCCGCTCGCCCGGCTCGGCGGGGGCGGAGAGCCGCAGACCCCGCAGGTGGCGGTTCGGCTTGCCCTTGTAGTAGAGCCGGGCGACGGTCTCCTGGCCGACGTAGCAGCCCTTGGTGAAGCTGACCGCGCGCTCGTTGAGCCCGGCCTCCTGGGGGATCGCGCCGTCGAGCTCGTGGCCGAGGCGCGGCCGGCCGCGCTCGATCCGCAGGCACTCGGCGGCCTCCTCGCCGACCTCGGGCAGCCCCAGCTCGGCGCGCGCGGCGGCCGCCTGGTTGGGGCCGCAGATCAGGTCGACGCCGGCGTCGGTCGCCGCGGCGACGCCGTAGGGGCCGGTGACGTGGTCGTGCTCGTCGGGTCCGGGCGCCGGGTCGAGGCCGTCGCGGGCCGCGGGGCCGATCAACGACAGCACGCGGTGGTCGTCGGAGAGGTCGAGGTGGCTGACCTGGCGGCCGAGCGAGTAGGTCGTGAAGTTGTGGTCGAGCAGAGCCCGCGCCTGGCCCTCGGCGACGACCAGCAGGCGGTCCGGCGCGAGCCGCAGGACGCGCATGTCGGCGCGGATCTTGCCCTTGTGGTCGAGCAGCGCGGCATAGCAGCCGGCACCCGGCGCGAGCGCCTCGACGTCGTTGGTCACCTGCCCCTGGAGAAACTCGGCGGCCTCGGCGCCGGTCAGGTCGAAGACCGCGGCGGGGGGACGCTCGACCAGTCCCGCCCGCTCGCGCAGCAGCTCGTAGTCGGCGGTTGCGATCACCGCTCCGATTGTACGAGGCCGCCGCGCCGCGCTCGCGCGTAGTATGCGTGCCGTGGCGCTCGCCGAGGACTTCCAGGAGCTGGTCGACTCGCTGCCCCCCGACTGGACGGGGCTCGATCTCGACCTGCGCATCGACGACGTCGACCGCTACATCGAGGCGGCGACGCTGCTGACCCAGATCAACGCGATGCCGCACTCGCGCGAGGAGTGGCACTGGCGGCTGCGCGTCGCCAACCAGTTCGGCCACGCCGCCGCGGTCCCGACGGTGCGCGGCACGCTGGCGCTGCTCGACGGCGAGGGGATCGGCGGCGAGCTGGTCGCGCGCGAGGCGCGCTCGGGCCGCGTCGAGGTCACCCAGATGTGGGGCCGGCCGGAGTCGGTCCGGCGCGAGTTCCGGGACCGCCGCCACCAGTAGGCGTGGCTCGGGTCGCGCTGCTCTCGCCCGACCTGCTGTTCGGTTCGAAGGTCGAGGGCGCGCTCGCGCTCGCCGGCCACGACGTCGCCCGCTTCGCGACCGCCGAGCGCTTCGCCGTCGCGGTCGGCTTCCACGACCTCGCGATCTTCGATCTGACCGCCGAGGGCATCGACGGCGCGGACCTGCTCCACCGGCTGCGCGAGCACGGCGACCTGCCCGACGGCCTGCCGACGCTCGGCTACTACTCGCACGTCGACATAGATACCCGCCGCCGCGCCCTGGAGGCCGGCTTCACCAAGGTGGTCCCGCGCTCGCGGATGGCCCGCGAGGCCGCGACCCTGGCCGCCGGCCTGCTTGCCGGCCGCGGCTGACCCATCGACCTCGACAGCTCCACGCAGTCAGTTGGTGGTGAAGAGGGTGGAGGCGTCGGGCTCGCGCTCGAGGATGCCGAAGCGGGCGTCGAAGGCGGCCCACGCGGCGAGCGCGTCGGGATCGAGGCGCAGCGGCGGGCGCAACGCGGGCGCGACGGCGGCGAGCTGGTCGGCGATCAGGTCCTCGTCGGCGTCGGCCGCGGCGGCGACCTCGGCGATCGCGGCGGGCCGGTCGGCGAGCGCGGCGCGGGTGCCGGCGGCGAGCGCGGCGACGAGGTCGCGGTAGAGCTCGGGGCGCTCGGCGAGCCGCTCGCGGGTAGTGGCGACGACGAGCTCGGGGTAGGGCGGGGCGCCGTAGTCGTCGACGCGGAACTGGCGCGTCGGCACGCCCTCGCGGCGCAGCGCGACGCCCTCGGCGTTCCAGAAGGTGACGACCGCGTCGACGCGGCCGGCGGCGAGCGCCGGCACCGCCGCGAACCCGATCGTCACGGTGCGCACGCTGCCGTAGTCACCGCCGTCGGCCTCGACGGCCGCGCGCAGCACGGCCTCGTCGGACGGCAGCCCGGTCACCCCGACGCGGCGGCCCTCGAGCTCGCGCGGACGGGCGATCTCGGGCTTGGCGATCACGGCCGCGAGCGGCCGCTGGACCAGGGCGCCGATGCCGACGACGTCCGCGCCGCGCTCGGCGGCGAGGCCGAGGTCGTGGATGTCGACGATCGACGCGTCGGCGCGACCCCCGGCGAGCAGCTTCAGCGAGTCGGTCGACGACGATGGGACGCGGACGTCGAGCGCGACGCCAGCCTCGCGGTCGAGCCCGTCGGCCACCGCCGTGTAGATGCCCGCGTGGACGGCGTTGGGCTGGAAGTCGAGTGCCAGGCGCAGCGGGGCGGGGTCGCCGGCGGTTCCCGCGCGCTCGCCGGCGTCGCTGCCGCAGCCGGCGGCGAGCGCGGCGAGGACGAGCAGCAGGGCTGTCAGCGGCCGAGGCACGGCCGGCCAATCTAGACGACTGCGTCCAATGTTCCCGGGCCGCCCATCGCGCCGACCCGACGTTTCCAGGCGCCTGTCACGCGGATCCGACCTTGTCCGCGCCGTGCGCGGGGTTCGGCGGACGCGCTGGTGTGGGGCCGGGTATCGGCGGGGCGTCAGCGGCGGGCGCGGAGCTTGGCGCGGGCCGGCTTGCCGGCGCGGCCGGCGGTGCTGCGGCCGGCGACCGTCACCCGGACGGCGTCGCCCCGCCCAATCCCGCTGACCTTGACGCGGCGGCCACCGACGATCCGCAGCAGCGTCCGCCCGTCGCTGACCGAGACCCGCACCGCGTAGGTCGCCGCGCCCCGCGCGCCGCGCCAGCTCACGGCGACGCCGCCGCCGGCCCGGCGCACGCGCAGGCCGCGCGGCCGCGGCGGGCGGACCGGCCCGGGCGCGCGGTAGCTGGCGACCGTCCGTTGCAGCCGCGGGATGCCGCCGCGCTCGGCGATCGCGACGATCCGCCGGCGCCCGCCCGGCCCGTCGCCAGCGCTGAACCGGAGCCGTCCGCGGGCACCCTTCGCTACCCCGATCGTCCGCGCGCCGCCCGCGACGCGCTCGAAGAAGCGGACGGTCAGCCCGGGCTGGGGCGTCACGCGGTAGCGCAACACGCGCTTGCGGCCCTTGCCTCCGACCCGCGCCGAGAACCGCGGCGGCGCCAGCCCGTTCGCGACCGCGACCGAGGCGATCGCCGCGCCGCCCTGCGGCTCGACCGTCCAGCCACCGCCGATCGGCCGCCGCAGCCCGACGGTCGCCGTCGCGCCCGACCGCGCGACCACCGCCGGCGCGCTGGCCGCGGCCGGGTCCGACAGCGGCACCGGCGTGAGCCGCTCGCCGCGCGGGGAGACCAGCACCACGGTCGGAGCCCCGGCCGCGCCGGCGACCCGGACCGCGGCCGACGGCAGGCCGCCGCGCAGCGTGAAGCCCTGCGGCGCCTGGGCGGCACGGGCCCCCGCCGGCCGCGCCTTCACCTCGTACGGCCCCAGGTCGCAGCTCGGCGGGCCGAGCAGCTCGCCGCCGCCGCGCCACTTGTAGCCGAAGCCGATCACCCCGCTGGCGCAGCCGCCGATCCCGACGCTCGAGACGACCGCGTCGAAGCCGGAGCAGAGACCGAACGGCGGCTCGCCGATGCAGCCGCTCATCCTCATCCCGGCGCCGAACTGCCCGCGCGCGGTGTCGAAGAAGCCGTCGAAGCCGCCGCCGGCCGACACGATCCCGGCGAGGTCGATGCGGGCGTTCGCGCGCGCGGACACGTAGCCGTCGGCGTCGGCGTGCAGGCGCGCGTCGGCGAGTGGGAAGCCGGCGAGCCGGCCCTCCCCGGTGAACGTGAGCGCCAGTGCCGGGGTGATCGTCACCCGCAGCCGCGCGTCGATCGCGATCACGTAGGTGGCGGGCGGGGCGATCGGCTGCGCGCCGACCAGCACGCCCGCCTCGATGAAGGTCGGGTCGATTCCGAGCCGGCCCGAGACGCTGTTGAGGAAGACGTCGGGAAACAGCTTGACCCCCGGGAACGGCACCGGCGCGACGCGCACGAACCCCTCGCGGAAGGCGCCGCGCTCGAAGCGCACGCGCAGCTCCAGGCCGGCGCCGGCGACCGTCACCGAGCCGCCGCCCGCCCAGGTGTCGGAGGAGCCGTTCCAGCTCGCCTCCAGGTCGTCGACCTCGAGCGGGCTGAGCAGGATCTGGTCGGCGGCGAAGCGGACCGAGTCGACGTGCAGCCCGCGCCGGTTGTCGGCGCGCAGAGTCGTCTCGCCGGTGATCCCGCCGAAGGCCTTCGGGAGCTTCAGCGAGATGGGGATGCGGACGGAGTCGCGCTCGAGGAAGACGTCGATGTCGCCGGAGACCGGGAAGCCCTTGATGTCGACCCCGAACCGCTTGGTGTCGAAGCTGGCGAGCCGGACGCCCGCGCCGGCGCTCGGCAGCCGGATGTGCAGCTCGCCGCGGAACAGGACGATCGGCCCGCCGCCCGCGCGCAGCTGGACGGTGACGGTGCCGGTCGTGTCGATCGTCCGCTGGCGCGCGCCGACGAGGATCTTCACCCCGGCGTCGGGGACGATCTCCAGCCCGTTGAGCTTCAGCGTCCCCTCCGAGACGACGACGCCCGGCCTGCCGGGCGCGGTCAGCAGGCAGCCGCCCTCCTGGGAGACCATGCGCACCGCGCCGAAAGTGACCTCCTGGCAGTCGATCGCGGTGCCGGGCTCGAGGCCGCCGCCGGCGAGCGCTCCGAGGCCCGCCAGGCCGGTCGCGGCCTGGTTGCCGAACGGCGAGGCGGTGATCGTGCCGCTGCCGGCGGCCTGCCCGCCGGTCGTGTAGAGGGCGAAGCCGCCGCCGTCGGCCGTGGCGCCGAGGTCGACC
Organism: Solirubrobacterales bacterium; assembly: GCA_012718975.1. GTDB lineage: Bacteria > Actinomycetota > Thermoleophilia > Solirubrobacterales > Thermoleophilaceae > JAAYBF01. The sequence continues at coordinate 10,084 of JAAYBF010000054.1, read as the reverse complement.
TGCTCGATCGCGGCGGAGCTGCGCGCGAGCACCCGTGCCGGCCCGAAGCGTGTGCCGTCGCTCGAGGAGCGCTCGAGCAGGCGGTTGGGCTCGCCGTGGGCGACCCATGCGAGCCGGACGTCGCCGCCCGGGTCGACGGTGATGTCACGCCGGGCGACCTGGAACTCGAGGCCCTCGGTCCCGACGTCGACGGCCGGACCGGGGGTGATTCCGTTCAGCCGCCGCACCTGCAGCGGCCCGCTGCCCGGCCGCGGCCGGCTGACGAGGTAGGCCCCGCCGGGTCCGGCGGCGAGGCGCGGCTGATCCCCGGCGATGCTCGTCTCGCTCCACTGGCCGGGGTCCTCGGGGGAGCCGGCGCCGTTCCACTGGCGGATGTAGGTGCGGCCGGCGAGGTCGTTGAACGCCGCGATCGGGCGGCCGGCGACCGTTGCCAGCGAGCCGGAGTACGCGCGGTCCGGTCCCCCGCCGCCGAGGTTGGCCTCGGCCCCGTTGTAGACGCCGGGCCTGATCGACTGGAAGAACGTCCCGCCGGTCTTGGTGTCGGAGATCAGGCCGATCCGTGGAGCGTCCGGGGTGCCGAAGACCGTCGCGACGCCGTTGACCTCGCCGTCGCCGACGATCGCCGGGCCGCTGAAGCTGTTGCCGCCGTCGCGCGAGATCCACATGTAGGTGGTCCGCGAGCTCGCGCCGTCGGGCTTGTCGACGACGTTGGGGTAGCGGTGGGTGATCACCGCGAGGTCCTCCCCGACGACGGCGACGACCGGCCCGTTGAAGTCCTCGTTGAACGCCGGCTCGCCCGGCTGGGTGGGAATCAGGCCGCGCGTCGCCGGCGGGTTGTCGCAGCCCTTCGCGGCGCGCTTGAGGCGGCAGTAGCGCAGCACGTCTGGCGCGTTGCCGCCGTCCTCGCTCCAGACGACGTGGGCGGTCCCGGCGGCATCGACCGCCACCTCGGGGTCGTGGCCGGTGCCGAGCACGACGGGCGGCAGCGGCGGAGCCGGGTTGGTCCGCGGGCTCTTGCAGACCCCGGGGTAGCCGGGGGAGCGGTAGAGGTTGCCGCGCTTGCGTGCGCGGCAGGGCTTGGGCTTGCGTGCCGCGCGCCTGCGGCCGGCGCCCTTGCGACCCGTCCGCCTGCGCTTCGCCGCCGCCTCGCCCCGGGCCGACGCGGCGCGCGCGGTCCGGGATAGGCCGACGGCGGCGCCGCCTCCGGACGCGCCGTCGTCGTGCCCGCCGGCCGACCCGCCCGCCTCGACGGCCGCGGAGCCGCCGCCCTCCGGCTGCCCCGCGGTCGCGGCGAGCGCGACCGACCCGGTCAGGACCGCCACCGCCGCGAGGGCCGCGAGGATACGCCGGACGCGCATGATCGAGCCAGTGTCGCGCAGGTTGTCGGGGCGCGCAACAGGCGCCGCGGACGATCCGACTAGGCTCTAGTCCTCATGCGCCGGGTCACCTTCTCGCGCAACTACACGATCTCGCTCTCGCGGACGTGTCGCTGCTACTGCAAGTACTGCGCGTTCGCGACCCACAGGGCCCACCTGCACTCGCCCGAGGACGTCGAGCGGATGCTCGGCGAGGCGGTCAAGCGGCGGGCGAAGGAGCTGCTGGTGCTGACCGGCGAGCGGCCCGAGGTCAACGCCGGCGTGCGCGAGCTGCTCGCCTCCTACGGCCACGACGACTTCGTCTCGTATGTGATCTGGGTCTGCGAGCGGGCGCTCGAGCGTGGGATGCTGCCGCACACCAACCTCGGCGTCCTCTCCAAGGAGGACCTCGGCCGGCTGCGCGAGGTGACCGCCTCGCAGGGGCTGATGCTCGAGTCGGTCAACCCCGACCTCGTCGTCCACCAGGGCTCGCCGACCAAGCACCCGGCCAAGCGGCTGGCGACGATTCGCGCCGCCGGCGAGCTGAAGATCCCGTTCACCAGCGGCATCCTGGTCGGGATCGGCGAGACGCCGCAGGAGCGGATCGAGGCGCTCGAGGCGCTCGCCGCCGTCCACGCCGAGCACGGCCACCTGCAGGAGGTGATCCTCCAGAACTTCGTGCCGCATCCGCGCTACTACGGCGCCGAGCCGGCGGAGATCGCCGACCACGCCCAGACCAGCGGCGAGGCCGGCGAGGCGGCGCCGATGCCGAAGTGGGGGTCGGACGTCTCGCTCGAGGAGATGCGCGAGCTGGTGGCCGCGTCGCGGGAGCTGATGCCCGATGTCGGCGTCCAGATCCCGCCGAACCTCTCCGACTGGTGGCTGCCGCTCGTAGCCGCGGGCGCGACCGACCTCGGCGGCCTCTCGGCCAACGGCGACCACATCTCGCCCGAGCATCCGTTCCCGTCGCCGCACCGGATGCGCAAGGACCTCCAGGCGGAGGGCTACGCGCTCGCCGAGCGGCTCTGCGTCTACCCGCAGTACATGGACGCCGAGTGGCTCGAGCAGGGCGTCCTCGACACGATCAAGACCGCCTACTGGAGCTTCATCCCGCGCGGCGGGTCCGGCCGGCGCGAGGAGCGCGCGATCCGGCGCGACCTCGTCGGCCAGGCGATCCTCCGCGGCCGTGCCGGCGCTCAGCTGAGCGAGGACGAGCTGACGGCGCTGTTCGCCGAGACGCGGCCGGAGGCGATCGAGGACATCCGCCAGGCCGCCGACGATCTGCGCCGCGAGCTGGCCGGCGACACCGTCACCTTCGTCGTCAACCGCAACATCAACGTCAGCAACGTCTGCACGGTCGGCTGCGCGTTCTGCGGCTTCGGCCAGGGGAAGCGGTCGCCCGACGCCTACGAGCACGACCGCGCGGAGTTCGTCCGCAGGGTGGAGGAGGCGGTCGACTACGGCGCGACCGAGATCTGCATGCAGTCGGGCATCCATCCCGACTGGGGGCTGGAGGACTACGAGGGATGGCTGCGCCTCGCCAAGGAGGTCGCGCCGCAGGTCCACCTCCACGCCTACAGCCCGATGGAGGTCGACGCGATGTGCGAGACCTCCGGCCTGGCGCCGCTCGAGGTCTTCGCCCGCCTGCGCGCCGCCGGCCTCGACTCGACCCCGGGCACCGCCGCCGAGGTGCTCCACGACGGCGTCCGCGAGCGGATCAGCCCGAACAAGCTGCCGGTCGCCCGCTGGGTGGAGATCATCGAGGCCAGCCACGCCGCCGGCCTGCGCTCGACCTCGACGGTGATGTTCGGCCACATCGAGGAGCCGTGGGAGCTGGCCGAGCACATGCGCGTGATCCGCGCGCTGCAGGCCCGCACCGGCGGCATCACCGAGTTCGTGCCGCTGTCGTTCATCCCGTTCCAGACGCTGCTCGGCCGGACGCACGGGATCGAGGAGATCCCCCGCGAGGAGAACCTCAAGCACACCGCCGTCTTCCGGCTCGCGCTCGGCCACGCGATCCCCAACCTCCAGGCCTCTTGGGTCAAGATGGGCCTCGACGCCGCCACCGAGTCGCTGCGCTGGGGCGTCAACGACCTCGGCGGCACGCTGATGGAGGAGTCGATCAGCCGCCTCGCCGGCAGCCAGCACGGCGTCCGCCTCGACCCCGACCAGCTGATCGCCGCCGCCCACGCCGCCGGCCGTCCCGCCGCCGAGCGCACGACGCTCTACGCGATCCGCCGCGAGCACGCCCTGCCGCTGGCCGCCTGACCCCGCCGCGGTCAGAGTTTCGGCCACGCGACAGCTGCAGTCAGAGTTTCGGCCGAATACTGGCCGAGAGTCTCACGCGAGTCGCGGGGTCATCGAGGCGGTTGGAGATCGGGTGGCGATCGCGGCACCCCGGGGGCGGCTCAGGCGCCGCTCCAGCGCATGCGCGCCGGAGACGGGCGGGGTGCCGGGTCCGGGGCGGCATCGCGCGCGGCGGCGTCGCGGCTCTGCTCGGCCGCGGTGCGCACGGCGCGCAGGTCGCCGAGGTGCTGGGCGAGCAGGTCGCGGGCGGCGGTCAGCTCCTCGATCGTGAGCAGGCGGGGCGGTCCGCTGGGGCCTGCCGGCGCTGACACGCCGGACGCGGCGGGGGCCGCGAGCAGCTCGGCGGCGAGTCGCTCGATCTCGCGGTGCAGCGCGCGGCGTTCGTCGGCCATCGCGGGGGCGAGCTGGGCGACGTAGGTCCCGCGGCCCTGGGTAGTGGTGACCAGGCCCTCCGCTTCGAGGCGCGCGTAGACGGAGCGCACGGTGTTGAGGTGGACGCCCGCCTCGGCGGCGGCCGCCCGCAGGCTCGGGAGTCGGTCCCCGGGGCGCAGGCGGCCGGCGGCGATCTCGCCGCGCAGCTGTGCGGCCAGCTGGTCGCCGATCGGCGTGGCGGAGCGGCGGTCGGCGCGCAGCCTCATCCCAGGCCGAGTGTAGTCGGCGCGGGTGGCCGTTGAACACAGTGCCATAGCTGTGCTAGAACAGCTATGTGGGAGTGGGATGGCTCGATGTCTGGCGCGATTGGATCGGCGGCCTGGGCGACATCGCGAAGTTCGCGGCGCGGACCGCGCGTGAGGTCGTCACCGGCCGGGTGCTGGTCTTCTCCGGGGAGGTGCTGCGCCAGGCGGGCATCCTGATCGTCGGCTCCGCGGTGGTGATCTGGGGCCTGGCGTTCATCCTCGGGCTCTCGATCTGCGGCATCGAGGCTGCCTACTTCAACCGCTCGATCGGCGCGCCGGCGTACTCGGGCTGGTTCGCGGCCTGGTGCGACCTGCGCGAGGCGCTTCCGTACGCGTTCGGCTACATGATGGCCGCCAAGGTCGGCACGGGCCTGGTCGCCGAGATCGGCGCGATGCGGATCTCCGACGAGATCGACGCGCTCGAGGTGATGGGCATCAGCTCACTCACCTTCCTCTGCGCGACGCGGCTGCTCGCGGCCTGGGTGACGGTGCCGTTCCTCTACGTGGTCGCCGTCGGTGCGGGCTACTTCGCCAGCTACCTGGCGGTCGTCCAGCAGATCGGCGAGGTGTCCTCGGGCGGCTACTTCCTGATCTTCTGGATGTTTCAGAACCCGCTCGATCTCCTCTACAGCACGATCAAGGGCGGCGCGATGGCCACCGCGGTCGTGCTCGTCGGCTGCTACTACGGCTACACGGCCAGCGGAGGGCCGGTCGGGGTGGGGACCGCGACCGCAAGGTCGATGGTGCTCAACACCGTGCTGGTCCATCTGATCGGCATGGCCGGGACGCAGGTGTTCTGGGGCACCAACCCCCGCGCGCCGATCGGCGGTTGAAGGTACCGCCGGTCGGGTCAGCCTTCCGGCCAGGCCGGGGGCGCAGTCGGAGTTTCGGCCACTATTCGACCGAAGCTCTGACCGCGCGTCGGGCGTGTCCGGGGTGACCGCAGCGGGGGAGCGGCCGCGGGTGGTGCGGCTCAGCGGAACAGGTCGTCGGCGGGTGGGCGGCGCAGGACGGCGGCGCCGGGGCCGTCCTCGGCGGTGACGAAGCGGTCGAGGCCGCGGACCAGGACGGCCGGCTGGGCGGCGTCCTTGGCGCGGACGAGGTCGGCGGCCCCGGCGACCGCGTCGGCGACGGCGATCGCGGTCGCGCGCAGCTCGCGGCCGTGGCTGTCGCGCCGGCCGCGCCAGTCATCGACGGCGACGATGCCGGCGGCGCCGATCGCGACGTCGGTCTGGCCCATCCGCCAGGCGCGGCCGAAGGAGTCCGAGATGACGACGGCCGGCGCCACGCCGCGCGCGGCGGCGATCCCGGCGCGCAGCGCGCGCGCCGAGCCGTCCGGGTCGGCGGGGAGCAGGATCAGCTCGCCGTCGGCGGCGGTGTTCGAGCGGTCGACGCCCGCGTTCGCGCAGACCAGGCCGTGGCGGGTCTCGCAGATCAGCACGCCATGGCCGGCGCGGACCACCGCGACCGACTCGTCGAGCACCGCCTGGACCACGCGCGGGTCCTTGTCGTGCTCGGCGGCCAGCGCGAGCGCCCGCTCGCCCGGGTCGATCGCATCCAGGGCGCGCACGCGGCCCTCGGCCTTCGACACCACCTTGTGGGCGACGCAGAGCACGTCGCCGGCGGCGAGGTCGGCCGGCAGCGCGGCGGCGAGCAGGGCGGCCAGGTCCGCGCCGGCGGCGACCTCGGGCAGCCCGTCGAGCGCGACCGCCGACAGCGCCGGCGCGGTCACGCCGCCGGCTGGCGCCCGCCGGCCGCCTCGGCGGAGGCGCGCACCCGGTCGAGCTGCAGCAGCGCTCCGCGGGTCACGGGGGCGCGGGCCCGGAAGGCCGGGTCGGCGAGCAGCTCGGTGAGCACGTCGAGGTCCTCGGGGGTGTCGAGGTCGGGAGCCAGCGACGGCACGTCGACGACCCGCGCGGCGACGCCCGCCTCCGCCGCCAGCCGCAGGTGGCGCTCGCGGCTGTTGGGGCCGAACGACGGCGCGACCGCGTCCGGCGGGGCGATCAGCAGGCCGTTGGTCCCGGCGCCGTGGCGGTCGGGGACGATCGCGAAGCCGATTCCCGCGGCGGCGCAGCCGTCGAGCAGCGCGTCGACCTCGCCGGCGTCGATCAGCGGCGTGTCGCCGGCGACCAGCAGCACCCGGTCGAAGCCCTCGGCGAGCGCGTGACCGACGCCGATCGCCGCCGCCTGGTTGTGGCCCGCCTCGTCGGGGTCGTCGAGCACCGGCACGCCCTCGACCGCGGCCGCGCGGGCGGCGGTCGAGTTGGCGGTCACCACGGCGATCGCGTCGATCCGCTCGACGCGCCGCAGCGCCGCCAGCACGTCCTGGAACATCGCGTTGACGAGCGCCTGGCGCGCCCCGTTGCCGAGCGTGCCGGAGAGCCGCTGCTTGGCGACGTCGAAGCTCTTGAGGGGGAGGATCGCGATCGTGCGCATCGTGCGTCCGCCCCGCTGCGAGGCGTCCCCGTCCACTTTAGGCGAGCTCCCGAGCGAAGCCCACGACGGCCTCCGCGACCGCCGCCCGCGCGGCCGGCGTGTCCATCAGCGTCGGGACGACTCGGCAAGCCGTCCCGGGCACCTCCTCGTCGGCGACGATCCCGTCGACCAGGTCGCCGTAGAAGCCGGCGACACCGGCGCTGTCCGGGGCGATCCCGGCGAAGCGGCAGAACAGCTCGGTCGGCCCCTTGAGGACCCTGCCGCCGACGAACGGGCTGACCGCGACCACCGGCGCCGCCGCGGCCGACAGCGCGTCGCAGAGCCCGGGCAGGGCGAGGATCGGTCCGATCGAGGCGATTGGGTTCGACGGGCCGATCACGATCGCCTCCGCGGCGGCGATCGCCTCGAGGACCGCCGCGGTCGGGGCGGGGGCGTGCGGCGCCGAGCGGTCGGCCAGCGTGGCTGCCGACGCGAGCGGGCCGGGGGCCGGTGGCGCGCCCGCGAGGCCGACGCCGTCGAGCGGCCCGCGCCCGCCGCCGAGGATCATGAACTCCTGGAACGGCTGCTCGCGCCCGCCGGTCGCGATCGCCGTCGGGGCGGGCGAGTCCGACATCGGCAGCACGCGCGCGGTCAACCCGAGCGCGGCGCAGACGGCGCCGTGGGCGGCGGTCAGCGACGCCCCGCCGGCCAGCTCCTCGCCGCGGATCAGGCACATCGCCAGGTCGCGGTCGCCGAGGCGGAACCACGTCGGCCGGCCCGCCGCCTCGAGCGCGTCCATCACACGCCAGCTGTCGCCGGCGATCCCGTAGCCGCGCGCGTCGATCGCGTCGGCGAGCCAGTAGGCGACGAGGTCGGGGTCGGGCGAGACGTGCGCGCCGTGGGCGTGGACGTCGTCGCCGGTGTTGGCGACCACCGTCAGCGTGTCGCCGCCGACCGCGTCGAGCAGGCCGCGGGCGAGCTTGGCCCCGCCGGTCCCTCCGGAGAGCAGCGCTACGCGCATGGCGCGGGCCCCGCTACCAGAGCTCGTCGGGCAGCCCGGTGAGCTTGACCCCGGCGTGCGTCTTGTTGCGGATGTTGACCGAGATCAGCAGCGGCGTCAGCGCCTCGACGAAGCGGGCCGTCTCGAGCGCGCCGGCGTTGACCGGCCGCAGGCCCGGGATCGAGCCGACGATCTCGGCGACGCGCGCCTTCGGCGCCTTGCGGTCCCCGCAGACCAGGACGTCCTGGTCGAGGTCGGCGTCGAGGTCGGACAGCGTCGCGGCGTCGACGGTGTGCAGAGCGCTGATCACCTCGACCCCGTCGGGGACCATCTCCTGCGCCTGCTCCGCCGCGGAGCCCTGCGGGACGCCGAGCAGCCGCGTCGCCTTGCCGGAGACGGCGGCGGCGAGCGGGACGGTCGCGTCGACGAGGATCTGGCCCTCGCGCAGCGCGCCCTTGAGATTGGTCAGGTTCTCCGACTGGGCGCGGAACGGCACCGTCAGGAAGACGACGTCGCCGAGCGGCGCGGCGTCGGCGTTGGCGGCGCCGGCGATGCGGGCGTTGGACACCCGCTCGCGGACCTTGGCGGCCGCCTCCTCGGCGCGTCCGGCGTCGCGCGAGCCGATCACGACCTCGTGCCCGGCGGCGGCGAGGCGCAGCGCCAGGCCGAAGCCGAGCGCGCCGGTGCCGCCGACGATCGGGATTGGAGAGCCGCTCACGGGGGCGGCACGGTAACACCCGGCGGGTAACGGCGGCGCTTGGATGCGATGCCGTGCGCCGGCTGGCGCAGGCGGTCTCTGGCTGGCGGCGGCGACCGTCCCGGGTAGGGTCCGACGATGCGATTCGAGGGAGACGTCGCCCTGGTGACCGGCGCGGCCGGGGGGATCGGGGCGGCGACCTGCGCCAGGTTGGCGGCCGAGGGCGCTCGCGTCGCGGTCTGCGACATCGACGGAGCCGCCGCGGCCGCCGTCGCCGCGGACCTCGGCGCGCTCGCGCTCGAGCTCGACGTCCGCTCCGACGAGTCGGTCGCCGCGGCCGTCGCGGCGGCGGAGGCCGAGCTGGGCCCGGTGACGGTCGCGGTCAACAACGCCGGGATCGCGGGCGAGCTGTTCTTCGGCCAGACGCCGCCCGAGCGCTGGGACGAGCTGATCGCGGTGAATCTGCGCGGCGTGCTCGCCGTCAGCCACGTGCTGGTCGGGGGGATGCGCGAACGCGGCCGCGGGGCGATCGTCAACGTCGCCTCCGAGGCGGGCCGGGTGGGCTCGCAGCTCTCGGTCGTCTACTCGGCTACGAAGGCGGGCGTGATCGGCTTCACCAAGGCGCTCGCCCGCGAGAACGCCCGCCACGGCGTGCGCGTCAACGCCGTCGCGCCGGGCCCGGTCGACACCGCGATGGTCCGCTCGGCCGGCGCGCTCGGGGAGATCGGCGAGCGCCTGGTCGCGGGGATGGTCGACTCGACCGCGATGCGCCGGCTCGGCGAGCCGGACGAGGTAGCGGCGGCGATCGCCTGGCTCGCCAGCGGCGAGGCGTCCTATGTGACCGGCGAGACCGTCGGCGTCAGCGGCGGTCTTGGGATGATGTAGCCATGGCTTCCGATCCGGTGCGCATTCGTGAGGTCGGTCCGCGCGATGGCTTTCAGAACGAGCCGGAGACGGTCGCGACCGACGACAAGGTCCGTCTGGTGGAGATGCTGGCGCGGACGGGTCTGCGGCGGTTGGAGGTGACGTCGTTCGTGCGCGCGGACGTGATCCCGCAGCTGGCGGACGGGCCGGATGTCCTGCGGCGCGCCGACATCCCCGACGAGGTGGCGGTCACGGTGCTGATCCCGAACGAGCGCGGGTTGGACAATGCGCTGGAGCTGCGTGACCGCTTCGGCGAGGTCAACCTGTTCCTGTCGGCGACCGAGAGCCACAACCGGGCGAACGTGAACCGGTCCGTCGAGGAGTCGTTGTCGGGGCTGGAGCGGGTGGTGGAGCGGGCGCTCGCGGAGGGGCTGCGCTGCGAGGCGGTGATCTCGGTGGCGTTCGGCTGTCCGTACGAGGGGCATGTCGATCCGGAGCGGGTGTTCGGGATCGCCGAGCGGCTGGCTGCGGCGGGGTGCTCGGAGATCGGGTTGGCCGACACGACGGGGATGGCGAACCCGGCCCAGGTGCGGGAGGTCTTCGCGGCGGCGCTCGAGCGGCTGGCCGACGTCGAGCTGACCGCGCACTTCCACAACACGCGCGGTCAGGGCCTGGCGAACGCGCTGGCGGCGCTGGAGGCGGGCTGTCGGTCGTTCGAGTCGAGCTTCGGGGAGCTGGGCGGCTGTCCGGTTCCCAAGGGCGCGACAGG
>JAAYBF010000263.1 GCA_012718975.1 Solirubrobacterales bacterium | reverse complement strand
GCGCTTGGCGGCGCGATAGCGCTTGGCCGTCGTGAGCACGATCCGCACCCGGGCGCCCTCGCGGCGCCGCGCTCCGGCCTTCGGCCTGGTCGCCTTGACGACCAACCGGCCCTTGGCGCGGCGCGGCTGCTTGACCACCTTGCCGACGCGGCAGTCGGCGCGCTTGAGCAGGCGCTTGGCCTTGCGCAGGGGCTTGCCGGCGAGGTTCGGGACCTTGCAGATGACCTTCCGCGCCGGCGGGGGCGGCGGCGGCGGCGGGGGAGGCGGACCGGCCGCCGGGCCGGGAGATGGCGGCGGAGGCGGCGGCGGAGCCGGCGCCACCGCGGCGACCGCCCGTCCCGCGTCGAGCCGTCCACCGGTGGCGACCAGCCCGTCGAGGCCCTCCACCGGGTCGGCGGTGTCGAGCAGCAGGGTCCGCATTTCGGTGACGGTGAGTGCGGGCGCCACCGAGAACGCGAGCGCGGCGGCTCCCGCGACGTGCGGCGCGGCCATTGAGGTGCCCTGAGAGAAGCCGTAGCTGTTGGCCGTCGAGCCGACGGGCTGGTAGCACTCGAGGCTGAGGTCGTCGATCCACGCACCGTCGTCGGGGTCCGGCGACGCGCTCGCCTCGAAGGTGAAGCGCACGCGGACATCGGTGCCGGCCAGGTCGGCGATCGGGGCCGTGAAGAAGGGCACCATCTCCGAGCCGGACGTGTCGGCCGGCGAGAAGTCGATCGTCTCGGAGCCGTTGAAGACGGTGTAGGTGAAGTCGCCGCCGGCGGCCTTGATGTAGCGGCGTCCGTGCAGCCTGCACGACCCGTAGCCGGCGGGGACGTCCATCGCCGCGGTCAGCGTCGACTCGCGCACCGAGTTGGCGACGGGCTCGATGCCGGGTGAGTCGCTGATCCCGAACGACGTCTGCGGGCCCTCGTTCGTGCGCCCGAAGCCGCCCTGGGCCCCGGTCGCCGTCCACGCAGAGGCGAAGTCGTCGACCTCGAAGTCCTCCTCGAAGCGCAGGGATACCGGGTAGGCGCTCAGGGTCTCGGTACCTGGCGCCGCGAGGTCGACGTTGCTCACGCCCCAGTCCGAGAAGCCAGCCAGCTCGTCGGCCTGATCGGTGGCCGCGACGCAGACGACATTGTCGATCGCGTCCGGCGGCGTCGGCGACGAGTGGACCTGCGGCCGGTAGTTGCAGGGATAGTGCGCCTCGATGTCGTTGTTCTCGGCGTCGTTGCCGGCCGAGATCACGAAGAGGACGTCGGGGTTGGCGGCGAGCGCGTTGACCACGTCCTGGCGGAAGGTCGTCCCGCCCAGCGACATGTTCGCGACGCGCGCGCCCTTCGCCCCGGCGTAGTTGATCGCCGCGATCTGCGACGAGAAGGGGCAGCGCGCGTCGTTGAGCGAGTCCACGTGGGCGCACACGCGCAGCGCCATCAGCCGCGCGTCCTGGGCGACGCCGGTGATCCCGATCGCGTTGCCGCCCGCGGCGCCGACTGTGCCGGCGACGTGGCTGCCGTGCCCGCCGGAGAGGATGTTGTCGTCGTCGGGGTCGCCGTCGGTGGTCGGCGAGTCCGCCGCGTCGCCGACGAAGTCGGCGCCGTGGATGTCGTCGATCAGGCCGTTGCCGTCGTCGTCGAGGCCGTTGGCGGTCTCGCCGGGATTGGTCCAGAGCACCGGCGCCAGGTCCGGATGGGCCAGGCGCAGCCCGGAGTCGATCACCGCGACGACGGTCGACGGGGTGCCGCGGGTGTGGTCCCAGGCGCTCACCGCGTCGATGTCCGCCCCGGCAACCGCGCCGGGGGCGCCGCCGACGCCGAGGCCGAGGTTGCGCAGCCCCCAGAGCTCGCCGAAGAGGGGGTCGTTGGGCACGGCGTGGAGGGCGTCGTAGCCGTCGCGCGTGGCGAGCACGACCGCGGGGTCCGAGCGCAGCTCCGCGATCGCCGCGGCCGTGCTCTGGCCCGGCCGCGGCTCGAGCAGCTGGAAGTCGCGGTCACCGAGCGTGCGCGCGAGCGCGACGTCGGCGTCACCGCGCGCCCCGACCCGGTCGCCGCGGTCGGCGCCGGGCGCCCACTGGACGATCACGCGGTCGGTCGCCGGCACGGCGGCCCGGCTCGGCGGGCCGGCGGGACGGTCGGGCTCGAAGGCCCCGGCGAGCGCCGGGGCGGCGAGCAGCGCGACGAGCGCGAGGAGGGTGCCGGCGAGCGGCGACTTGGAGCGGATCACCGCGCCACCGTAGCCCGGGGCCCGGTCGCCCTCCATTCCGGCCGGCGGACATGGGCCGTCCGACCCATGTCGCACGGCCCGCTCAGCCCTCGACGCGCAGGAACGCCTCAAGGCGGGCGACGTCGCGGCGCAGGCGGGCCTGCTCCTCGCTGCCCTCCTCGGCGGCGTCGTGGCCCTTGCGGGCCTCCTCGAGCCGGGCCTCGAGCGCCGGGCGGTCGAGGTCCTCGGGCTTGATGG
>JAAYBF010000053.1 GCA_012718975.1 Solirubrobacterales bacterium | reverse complement strand
TCGACTACAACCAGAACGCCCGCGACCGCACGATCGCCTCCGCGTACTCGATCCGTCCGCGGCCGGGCGCCCCGGTCTCGGCGCCGCTTCACTGGGACGAGCTGCCCGACGTCGCGCCCGAGGACTTCACCGTCGCGACGATGCCCGCCCGCTTCGCCGAGGTAGGCGACCGCTTCGCCGCGATCGACGACGTCGCCCACTCGCTCGAGCCGCTGCTCGACCTCTACGAGCGCGACGAGGCCGCCGGCGAGGGCGACATGCCCTACCCGCCCGACTACCCGAAGATGCCGGGCGAGCCCAAGCGCGTCCAGCCCTCGCGCGACCGCGACCGGCGGAAGGAGTGATCGGGGAGGCGCTGAACAGGGGCGTCATGCGCTCCTCCCTGCTCGCCCGCGCCGCCGCCTCCGTGGCGGCGCTCGCCGCCGTCGCCGCCATCACCGCTCCCTCCGCCTCGGCCTCCGTCGATCCGGACGGCGCCGTCCGGGTCGGGGCCGCCGCGGCCGACCGCGAGCTGTCGCTGATGCTCGGCCTGCGCCGCGACGACGCCGGCCTCGCCCGCTTCGTCGACCGGGTCTCCGATCCCGCGTCCCCGAGCTACGGGCGCTACCTCGACGTGCCCGAGATCGCGCGCCGCTTCGGCGCGCCGCCGGCCGCCCGCCGCGCGACGCTGCGCTGGCTGCGGGCCCAGGGACTGCGCGGCCGGGTGTCGGCCACCGGCGGCTGGGTCGACGTCACCGTCCGCGCCCGCACCGCCGAGCGGCTCTTCGGCACCCGCCTGGCGGCGTTCCGCGCGTCCGACGGCGACCGCTTCGTCGCGCCGCTGCGCGAGCCGCGCGTGCCGGCGGCGCTGCGCGGCGCGGTGACCGAGGTCGTGGGCCTCGACGACGGCCGGCGGGTGCGCGCGAACGCGGTCCACCGCCCGGAGTACGTGCCGACTCCCCACGACCGTGAGGTCGACCGCCTCGCCCGCGAGCGCGGCAGCTCGATCCGCGCCAACACCGGCACCCGCGCCGGCTGCGCCGAGGGCCAGCAGGCGGGCGCGGTGCCGGGCCGGCTCGACATCCCGGCCTACACGCCGAACCAGTACCTGCACGCCTACCGCTACGACCGCCTCCACCGCCGCAAGCTGCGCGGCCAGGGCGAGCGGATCGCCGTGATCGAGATCGACGGCTTCAAGCGCTCCGACATCGAGACCTTCGGCCGCTGCTTCGGGTTCCGCGTCCCGCCGACGCCGATCACGCGCGTCGGGATCAAGAAGCCGCTCCCGCCGGGCGACGAGACGACGCTCGACCTCGAGGTGCTCGCCGCGGCGGCGCCCGGCCTGCGTGAGATCCAGGTGATGGAGACCAACGGCACCAACGTCGCGCTGATCCGCGCCTACGCGAAGGTGCTCAACCGTCCGCGCGCGCGGCGGGCGAGCGTGATCTCGGCGTCGCTGGGCCAGTGCGAGCCGTCGTTCGGCGGCGGGGTGGGGGTCGTGCGCCTCTTCGAGCAGGTCTTCCGCGCGGCCGCGGCCGCCGGGGTGAGCAACTTCGCCTCGACCGGCGACGTCGGGTCGACCGGCTGCGTCGTCGGCGACAACTCGGGCGCGCTGCCGCTGCTGGCTGTCCAGCATCCGGCGAGCTCGCCGTACGTGACCGCTGTCGGCGGCACGAACCTGGTCCTCAACCCGAAGAACCGGATC
>JAAYBF010000262.1 GCA_012718975.1 Solirubrobacterales bacterium | reverse complement strand
TGAAGTCGGGCCAGCTGCCGTGCCTGGTCGCGACCTCGTCGCTGGAGCTTGGCATCGACATGGGGGCCGTCGACCTCGTGCTCCAGGTCGAGTCGCCGAAGTCGGTGACCGCCGGGCTGCAGCGGATCGGCCGCGCCGGCCACAACGTCGGCGACGTCTCCAAGGGCCGGATCTTCCCGAAGTTCCGCGCCGACCTGCTCGAGTGCGCGGTCGTCGCCAAGCGGATGCGCGCCGGTGAGATCGAGACGACGGTCGTGCCGCGCAACCCGCTCGACGTGCTCGCCCAGCAGGTCGTCGCGATGGTCGCCAGCCCCGCGCTCGACGAGGAAGGCAAGGCAATCTCCCCGGCGCGCGGCAGCGACGACCCGGGCGGCGAGGAGTGGAGCGTCCCCGAGCTGTTCGACCTCGTCCGGCGCGCCTACCCGTTCGCCGAGCTGCCGCGCGAGCTGCTCGACCAGGTGCTCGACATGCTCGACGGCCGCTACCCGTCCGAGGAGTTCGCCGAGCTGCGGCCGCGGATCGTCTGGGACCGCGTCGCCGACACCGTCCGCGCGCGCAAGGGGGCGCGCCAGCTCGCGATCGCCAACGCCGGCACGATCCCCGACCGCGGCCTCTACGGCGTCCACCTGCCCGACGGCCGCCGCGTCGGCGAGCTCGACGAGGAGATGGTCTACGAGGCCCGGCCGGGCCAGACGTTCCTGCTCGGCGCGTCGACCTGGCGGATCGAGGAGATCACGCGCGACCGGGTGATCGTCACCCCGGCTCCGGGCGCGCCGGGGGCGGTGCCGTTCTGGCGCGGCGACGGCGTCGGCCGGCCGGTCGAGCTGGGCCGGGCGATCGGCGAGTTCTCCCGCTGGGCCGTCGACCGCGAGCCGGAGGAGATCGTCGACGCCGGCTACGACCTCGACGAGCGCGCGGCGCGCAACCTCGTCGCCTACCTGCGCGAGCAGCGCGAGGCGACACGGGTGGTGCCGTCGGACCGGACGATCGTCGTCGAGCGGTTCCGCGACGAGATCGGCGACTGGCGGCTGTGCGTGCTCTCGCCGTTCGGCGGCCGTGTCCACTCGGCCTGGGCGCTCGCGCTGTCAGCGCGGATCCGCGACGAGTTCGGCCTCGAGTCCGACGCGATCTGGTCCGACGACGGGATCATCGTCCACCTCCCCGACGCCGACGAGCCGCCCGGCGCCGAGCTGGTGCTGATCGAGCCCGACGCGATCGAGGACATGGTCGTCGCCGAGCTGTCGGCCTCCGCGCTCTACGGCGCCCGCTTCCGCGAGAACGCCGCGCGCGCGCTGCTGCTGCCGCGCGCCTACCCGGGCCGGCGCACGCCGCTGTGGCAGCAGCGGCTCAAGGCCCAGTCGCTGCTCGAGGTCGCCAAGCGCTACGGCCAGTTCCCGATCGTGCTCGAGACCTACCGCGAGTGCCTGCGCGACGTCTTCGACCTGCCCGGCCTCGAGGAGCTGCTGCGCGGGCTGCACACCCGCGAGCTGTCGCTGGTCGAGGTCGAGACGCAGCGCTCCTCGCCGTTCGCGTCGTCGCTGCTGTTCGACTACGTGGCGACCTACATGTACGAGGGCGACACGCCGAACGCCGAGCGGCGCGCGGCGGCGCTCTCGCTCGACCGCGACCTGCTGCGCGAGCTGCTCGGCCAGGAGGAGCTGCGCGAGCTGATCGACCCGGCGGCGCTCGCCGAGGTCGAGGCCGACCTCCAGCACCTC
>JAAYBF010000261.1 GCA_012718975.1 Solirubrobacterales bacterium | reverse complement strand
GGTGTGCAGAATGTCACAACTTGCCTTCTGGCCTACAAGAGCGTGCGATGAGCCCTTCAGCAGAGCACTTCGCCCGCCGGCTGCGGATCGCGCGCAGGACGAGCGGAATGACCCAGCACGAACTCGGCCGGCGCGCGGGCATCAGCGGGAGCCAGGTCTACCGGCTCGAGGCCGCCGAGCGCGAGCCGCGGCTTTCGACCCTGGTGTCGCTCGCCCGTGCGCTCGACAAGGACCCCGGGGAGCTGGTGCGCGGCCTCGGCTGACTGCGCGGTGGGTCGCCGAGGCGGCGCAAGCCGGCGGCTGACGTATGCCGGAATGCCGTACGTCGCGGTTCTCATGTCACAGGATTCGCTCCAGCGTCAAGTGAAGATGAGGCGTCGTGCAAGCGGGCGGGAACGTGCCAGGCGCCGGCACGCCGAGAGGGTTCATGCAGCTGATCGAGAGATTCTTCACTGGGGGCGGGGGCGCTGTGGCGCTGCCGGCGAGCTGGCGGGCGCGTGGGCGCTCCGCGTTGTCCGGCCGCGATGATGCGGGCGCGATGGCGCCCGACCGAGACCAAGTCGCCCGGCGGCTCGAGCGCCTCGACGATGCGGCGCTGCTCGAGCTCACGCCGCGCGTGCCGCAGGCGTTCGGCGTCTTCTTCGCCCGCCACCAGGACGCCGTGGTGGCGTTCCTGACCCGGCAGGCCGGCAGCCGCGAGGTCGCCGCCGAGGTGACCGCCGAGACCTTCGCGGTGCTGCTGGAGTCAGTCGACCGCTACGACCCGCGCCGCGGCGACGCGCGCGGCTGGCTGTTCGGCGTCGCGCGGATCACGATGCTCGCGAGCCTGCGCAACCAGCGCGCCGAGGACGCCGCCCGCCGCCGGCTCGGCGTGACGGTCGCCGGGCACTCCGAGGAGGCCTGGGACGAGGTCGAGTCGCGTATCGACGCGGCGCTGCCGGGGCTGCTGGCCGGCGTCGACGCGCTGCCGCGGGCCGAGCGCAACGCGGTGCTCGCCCGGATCGTCGAGGAGCGCGACTACGCCGACATCGCCGACAGCGAGCACGCCAACGAGGCGGCGATCCGCCAGCGCGTGCGGCGCGGCCTCGCGAGGTTGCGCTCCGTCGCGGAGGGGGGCCGGTGATGGCGCGGCTGGGAGAGCTGCTCGCCGCGGTCTGGGCGGCCGTCTGGGTGCGTTGGGAGCTGATGCGCGCGCGGCGGGCGCGCAGGGCCGCTCGCCAGGAGCGCGCCGGCGACGAGCTGGTGCTGCCGATCATGGCGGTTCCCGTCGAGGGTGTGGACTACGAGCCGGTCGAGCTCGACGACGACCTGCGCCGCAGGCTCGAGGCGACCGCCGCCGAGCTCGTCGAGCGCGCGCCGACCGACGCCGGCAGCCCGTCGCGCCGGCGCCGTCCGCTGGCCGCCGTCACCGCAACGGCGGGCGCGCTGCTGGCCGTGGCCGTCGTCGGTGCGAGCGCGAGCGCGCTGATCGCCGGGAGCACCGGAGTGCCCGCGGTCGACAAGCTGCTCGGGATCTGGGAGTCCGGGCTGGAGCGCGAGACCGTCCCGGACCGTCAGGGCGTCGGGCCGGGCGAGGTCCGTCCGGCCGAGGCCGGGCCCACGCTCGTCTACGGCGACCAGGACGGCCCCGCGGGCGAGGTCACGAGCTTCGTCAGCCGATCCGGGCAGGTGTGCATGGTGCATTCGTTCGAGGGGGCGACCCCGGGAACGGTGATCTGTGAAGCACCAGCGGTGACCGAGCGCGGATTGGGCACGGACGGGCTCCTAGCCTTCCGCCTCGACGTCGCGGCGGGCAAGGTTGCCGTCTTCGGTCAGGTCGCGCCGAACGTCGAGTCGGTCAGTGTCACGGGGCCCGTGGGGCCGATGCCAGTTGAGCTCGGCAAGACATGGGGGGCAGACACCGTCCCGAACGGGATGCGGCCGTTCGTGGCTTATGCGCCAGTAGAAGCGACGGGCATGTCTGCGCTGCGGTGGATGAGCTACTCGTTCGAGGTCGAGCGAGACGGCGTTTCGACTGCTGTCGCTCCGCGATAACGCGTGGCAACGACGGTTCGAGCGTATGCATGCTGGCAGAAATGCTTGACTGCGTTCGCGAACCCTGATTAGGGTCTTCCCTGCCGGATGGCTCATTCAAGCCATCACGGTGCGCACGCGGCCCACCCGTCGCGCGCTGCGTTGGCAAGCACTCGAGAAGGGGTTCAATGAAGCGGTCAAGGGCAAGGGTCGCACTCTTCGGAGTGCTCGCGGCGACGCTGCTGGCAGTCGTCCTGCCGGCGCAGGCAAGCGCCTGGGTCAGCTACTACAACTGCGTCAACAAGCCGAGCGGGCACTGGTGCGACGGCCGCGCCAACGGCAGCTACGACGGCCTCGCCAGCTGGGACTACAACGAGGGCTGGAACCCCGGCGCTGGCGCCTTCGGCGTCTGCCAGCGCGTCTGGCGACCGGCGACGGGCGGGCTGCTCGGCGGCTCGTGCAGCACCAACTGGACCGGCTACTACTTCGGCAACGTGCAGTGCAACTGCTACGAGGCGAACGTCAAGCAGACGAGCGGATCGCCGAAGAACATCAACGGCTACGCGGACTCGCAGTGGTGATCGGCATGCGCAAGCGCAACGCACTCATAGCTCTCCCCGTCGTCGCCGTGCTCGGCTTCGGCGCCGTCGGCGCGATCGCCGAGGACGACGACAGCAACCCGCCGAGCGAGGCCGGCGCGATGGTCACAGCGGTCGAGCCGGAGGCCGCGGAGGTCGCCTCGGTCCTCGCCGAGGACCGGGTCGCCGCCGACGCCATGCCGGAGGAGGTCGCAGGCGACATCGGCGCCCGCGCCGACTTCGGCATGAACCCCGGGTTGTCGCGCCGGGCGATCGCCAACACGACCAGCTCGGTGTTCGTGGTGCCGGCGCGCGAGCACGTCTGCGTCGCTTTGACGATCGGCGCGGGCGCCGGGGCGATCTGCCCGCCGACCGACGACCTGCGGTCCGGCAGGGGCGGCGCCGGCACGGCCGTGCTGCCGACCGGCGACATCGCCGTCTTCGGCGTCGTGCCCGACGGAGTCGACTCGGTGTCGGTGCAGACCGGCGAGTCGGACGCCCGGACGGTCGCGGTCGAGGACAACGCCTACTACGCGGTCGTGGCCGCCGGCACGCCGCTGCGGGCGGTCGTCCACGACGGTCCCGACGGGCCGGTCGAGCTGCCGATCTACGACCCGCTGGCCGACTGATCGGCCGGCGGGACGTGCGCTCCGTCTGGACACTTCCTGGAGTGCTGTGTATGTTGCAGGCAGGGGCTGGTAAGACCAACCCCGAAAGCTTCCGGCCGCAAAGCCGGGAGGACAACCGACATATGGGTCCCGCGACTCGCGCTACGGACCGAACCCTCCCCGTGTGCTGAGTCACATACGGGACCTGTAGAGCTCAGCTCACCGGCGGCGACGCCGTGCCCATCCCTCCGGGCCTGTCGCCGCCGGTGTCGGTCTCTCTCTTCGCCTGATCGGCGACCGTCCTGCCGCCTTTCTCGAACGAAGGGGGGGGCAAGTTGACGCGCCAGCGTCCCATACCGATGCATGAGTGCATCGTTTCAGGGACGCGAGCGTATCCAGTGTGCCGATCTCGTTGAGGGTTCGCCGCTCGACGGCCGAGGTCTCTGCGCATGAAAGCGGGGGGCGTGGCGCGCGAGCGCGAGTACGAGTTCCATCGCGCACCCGTTCTACGGATGCTCGCCAAGCGCTTCCCGCGCCTGGACGAGGACGACCGGCTGGCGCTCTACCACGAGGCTTGGACCCGGGTGCTGGCGAAGCGGCGGGCGGGGGAGGAGATCGTCTCGCTGCGCGCCTACCTGATGGCGTCGACGGCGTGCGATGCCCTGCACGCCGCGTCGCGCGGCCGGACGCCCGTCCCGGTGGGGCCGGACGACCCGCGCCTCGTCGGGCTGGCGGACGACGGCGTGCCGCCGGAGGAGCAGGTGGTCACGCGCGACCAGGCGCGGATCGCCCGCAGCGTGATCGACAGTCTCGACGAGCGTCAGCGGCAGGTGCTCAAGCTCCGCTGGGATCTCCAGCTCTCGGGGCCGGAGGTGCGTGCGGCGCTCGGACTGAGCGGCCGCCAGTACCGGCGGCTTGCGGAGGAGGGTGCGTCGGCGGTCGCCGAGCGGGTGGAGCAGCTCGAGTCGGGCGAGTGGTCGGAGCGGACGCGGAGCCTGCTGGTGGCGTGCGTGGTCGAGGTCACCACGGACGGCGAGCCGCGGCGGGGCATCGCTTCACGCGGACAGCGCGACCGTGCGCGGCGGCTGGTGGAGTCCGATCCGCATGCGGCGGCTCTGTTCGCCGAGCTGCGGCGCACGGTCGGGCGTGCGGCGGCGATGCTGCCGATGCCGGTGCTCGTGCCGGACGCCGACTCGCGCCTCGGCCGGGTGGTGGAGCTGCTGGCCGGCCTTCGCGATACGGCTGCGTCGGGCTTGGACTCAGCCAAGCAGCAGGTCACGGCCACGTATCTGAGGGCGGCCGATCCCGCGCTGGTCTCGGGCGGCCCCCGTCCGGGCGCGGCCGTTGCCGTCGTCGCCGGCGCGGTCGCCCTCGGCGGCGGCGCGATCGGCGTCCACGAGGCGACATCGCCGCCTGAGCGAGCGGCCGCGCCTCCGCCGGCGACGGCACCCGCCGAGCCCCCTCCGCCCGCTCTCCCGGCAGCCCCGTCGCCAGCGCCCGAGCCGGCTGCCGCTGCGCCCGAGCCGCCGACTCCACCACCCGATCCCGGCCCCCAACCGGCTCCGCCCGATCCCACCGTCAGCCCGGAGTTCACACCCGAGGCAGCCACCGCAACACCCCCGCCACCCCAACCCCAACCCCAACCAACCCAGCCCGCCAACTCAACCGAGTTCGGCTTCGAGAACTAGCTAGGAGGGTCTCGTGTCAGTCGCTCTATCAAGGTTTCTGCGGCAGCTAGTGCTCTGCGCGGGCGCGGTCACTGCGCTTGGTGCGTTCGCGACAGGAGCTCAGTCGGGCGAGTACGCCGTCCGGCAGTGTGATCCGGATCTAGGGATCCCTACGACGCAACTGTCGTGGAATGGGGATGGGTCGTCGTACGTTTCAGCGCATCCGAATAGCGGCTGTGACGAGTTCGGACTCGCTGCTCGGTCGGCGTCTCCGGGCAATGAAATGGGCTATCCGGAGGGCGTCTACGGTGAGTACGTCGTTGAGGCCCCCTTGGGGACATCAATCGCCGCATTCGAGGGGGCATTCGGAACGTACACGTCGTGCTGCATCGATGGCCTCGACACGTTCGCTGAGCTGCGGCGGGCGTCCGGTGCGGTGGTGGGCACCCTCCTGTCCGGACCCTTGGCGTCAAGCACGTGGCTCGCGCAAGGCGACGGCGTCGGGCCCGTCAATCGCGTGTGGACGACAGTCTCGCAAACGGAAAGCGCGGATGTGGTCGCGTTCGGCCTCCGCTGCACCGCGACTCAATGCCACCAGAGTGCTGGGGGAGAGGCGCGTGTGCGTGCGCGGTCCTTCGAGTTTCTTCTCACCGATGCAATGTCCCCCAGCATCGCGTCGCTCGACGGAGGGTTGGTTGGACCAGGGTGGGTCCGAGGGATTCGCCAGGTCGCCGTGAGGGCCGAGGACACGGGCGGAGGGCTGGCAAGCCTGGATATGTCGGTAGGAGATGCCGAGATCCTGCATGCGGTTGCACCGTGTGAGCGCGTCAGCGGGCACTTTGTCAGCCTCAGGCCATGCCCCCTAGTGATGGACCAAGAGCGTGAGGTAGACACGGCTGCGCTTCCGGACGGCACCCACATGCTGACAGCGCGCGCTGCCGATCTCGTCGGCAACGTTCAGGAGTCTTCGCTAACCCTGCACCTGGACAACACCCCGCCTTCCGCGCCGAGCTCACTAGCGCTAATCGGCGGTTCGGGCTGGCGATCCGCCAATGAGTTCAGGCTGGTTTGGGATGACGCTCCTCAGGTACATGCCCCTCTCGCACGTGCACACGCGCGCATCTGTGAGGTCGCGACGACACAGTGTGTGGGGGCGGTTGCGGACGCGGACTCCTCAGCTCTTGATCTGGAACTGCCGGCCCCTGGCGAGTACTCGGTCGCCGTTTGGCTTGAGGATGCCGCTGGCAACACTGACCCGCACTCCAGCGCGACGCAGACGGTGCGCTTTGATGACGAGGCGCCGGCAAGCCCGGAGCTAGACGTGCCGTCGGAGTGGTTGGGGGCCAGCGCTGCCTCTCGCGCCGTGGCGCGCGCTGTTGTTGCTGCCGATCACCCCGTATCCGGCATCAAGGGATACGCCGTGTCGACCGGAGATACCGAGCCACCGACGATTCGAAACGCGATCGGGCCGGAGCTCGAGAAGCCGCTTGCGGACTTCCCTGAGGGTCTAACGCGACTTCAAGTTCGGGCGATTTCTGGTGCCAGCGTTTCGTCTGTGGCGGCCGAGGCGACTGTGCGGATAGACAGGTCGGCTCCCAGCATCGACATTAGTGTCGGCGGCAGTCCGGGGGCCTGGTCTCGTGGTCCGGTCTCTATCACAGCGACAGCACAGGATCAGCATGACCTGTCCGGCATGGTGGCGTCCGCGGATGGGCCGGCGACGGGTGGCGGCCATATCGTGGCGATCGTGCCGACCATGCCCGACAAGGTGCTGCCTGGGCCGCAAGGCGAAGTGACGATCGCGGATGACGGCCAGCACACGGTTCGGTTCAAGGCGGTGGATGTCGCTGGGAATGAGTCGGTGGAGAAGGAGGTGTCGTTCAAGATCGATCGGACGGCGCCGGTGGGCCGGTTCAGGGCGTTGGACGTGGACGACCCGGCGCTGCTGGTGG
>JAAYBF010000052.1 GCA_012718975.1 Solirubrobacterales bacterium | reverse complement strand
GGTCGAGCGGCTGCTCGACGACGAGGACGCCTGGCTCGCGCGCTCGGACGCGGGGGTGGCGTTCACCGCCGCGGCGTCGTGGGACGACGCGGCGGAGGAGGTCGAGCGGGGGCTGCGGGAGGCGTTGAGGGCGGCGGCGTAGTTTCACGCACAGAGCCCTTAATTCATGCTGACCGGCGCACGTACGCTGGCCGCGATGGTACGGTCGCAGGCGCAACTGGCCCAGCGTGGAGGACCCGGAGGGAACGTGTTCATGAATGCCAAGCGCGCGCGAAGCGTGCGCGCGATCAGCGCCCTGTTCGTGGCGCTCACCGTGTCAGGGACCATCGCGGTGCAGGCCAAGGCCGACACGCCGCGAAACGGCTACGGACTGTTCATCGCCGACGACGAGACGAACTGGGCGAACCCGAATGCGTCGCTCAACCTGGACGAGCGTTTCGCTCGTCTACGTCCTAAGCTCTATCGCCTCCAGATCATCTGGAACGCACTCGAGGCGGCCCCCTCCAACCCAACTCCCGCCGAGGCACAAGCGGCTTTGGAGCGAGCCGCCTGGGTAACGCGCACCCATGCGCTGATCGACAAAGCACGGACACAGGGCGTCGAGCAGATCGTCCTGACGTTGCGCGCCAACGAGCCGTCGAACGCGGGAACCGGTGGCTACGTCCCCACCCCAACCCGCTATGAGATCGAGATCGCCAAGGTTGTTCAGGAGTTCGCCGACGACGTAGACGTGTGGGGCGGAGCCAACGAGCCCAACCTGTGGAAGACGTCCGCCTCGACCATCGGCGCGATTCCGTTCAACACGCTCGTCGCGTATCAGGCCAGCCTCGCCGAGGTCGTCGGATACTACGACCCGACCGCGATCTGGACATCACCCGATTTCAACGACGAGACCGGCGCGTGGGCCACGTACGTGACCAACTACAAGAACGCCGGCGGTGGGTGGGGACACGTGGCAGCCTTTCACCCATATGCCGGTGCCGCCGCCCAGAGCCTGGCAACAACCAACGATTATGCGGCCATCGTGCCAAGTGGCAAGTCGATCTGGGTAACGGAGGTCGGCGCGCACGCCAGCCCGAACTTGACTACCCAGAACGCTCGCGTTGGGTGGATCAGCCGCGGTCAGGCGTCATGTCCATCGTCTTCGCCGTGCTCGCTCGCGAGCCATGACCGGGTCGCCAAGATCGCCTACTACCACATGCGAGACCACAGTTCGACCTGGGACACCGCGCTCATGGAGTCGACGCTGGACCGCAGACCAGCTTGGTACACGTGGTGTGCAGCAACGCACGGCGACAACGCGCTGCACGCGGACTGCGACCCGGCGCTCGGAGAGGACCGTGCGGTCGCGGGCGACTGGAACGGCGACAGCACCGACACCATCGGGGTCTTCAGACCCTCCACCGCCATGTGGTACCTCCGCGACGCCAACAGCAGCGGTAGCCCCGACCACTATGTCAACTTCGGCGCCACGGGTGACATTCCCGTCGCTGGCGACTGGAACGGCGATGGGACCGACACCATCGGCGTCTTCAGGCCTTCCACTGCCATGTGGTACCTCCGCGACTCGAACACGAACGGCAGCCCCAACCACTACGTCAACTATGGGGGCGCCGGGCACCTCCCTGTGGTCGGGGACTGGAACGGCGATGGGACCGACACCGTCGGCGTCTTCACTCCCTCCACCGGGATGTGGCAACTCCGGAACTCCAACACCAACGGAAGCCCAAACATCTTCGTCAACTTCGGCGGACCGGGACACATTCCGGTCGCCGGAGACTGGAACGGCGACGGCACCGACACCGTCGGGGTCTTCAGCCCGTCCAACGGGATGTGGTTCCTGCGCGACTCGAACACGAACGGCAGCCCGACCTACCAGTACAACTACGGGTCGTTCATCCATGCTCCGGTCGCAGGGGACTGGAACGGAAACAGTGTCGAGCGGATCGGCGTGTTCAAGAAGGTGTCTGCGCTGTGGCAGCTGTCGAACTCGGGAACGAGCGTGGACTACTCCTTTGCTTTCGGGCTCGGAGGGTGAGGGAGCGAGCGCCGAAGTCCGGGAGCGGCAACCCGGAGCCAACGTCGCACGCGGCCGGGGAGCACGCGCCAGCCGTCAGGCGTAGAGGTCTGCGGGCCGCAGCAGGCGCACGCGGTCGGGGTCGACGGCGGCCAGCCGTGTCAGCTCACGGCTGAACCCCGACCGCGAGAAGAGGAAGGCGGTCGGGCGCTGGGCGCTGTCCGCCCCGGGCAGGGCCGCGGTGAGGCGGTCGAGCAGGCGCAACTCGTCCACGCCGACCTCGGCGTTGGTCCACTTGCAGCTGCCTACCGCCACGACCGTCCCCTTGCCGTCGACGGCGACGATGTCGATCTCGCGCTCCTCCGTCCGCCGCCCGTTCCCTATCGGGACCTGCCCCCACCAGGAGCCGACCGCCGCCACATCCTCGACGGCCGCGACGTGATCGCGGCAGATCGCCTCCCAGGTCGGCTTCGACGTAAAGCGGTCGAGCTGCGGCAGGACGGTCTGATCGAGGTGCTGGTCGGCCCCGGCGCGGGTGAGCAGCCGGGAGCGGTGCGGATCGACGAAGCGGAAGTAGAAATTGAGGAAGCCGTCGCGAATGGCGTAGCGGGTCTTCTTGGAGCGGGCGGTGGCCGTGACCGGCCGGCGCTGCTCAACCAGGGCGAGCCGCTCGAGCACGCCGGTCAGCTGGGTCGCGCGGGCGGGGCTCACCCGCGCCCAGTCGGCGATCTCGCTGTTGCGCGTGCGGCCGTTGGCGATCGCGCGCAGGACCGAGAAGTAGAGCGTGGGGTCGTCCAGCTCCTGGCGCAGCAGCAGCTCTGCCTCCTCGTGGAGGAACCCGTCCCGCCGTAGGACGAGCCGCAGGATGTTCTCGCCGACCGGAACGGTGTCGTCGAGGCGCTCGAGGTAGTAGGGCATGCCGCCGAAGACGGCGAAGGTCCGCACCAGGTCCTCGGGCGCGTAGCCGGGCGTGAAGAGGGCCGCCTCGCGATGCCCGAACGGCCGCACCTGCCACTGCCCGGTGCGCCGGCCGTACATCTGGCCGCCGAGTACGTCGCGCTCGAAGAACGACACCTCGCTACCGGCGATGACGAGCATCAGCGGGAGATCGCGGCCACGCTGACGCCACCAGCGATTCAGCGTGCTCTCGAGATCCGGGCTGCGGCGTACGAGGTACTGGAACTCGTCGAAGATCACGGCGGTTCGAGCCTCGGCCGCGAAGCGCTCGATCGCCGCGAGGGCGGCATCCCAACTCTCGAGCGGCTGGGCCGCGAGCAAGGGGTCGCCGGAGACGCGCGCCAGCTCAGCTCCGAGGTCGCGGAGCTGGTCGCGGTCCGTCGTGTCGGTGGCCTCGAAGTGCAGGGCCCTCCTGCCCGCCGCGAACCTGCTCAGCAGCTCGGTCTTGCCGACGCGACGGCGACCCCACATGACGAAGAAGCGGGCGTCGGTCGCGTCCCAGTTGTCCTCGAGGACCGCGAGATCCTCGGCGCGGTCGAGGAAGGCCATCCAGATATGATAGCGGGGATTTTTTTATCCGCGGGTATCTTTATTGCCGGACCGCAGCGCGCCGGCCAGAAGCCCCGGGACCGCAAGCAGCACTAGACCAGCGAGCAGCCAGAACACCCAGGCCCCGACCCAGCCCGGCCGGAAGAGGGCCGCGCGATCGAAGACCGTCGGCAACAGCGACGCCGCAGAGCTGCCCGGACGCGTGAAGACGAGCGTCATGTCCGTCGGGACATCGTTGCCGCCGACGCGAACGCCGGAACCCCGCTTGGCGAGCTCGGGACCGCCGTATACGGCCAGGTCGCCCCGGCCGCGGTTGGCGACGCAGACGTCGACATCGGAGCCGGCCGGCACCTCGCGCGCCAGCTCGACCTCAACCACGGTGTTGTCGGGATAGCCCGCGGCCGCCCTGCCGGTGGCGACCGTCTGCCCGCCGTCGGAGGCGACGACCTCGACCTCGAACGGTGGCCCCGGACGGCGGTGGGTGCCGAGCTTGACCTCGACCCCGTCGAAGGCTGCCGGCACCGCGACGGGCGTCTGACAGGCCCGCCCGCCCGGCGGCAGGTCGGCCGCCACGCCGCCCGGCGCGACGCCGAGCGTGAACGCGAGATCGCGCTCGTCGGTCGCCGCCACCACGAGCAGGCAGACGAGACCGACAGCCGCGACGGCCAGGAACGATCGGACAGCCCAGCTACGCATAGAACCTGGCCCCCACCACCGCGAGCGCGGTGACCTGCGCGACGAACAGCAGCCCCACTAGGGCGCCCGCCCCGACCGCCCGCCAGCGTTCGCGTGTGAGCAGGCTGAGCGCGGCGGCACAGGCGAGGCCGACGACCGGGACTAGCGGCAGCAGGTAGCGCCCCTGGTTGAAGACGCCGTTCTCGCCCGCGAGGATCCGGTACTCGGTGAGGTGCAGGCCACCCACGAGCGTCGCCGCGACGAGCGCCAGGAAGGCCGCGACGCGCAGGTTGCGGCCACGGTCGCCGCGGAAGACGCGCACCAGCGCTCCGATCAGCGCAAGCGCGGTGACGGTGCCCAGAACGGCGAAGAGCGCGTTCGGCAGCTCGATCTCCAGCCAGCCGAACTTGCCCCAGAACCCCTTCAGCCAGAACTCGAGCGCCGGCAGCGACGGGTAGTTGGTCGGCAGCGGAAGCTGGCCCGGCAGGTGCGGGAGATAGAACTGCCAGATGTAGGAGAACAGGCCGGGGTGGTCGATGCCGGCGTCGGCCGCCGCCACCTGGTTGACGGCGGGCCGGCTGCTCGCCCGCGCGTAGACCAGCCAGGCGCCGACGGGTACCGCGAGCGCGAGCAGCGGCAGCGCGGCACGGGCGAGCGACCCGACACGGGCCCCGACTCCGGCCCGCCAGGCGCCAAGGCCGAGCGCCAGCAACACCCCCGGAACGAGCGCGTAGCCGGTCGCCTTGGTGAGGATCGCGACGGCCGTGGCGGCACACAGGGCAGTGCCGGCCGCGAGCGTCAAGCCGCGGCAGATCACACGCACCCCCAACCACAGTGCGACGGCGAACGAGGCGACGAGGAGCGCGTCGGGGTTGATCGAGGAACCCACGAAGGCGGCCATCGGCTGGAGCGCCACGACGGCCGCGGCGACGAGCTGGAGCAGCGGCCGGTTCGGCGCGAGCTCACGCACCAGCGCCCAGGTAGCCGCCGCCGCGACGAGCAGCAGCAACGCGCTCCAGATCCGCATCAGGTAGTAGCGGTCGAACAGATCCCCCGCCGACGCGACGTAGTAGGGGACGAGCTCGTAGGCGTAGTAGAGCGGCGGGTTGGTACGGGCGGAGTTGCCGCCCTCCGGCCCCGCGCCGTCGCCGTCGGCCCGGTCGCCGGGATCGAGCGCCGCCTGCTGGGCTCGCCAGCGCTCGTACTCCTCCTCGCTCCACTCCGGCCGGGCGAGCGGGTTGGCGGCGAGCTGGTCGGACTCGACCGCCTCGGCGGCCAGCTCCTGCTCGGTCGAGAACCGCTTGTCGCCCTCTGCGGCCGGCAGGCGCCCCTGCTCGGCGAGGGTCTGCGCGTAGCCGAAGTGAGCCGGCTCGTCGGGCGCCTGCCATGCCGGTACCAGCAGCGCCCACGCGATGCCGACGATGGCGCCGGCGATCAGGAGGAGCGCGAGAGGGCGATACGGCTCGCCCACGCGAAAGCCTCTCATCGAGACGGCACCCTACCTATAGCTATGCGCCCACCGAGCCCGGTCCCGGTACCTTCCCGGTCGATGACTGACCGCCGCCGCGCGCTGATAACCGGCATCACCGGCCAGGACGGCAGCTACCTGGCCAGGCTGCTGCTCGACAAGGGCTACGAGGTCCACGGCATGGTGCGCCACTCCTCGACCGAGAGCTACGACCGGCTCGCCGAGATCCAGGACCGGCTGGTGCTGCACGACGGCGACGTGCTCGACCAGCGCTCCCTGGTCGAGGTCATGCGGGCGGTCGAGCCGGACGAGATCTACAACCTCGCGGCGATGTCCTACGTGCCGACCTCCTGGAATCAGCCGGTGCTGACCGCCGAGTTCACCGGGTTGGGCGCCACGCGGATGCTCGAGGCGATGCGCGAGGCCGCGCCCGCGGCGCGCTTCTACCAGGCCTCGTCGTCGGAGATGTTCGGCAAGGTGCGCGAGGTGCCCCAGACGGAGGCGACGCCGTTCTACCCTCGCAGCCCGTACGGCGTCGCCAAGGTCTACGCGCACTTCATCACGGTCAACTACCGCGAGAGCTACGGGCTGCACGCCTCGTCGGGGATCCTCTTCAACCACGACGCCCCCTGCCGCGGCAGGCAGTTCGTGACCCGCAAGGTCGCCCACGCGGTCGCCTCGATCAAGCTCGGGCTGCAGGACGAGCTGGTACTCGGCAACCTCGACGCCGAGCGCGACTGGGGCTTCGCGGGCGACTATGTCGAGGCGATGTGGCTGATGCTCCAGCAGGACGAGCCCGACGACTACGTGGTCGCGACCGGCAAGTCGCACAGCGTCCGTCAGCTCGTCGACATCGCCTTCGCCCATGTCGGGCTCGACCCGGCCGACTACGTCCGCACCGACCCGAGCCTCCTGCGGCCGGCGGAGGTCGAGCACCTGATCGGCGACTCGACCAAGGCGCGCGAGAAGCTCGGCTGGCAGCCACGGGTGAGCTTCGAGGAGCTCGTGCGGATGATGGTCGACAGCGACCTCGAGCTGCTGACGCGCGGCACCGCCACCCGCCAGGGCGCCTGACCGCCGGCGCGATGGGCGACGCCGCAGACGAGCCGCGCCTGCGCGTCCTGCTGGGCCCGACCGACCCGGCGGGAGTCGCCCACAACCTCGGCCAGGGGCTGCGCGAGTTGGGCCACTCGACCGAGACGGTCGTGTGGGAGCCGAGCCCGTTCGGCTACGCGCACGACCGGGTGATCGAATCGGTGCCCGAGCGGCTGCGCTTCGCGCTCGGCGCCGGCCGCCGTCACGACGTGGTGCACGCCTTCGGCGGGCGCAGCCTCGTCCCCTACCTCGACCTCGTCGCGGCCCGGCTGCGCCGTCGCTCGACAATCGTCCAGTACAACGGCACCGACGCGCGCGACTCGGCGATCGCCGCCGAGCTCCATCCGGCCCGCGCACGAATCGTCGACCCGGCTCGCGACCGCAACATCCGCGCCCACCGCCGCGCCGCCGGCCTGATCGCCCGCAGCGCCGCCGTCCAGGACCTCGAGCTCGTCAGCTACCTGCTCGGCAGCTACCGGACCATCTACGTGATCCCGTTCGCGATCGACCTGCCGACCATCGACGCGATCGACCGACCCGACGCGCCGGCCCAGTCCGGGAAGCCGCTGCGCGTCCTGCACGCGCCGTCCAACCGGCGCGTCAAGGGGTCGGACCTGATCGACGCGGCAATCGCCGCGGCGGGCGAGGAGGCGGCGATCGAGCCCGTCACGGTCCATGGGATGCCGCATGAGCAGACGCTGGCGGCGGTCGCGCACGCAGACGTGGTGGTCGACCAGCTCAACAGCGAGACGCCGGGCGTCCTCGCGGCCGAGGGGATGGCGCTGGGCAAGCCAGTCCTAGTGGAGATGGACGAGCGCAAGCTCGCGCCGTTCGCGCGGCCCACCCCCGCGGTCGCGATCGACCGCGACACGCTCGCCGCCCGCCTGGTCGCCCTCGCGCACGACCCGGCTGAGCGAGCCCGCCTCGGTGCCGCCGGACGCAGCTACGCCCGCGCGGTCCATTCACCACTGGGGGCCGCGCGCGCAGCCACCGCCGCCTACCACCACAGCCGCACCGGCACGCCGGGGGTCTTCCAGGTCACGCCTGACGGGGCGATCGTGCAGTTGAACCCCAGCGACCTGGCCCATGTAACGCCGAGCGGCGCTCAACGGTCGTAGGAGCGGAACTGCTCGCGCCAGATCCTGAGCGTCCGGTGCGGTCGGACATAGTCGAGCGCATCGAGCAGCAGCACGTGAATGTGGTTGTAGGCGGGCGACGCGGGAAACCGAGCCTGCGGTCCCTTGGTCATGTGGCCCAGGTGGTACCAGCTCGTGCTGCCCGCATCGAAACGCGGAAGCGCCGCGAGCAGAGCCGCGTATCCGCCACGGAAGCGCTTGCGTGCCTCGGCTGAGTGCGCGGCGAGGTCATAGAGACCGAGCAGCGTGAAGCCGAACCCGTTGAGGACGTAGCTGGGCGTCGGCGTGGGGTACTCCTCGTACCAAGGGCGCCCTTCGTAGCGACGCACCACCCCGCCACGCGGGACCGTCGTGCGGAAAGGCCTCAAGGCGCGAACAGCCGCTCTGAGATAGACACGACGACCGGTCATCTCGTAGGCCCGGGTGAGCAGCGACATCGCGAGTCCCTGAGACATCGCCGAGATCCAGCCTGGCTCCAGCGTCTCACCCATTCCTCCGACGGTGAAGGGGAACGCGTAGCGCCACACACCCCCCTCCTGCGCCCGGACGAGCCCGGTGGCGGTGCGCAAGGCTAGGCGCCTGTGCGCTCGGCGTCCGTCGACGAGATAGAAGGCGTGGGCCTGGAGGCCGATGTTCGCCGTGGTGACGGGGTTTCGCTGCCATCCGAACGGATACTTGACGCGAGCCATGCCGTCACGCGCGAGCTTGATCTCCGGCAGCTTCGAGATAGCAACCTGGGCGCCGAAGTCGAGGTAAGGGCCGGTGCGCGAGTAGGCGCCCGACGCCTCGCCCGCCGTTGCTGCTGCAAGGGCGAGCGCCATCAGCGCGCCGACTACCGACCGCCTGATCATCGCCCCGCCTGGCTGACGATGAACTTCGCGACCTTGTCGGCCACCCCGCGGTGCAGCTCGCCCTCGTAGGGCGACTCCCAGGCCGGCTCCGCGGTGAGCATCGCGCGGGCGCAGTCGAGCATCCGGCGCGGGTCGGCGACGCCGCTGAGCACGTTGGAGCCGCACTCGACGGTCTCGGGACGCTCGGTCGTGTCGCGGCAGGTGACCGCCGGCACCTTCAGCAGGCTGCACTCCTCCTGGACGGTGCCGCTGTCGCTGATCACCAGCCTCGCGCCCGCCTCGAGCCGGACGAAGTCGGCGAAGCCGAACGGCTCGTGCAGCTGGATCCGGTCGTCGAGCGGCTCGGTCCGGTCGGCGAGCCGGCCGCGCGTGCGCGGATGGACGCTCCAGACCACAGGCAGGTCGAGCTCGGCGGCGACCAGCCCGAGGCCACGGCAGATCACCTCGAGCCGCTCCGGCACGTCGACGGTCTCCTGCCGGTGGGCGGTCACGAGCACGTAGCCGCCCTCCGCGAGGCCAAGACGGTCGAGCACGTCGGACGCCTCCCACGTCGGCCGGAACCGCTCGAGGACATCGGCGATCGGATTGCCCGACACCATCACCCGCGTCGGGTGCAGACCCTCGGCGAGCAGGTACTCGCGCGAGCGCGGCGTGTACGGCAGCAGCCAGTCGCTGATGTGGTCGATCAGGCGGCGGTTCTTCTCCTCCGGCACACGCTCGTCGAAGCAGCGGTTGCCGGCCTCCATGTGGAAGACCGGGATGCCGTGGCGGGCGGCGGCGATCGCCGCGAGGCCGCTGTTGGTGTCGCCGAGCACCAGCAGCGCATCGGGCTCAAAGGCGAGCAGCTCGCGCTCGGACCGCTCGACGATCTGGCCGATCTGCTCGCCGACGTTGACGGCGCGCACGCCGAGATAGGCGTCCGGCTCGGGTATCCCCAGCTCACCGAAGAAGATGTCGGAGAGCCGCTCGTCGTAGTTCTGGCCGGTATGCACGAGATGGTGCTCCACACCGCCCTCGGCGAAGCGCTCGAAGACCAGGCACAGCCGGATCAGCTCGGGACGCGTCCCGAGTACGGTCATGACCCTCACGATGCGGAGAAGTCGGTGCCGCCGACGGTCACCGTCGCCCCCATCGCCGGATCGACGAAGTCGGACTGCGCGACCAGCGCGGCCAGCTCGTCGCCGACGACCACGGCGTCCCGCGAGGAGTACTCGCCCTCGAGCGCCGGCGTGAGGTCGCCGTCGAGCAGCTCGGGTAGCTGGGAGCAGACCACGTAGTGGCCCGCGCGCTCCACCGTACGGTAGGCCTCCTCCTCGGAAAGGAGGATCTCGTGCAGCTTCTCCCCGGGCCGGATTCCGGTGACCACCGTCTCGATGTCGCGGCCGGCGATCAGCGCGTCGGCGATGTCGGGGATCCGCGCCGACGGCACCCGCGGCACGAAGATCTCGCCGGCCTCCGCCTCACGGTAAGCGGCGAAGATCGTGTCGACCGCACTATCGAGACTGAGCAAGAAGCGGGTCATCTCGGGCAGGGTGATCGTCACGGGGCCGCCGTTGGCGATCTGCGACTTGAAGAGCGGGATCACCGATCCGCGCGAGGAGAGCACGTTGCCGTAGCGCACGGCGACCATCCGTGGCCCGCCGCGCGGCAGGTTGCCCTCGATGACGATCCGCTCCTGGAGCGCCTTGGTCATCCCCATCACGTTGATCGGCTTGCACGCCTTGTCGGTCGACACGCCGACGACGGTGTGGACGCTGTCGGACCTCCGCGCGGCGCGCACCACGTTCTCGGCGCCGCCGACGTTGGTCGCGACCGCCTGCCCCGGGAAGTACTCGCAGGTCGGGACCTGCTTCATCGCGGCCGCGTGGAAGACCACGTCGACGCCGCGCATGGCGTCCTCGACGCTCGCCGGATCGCGGACGTCGCCGATCCAGAACTCGATCAGCTCGTCGAAGTTGTCGTAGTAGATGTCGTCGGTGGCAGCCCAGGCGTGCTTCCAGCTCGTCTTCATCGCGTACTGCTTGGCCTCGCAGCGGGAGAAGACGATCACCCTCCGTGGCGTGCCCAGCTCGCCGCGCAGGAGACGGCGCACCAGCGTCTGGCCGAGCGACCCCGTCCCTCCTGTGATCAGAACCGTGGCGTCGTCGAGGCTGCGACTCATGTTGCCCTCCCGGGTCGCGTGTGCGTGGCGTAGTCGTCGATCATCTCGTCCCAAGACGGGATCTCGATTCCAGTCTCGGCACGGAAGCGCGTGGAGTCGAGCGCCCGGTTGACGCGCGGCTCGGCGGCCGGCTCGATCGTGCAGTCGAGGCCGAGCGCCCGGTCCAGCCGGGTCACGAGGTCGAGCTTGGAGATCGGCTCGGTGGAGACCTGATAGAGCCCCGTCAGCGTGGGGTGGTCGGCGATCAGCTCGCCGATGACCGCGGCGAGGGCGCGCGTGGTCAGGCCCGAGAACCATGCGTTCGCGAATCCGCGGATCGTGCCGCCGGCCTGCCCGGCGAGCCACTCCAGCAGGCCGGAGGCGCGCTCCAGCTCCCAGCCGATGATCGACGTGCGCAGCGTCAGGCCATCCTCGACCACCTCGCCCAGGAGCTTCGACCGGCCGTAGAGGTCGCGGCAGTCGGGCAGGTCGTCCTCGCCGTAACGATCAGGGGGCGCGAGGTCCCCGGAGAAGACGCAGTCGGTGCTGACGTGGATCAGGCGCGCGCCGCGGGCGGCGCAGACCTCGGCGGCCTGATGCGGGAACAGCGCGTTGAGGGTGATCGCCGGAACCGGCCTCGAAGCCTCCTCGAGCTGCTTGACGAGCCCGACGCAGTTGACGACGGCCTCGGCGCCGGTGGCTGCGAGGATCACGTCGAGCGTGGCGGGCGCGTCGGGGCCGGCCCCGTCGAGAGCATGCAGCGGCACGTCGAGTCCGAGACGGCGGGCGCGGTCCGGGTCGCGCACCGTCGCGTGGACCTCGAAATCCCGGGCGAGAACGTCGACCGCGGCGTGACCGAGCATGCCGGTGCCGCCGAGGATCAACACGCGCGTGCTGGCGTCGGTCACCGCGAGCAGTATGCCGGAAAGGACTCGGCGCTTCGTCTAGGCCCGCGGCCGCCCGGGTAGGTACGCCGCGTGAACCTCTACCGCACCTACGTCGAGCTGCGCTCCGCCCCTCCCGCCCTCCGCGCGGTGCGCGCCGCGCGCCGGGCCGGCATCGCAACCGCCCCCCGTTTCGCGCTCCAGCCGATCCTCCGGCTCCTCTCCCGCGACTGCGCAAGCGTGATCGACGTAGGGACCGGGCTGATGCACTCCCTGGAGCGCTCGCGCGTCAAGGTCCGGATCGGACTCGACGCCCACCGCCCGTATCTCACGCATCGACGCGTCGCCGACGCGGTGCCGCTCAACGCGCCCGCGAGCGCGTTGACGGAGCTGTTCGTGCCCGGGGCCGTGGACCTCGTCACAGCCATCGACGTGCTCGAGCACTTCGACGCCGGCGACGCGGACGGCTTCCTGGCCGACGCCGAGCAGGTCGCGGCCCGACGCGTCGCCCTGTTCACCCCACGCGGGCACTTCCCGCAGGAGGGTCACGACGCCTACGACCTCGGTGGCGAGGAGCTGCAGCGACACCGCTCGACCTGGGAGCCGGAGGATCTGACCGAGCGCGGCTATGCCGTGGTCGTCCTGCGTGGATACCACGGGCCGTGGAACTCGTCGTTCGTCGAGGCGTTCGGTGCGGACGCCAAGCCGCGAGACGCGCTAGTGGCTTGGAAGGACGTCACGAACCCGCTGCGCCGGTGACCCGCGCGAGGATCGCCGCGAGGCCCTGCTGTACCACACGGCAGTCGTGGCGCTCAGCGGCCAGCGCTCGAGCGCGGACGCCACGCTCGGCCGCTCGCGCGGGATCGGCGACGAGCCGGCGCAGGCCAGCGGTCACCTCGTCGACGTCGTCGGCGTCGACGACCTCGGCGAAGTCCTCCGCGCGTGCGTAGCGCGCCACGTGCGAGTCGCCCGGCGCGTGGACGAGCAACGGACGACCGGACGCCATGTAGTCGACCAGGCGGGCTGGCGTGGCGGTGCGGACTATGTCGGGGTGCGGCGAATGGAGACTGAGCCCGAGCGCGATCGTGTCGGCCCGTTCGAGGCGCTCCTGGAAGGCGCCGCCCGCGAGCCGCTCCTCGACCCGATCGGCGTGCAGGCCGCGGCGCTCGAGCTCGCCGCGGTCGCCGACGACGGTCAACCGCAGCTCCGGCGCGGCGTGAACCGCCGCGGCCAGCCGGCGCACCGCGTCCTCCTGCGCCCAGTAGAGCGCTCCCGCGACGAACACCTCCACCTCCTCAGCCGCCCCCAGCGGCCGGGGCGGATCGGGGTCCGGCGTCGAGTCGCGGGCGAGCGGGATCTGGAGGACGTCGGCGGAGATTCCGTGCTTGACGCGGTAGTGCTCGGCCGCCGCCTCGCAGAAGACGACGACGGCTGCCGCCTTGCACAGGATGCGCGACTCGAGGAGCCTGGCCGTCGCACGCTCCACGCCCGAGTAGGCGTTCTCCTCCCAGAGATCGAAGACGAACACGACCAGCGGCAGTCCCGTCAGGCGAGCGGCGACGGTGGCGGCGATCTGGGAGAAGCCGCCGTCGAAGGTGGTCAGGATGGCGCCCGCACCGCGACGGCGGGCGAAGAGCGCGGCTCGCGCCCCAGCCACGACGGCGAGCGCGGCGTTGAGCGCGTGGGCGAGCGGGGCGATGGCCCGCCACGGCGGGAGCTTGAGCACGTGCGCGCGAGCCGCGAACGGCGCGGCGGCGCCGCGCTGGTGGCGGCGCATCGCGCGATCGGTGACCGCGTCGGCCTCCCAGCCTGGAAGGTCGCGCAGCAGCCGCTCGATCACCGTGTTCGTTCCGCCCGGATAGGGCGGGACCGTGGACTGCACCAGCAACAGGCGCCGGCTAGCCATGGGCGCCCCTGATGGACGCACGCGCGAACGCGGCGACCCGGCGCAGATCGTCAGGCTTCGGCACCAGCTGACCGACGCGGACCGCAGCGCTGCGGCACAGGACCACTAGGCCGAGCGCGAAGACCGCGAGGTACACGCCCGATGAGACCACCGCCGCCCCCACCATCTCCCACTCGCGCACTGCCAGGTAATAGAACGGCAGGCTCACGACAAGCGCGCCGGCCTGGATCAGCGTCGTCGTGCCGGGTCGGCGCAGGGTCGAGATCACATAGAGCGAAACGAGCGACCAACAGGTCAGTGCCACGGTGCCCGGGAGCAGCAGGGTCAGCGGCAGGGCTGCGTCCGCGAACCCCGATCCGAAGACCAGCGGGATGACCGGGAACGCGAGCGCCGCCGCGAGCGCCGCCGCGGGCACCAGGACGACGAGCATCAGCCGCACGACGTCGGCGGCGAGGCGAGCGGCCTCCTCGCGAGGCAGGCTGCCCAGCGGCGCGGCGCTCGCCCCATAGACCGCCTGGCCGAGCAGCGACAGCCGCTCGGCGATCAGTGACGCGAGCGAGTAGATGCCGACCGTCGTAGGCCCGTAGCGGGCGTTGAGGAAGAGCACATCGACGCGCAGGAAGCCGTGATGGGACAGCGTCCCGACGTAGCCGCGCATGCCGAAGCCGACCACTGCGCGAACGTCTGAGCCGCTCGGCCGCGCCGGCCGCTCCAGAGCCACGGCCACGTAGACCGCCAGCGCCAGCGCATAGAGCACGGTGGCGGCCAGCCACCCACCCAGGGCCCACTCGGGGTCGCCGGTCGTCAGCGCGGTCACGCCCACGAGGAGAGGCGTGGCGATGGCGTAGCCGATCCGCGCCCAGGACAGAGCAGGGATCCTGCCCGCGCCCGCGAGCATCGCACCGCTCACCTGCGCGTAGAGCTGGGGCCCAACCCCCGCCACGATCAGCAGCAGCATCGTCGTGTCTAGGCCCTGCAGCACCGAAGCGGTCCAGACCGACTCGAACGGCAGCAGGAGCAGCGCGGCGAAGGCGGTCAGCGTCGCGGCGAAGACCCACGCGATGGCCTGGAGGCGACCTATCGCGATCTCCCCGTTTGCTCCGTAGGCGATCGCCGCAGCGCTCAGGCCGAGATCGCCGATGACCACGACGAAAGTCGCGATCATGAACGCGAGGAAGAAGATGCCGCGGTTCTCGGGCCCGAGTCCGCGCGCGACGAGGATGCTCATCACGACGGCGGAGATCGCGGTCACCACGTCGGCGCGCAGCCCGAGGAACGTGGCCCGTGCCAGTCGGGTGGGAGGGCCGGGAGCCGATGCCGGGTCGAGCGACGCCGCGTCGTCGACCGCGCCGAGCCCATCGGGATCCTTTGGCCCCGGGCGGGTGCGATGATCGCCCGTCACGACCGGGGAACCTTACTGCCGGCGATGTCCACGCACCGCGACGTCTCGATAGTCATCACCTGCTTCGACTACGGCCGCTTCCTGGCGGAGGCGGTCGCCAGCGCGCTGGGCCAGGACGGCGGCAGTCCCGAGGTGATCGTCGTCGACGACGGCTCGACCGATCCGGACACGCTCACGGCACTCGACGCGCTGCCCGGGGAGGCACAGGTCCTGCGTCGAGCCAACGGCGGACCCGCGCGGGCCCGCAACACGGGCGCGGCGGCCGCGACGGGGGAACTGTTGCTGATGCTCGACGCCGACGACCGGCTCGCGCCCGACGCGCTCGCGGCCATGAGGCAGCCACTCGACGCCGACCCGGGACTCGGCTTCGCCTACGGCCGGACCCGCTGCTTCGGCGCGATGTCCGGCGAGCTGGCGTTTCCGCCCTACGACCCGTACAAGCTGCTCTACCGCTCGCTGGTGAGCGTCACGAGCCTGGTGCGGCGCGAGGCCTTCGAGGCGGTCGGCGGCTTCGACCCGGACGTGCCCGGCTACGAGGACTGGGACTTCTACCTGTCGCTGCTCGAGGCGGGCTGGGAGGGTCGGCGGGTCGATCGCGTCACGCTTCACTACCGTCGCCACGACCGCTCGGCCTTCACCGCCGACCGGGCCGACTACCGTCGCCGCTGGCGAGCGCTGCGCGCCAAGCACGCGGCCCTGTACGCGCGCCGGGAGGAGCTGGCGCGCCGTTCTGAGGCGGGCGCGCTCGAGCGGGCCGTGTACCGGGGCTTCTGGGGTCCGCGGCCGGTGCCGGCCCGGTTGGAGCAGGCCGCCTACCGGATCCTGTTGCGCTGAGCGGCGCGCGTGCGCGCCGTCTCGACGAGCGCCGCCATCCGCTCGGCGAGTCTCGGATAGCCGTACTCGGGCGGCGCGCCGTTCGCGGTCACGTTCCCGCGGACGAGCCGTTCGAGCGCCGCCGCGATCGCCGCCGGGTCGTCCACGGGCGCCGCGACGCCCGCGTCCGCGTCGGCGACGATGCGCGCCGCCTCGGTCCGGTCGCCGAGCACGAGGATCGGCCGGCCGGCCGAGAGGTACTCGTAGAGCTTGCCCGTCGCCTCGCCGCGCCGCGCGCCCGCCGTCAGGAGCAGGAGGCTGTCGGCGGCGCGCTCGCGACCGAGCACCTCGGAGCGCGGCACGCTGCCCAGCAGCCGCACCCGGTCGGCGACGTCCCGGCCTTCGAGCATCGAGCGCTCCTCCGCGGTCAGCGGACCGGCGAAGGCCAGCCGCAACTTGGCCGCGACCGCGGGCGAGTCGCGATCAAGCAGACGCAGCGCCTCGAGGACCGGCGCGGGCGACCGCTGGCTGGACGCCATCCGGCCGGCGTGGAGCATCGTGTGAGTCCCCGCCTCCGGCCGCTCGGCCAGGGCCTCACCGCGCTCGGCGTCGTCGGGGTCATAGCCGTTGGTGATCGTCACCGCATCGACGCCGAAGCGCTCGCGCAGGTCCACCGCGATCGGCTCGGTGACCGCGCAGACGCCGTCGGCGCGGGTGACGACGAACCGCTCGAGCCGGCGGTCGGCCGCCCACTGAGGCGCGGTCGGCCAGTCGTGGAGCGACTCGAAGCCCCAGCCGTCGCGGAAGTCCGCGACCCAGGGCAGGCCACCCCGGGCGAGAGCCGCCCCCGCCAGGTGGATCGACTCGGGACCCGACGTCGTGATCACGCAGTCGAAGCGGTCGCGTCGGGCCAGCCGCCGCGCGGCGGCATAGGCAAACGGGAGCCAGGTCAGCACCGCGACGTCGGGGACGAGCACGCGCGCCGGCCAGCTCACGCCGGTCGCGTAGTCGGCACCGCCCGTCGGGGAGGCCGGCGCGCCGCCACTCCAAGCCTTGAGCTGAGCGCGACGCCAGTTCAGCCCCGTGTCCATCAGGTCGGCGGTCCGGATCACCCTGGTCGCGGGCTCCGCCGGCGCGTCGGCACGCCCCCACGCGCGGGAGGTGAGCACCGTCACCGAGTGCCCAAGCCGCTCCAGGTACTTCGCGAAGCCGGCCGGTCGCCGCGCCGCGACCATGTCGCTGGGCGGATAGAAGTGCGTTATCAGCAGAATGGAGCGCCGCATGTCCGAGGCGGGAACCTCATCACAAGACGGCGCCCCGGCGCTGGCCGTGGTCGTCGTGACCTGGCGCTGCGCGGAGACGATCGGTCCCGCGCTCGCTGCGGTCACGCGCGAGCTGGGGCCGGACGACGAGTTGGTGATCGTCGACAACGCCTCCGGCGACGGCACCGCCGAGGCCGCCGCGGCCGCCGCTCCGGCAGCGCGGGTCGTGCGAATGGAGGAGAACGTGGGCTTCGCCGCCGGCTGCCGCGCCGGCGCGGACGCGTCGACCGCCCCGCTGCTGCTGTTCCTCAACCCCGACGCCGAGCCGCAGCCCGGCACGCTCGACGCGCTGCGCGCGGCCGCGGCCGAGCATCCCGGCTGGGGCGCCTGGCAGGCGGCGGTCGTGCTGCCCGACGGAACCCTCAACAGCGGCGGGGGCGTCGTCCACTACCTCGGCTTCGCGTGGGCGGGCCGGCTCGGAGAGCCGGCCGCCGCGATCGGCACCGCCCCGCACGAGGTCGGCTTCGCCTCCGGCGCGGCGCTCACCGTTCGCCGCGAGCTGTGGGACCGTCTCGGCGGCTTCGACGACGAGTACTTCATGTACGCCGAGGACGTCGACCTCTCGCTGCGCCTGCGGTTGGCCGGTTGGGGCGTCGGGATCGTGCCGGCGGCGCGCGTCGTCCACGACTACGAGTTCGCCAAAGGTGGCTACAAGTGGTTCCTGCTCGAGCGCAACCGCTGGTGGACGGTGCTCGCCACCTATCCGCCCCGACTGCTCGCCGCCGTGCTCGTCCCGATGCTCGCGACCGAGGTCGGCCTGCTCGCGGTCGCGGCACGGGGCGGCTGGCTGCGGGAGAAGCTGCGCGCTCAAGGCGCCGTCCTGACGACCCTGCCGCGCACCGTGCGGCGGCGGCGCGCCGTCCAGGCCGAGGCGGCGATCGGGGCGCGCGCGTTCGCGGCCGCGCTCGCTTCTGA
Organism: Solirubrobacterales bacterium; assembly: GCA_012718975.1. Lineage (GTDB taxonomy): Bacteria > Actinomycetota > Thermoleophilia > Solirubrobacterales > Thermoleophilaceae > JAAYBF01. Next base: position 20,134 of record JAAYBF010000052.1, on the reverse strand, counting down.
GCTGTCGAACCCGAACCTCGGCGCCGCCGGCCGCTCGGGGCCGCTGCGGATCGTGCTGACGGCCTACTGGCGCGCGGCCGCGCGACTGCTCGGGCGCTGAGCGGCCGAGCGCATCGCCACAATGGTGCGATCCTTGCAGGGGGTGCAGGTGTTGGAAGCCCGAGAAGCGATGCGTACGGACAATCCCAGGACGCTGGCGGTGGTGCCCGCCTACAACGAGGCCGAGACGGCGCCCGAGGTCGTGCGCTCGCTGCACCGCGACGCCCCTGGGGTCGACGTCGTGGTGATCGACGACGGCTCGACCGACGCGACCGCAGCCGCCGCCCGCGCGACCGGCGCGCGCGTCATCCGGCTGCCCTTCAACCTGGGCATCGGCGGCGCGGTGCAGACCGGCTTCGTCTACGCCCGCGAGAACGGCTACGACCGGATGGTCCAGGTCGACGGCGACGGCCAGCACGTCGCCGCCGAGATCGCCACGCTCGCGGCCGTCATGGACGAGGACCCCGCCACCGACATGGTCTGCGGCTCGCGCTTCCTCGGCGACAACGGCTACCTGGCGCCGATCAGCCGGCGGACGGGCATCCACATCTTCGCGTTCCTGCTGTCCCGGATCGTCGACCGTCCCGTCACCGACCCGACATCGGGCTTCCGCCTCTACAACCGGCGCGCGATCTCGCTCTTCGCACGCGACTACCCGCACGACTACCCCGAGGTCGAGGCGGTCCTGATGGTCCACCACCATCAGCTGCAGATGCGTGAGGTGCCGGTGAGGATGCTCGAGCGCGGCGGCGGCGTCTCGTCGATCAGCTCGGGCAAGTCGGCCTACTACATGGTCAAGGTCCTGCTGGCGATCTTCGTCGGCCTGCTGCGCCGCCGTCCTGTCGTCGAGCCCGGCGACGCCTCCCCCGCCCCCGCTAGTCACGGAATCTGATGGAGCTGCGGATCCAGCTCGTCTCGATCGTCGCGGCAGCGGGCCTGTTCGTCGTGGTGTTCGAGATGGTCCGCCGTCGGCGGCTGCTCGAGCGCTACGCCCTGCTGTGGCTGTTCAGCGCGCTCGCGCTGCTTGGCCTGGCGATCTGGAGCGGGCTGCTCGAGCGGATTGCGTCGACGATCGGGATCATCTACCCGCCCAACGCGCTCTTCCTGATCGCCTTCGGGTTCGTCCTGGTGCTGCTGCTGCACTTCTCGCTCGCGGTCTCGCGCCTCACCGACCAGACGAAGATGCTCGCCCAGCGGCTGGCGCTGCTCGAGGAGCGTCAGAGCCGGGCGGGCCACGACGTCGCGCGCGAGCGAGCCGACGCACGGGACGAGGACGAGGCCGCGCTCGAGCCGAGCAGCCGGCCGTAGGCGCGGGAGATCGGCGGCATGGGCGACGGCGTGCGCGGCAGGCGGGTCCTGCTCACCGGGGGAGCGGGATTCCTCGGCCGGCCGGTGGCCGAGCGACTCCGCGCGGCCGGCGCGGCGGAGGTCTTCGTCCCCCGCCGCGCCGACTACGACCTCACCGACGCGGACGCCGTCCGGCGCGTCTACGCGGACGCCCGCCCCGACACCGTCGTCCACCTCGCAGCCGAGGTCGGCGGCATCGGGGCCAACCGCAGCAATCCCGGCCGCTACTTCTACGCCAACATGGCGATGGGCCTGCACATGATCGAGCAGGCGCGCCGCTCGGAGGTCGAGAAGCTCGTCCAGGTAGGCACGGTCTGTTCCTACCCGAAGCACACGCCGGTGCCGTTCCGCGAGGACGACCTCTGGAACGGCTACCCGGAGGAGACCAACGCCCCCTACGGGATCGCCAAGAAGGCGCTGCTGACGATGCTCGCCGCCTACCGCGAGCAGTACGGCCTGCGCGGCGCCTACCTGCTCCCGGTCAACCTCTACGGGCCCAGCGACAACTTCGACCCCGAGACCAGCCACGTGATCCCGGCGCTGATCCGCAAGTGCGAGCTGGCTCGCCGCAACGGCGACTCCGAGGTCGTCTGCTGGGGGACGGGCACCGCCTCACGCGAGTTCCTCTACGTCGACGACTGCGCCGATGCGATCGTCGCCGCGACCGCCCGCCACGACGGCTCCGAGCCGGTCAACCTGGGCTCCGGAACGGAGACGACGATCCGCGACCTGACCGAGACGATCGCCAGGCTGACCGGCTTCGAGGGCCGCGTCGCTTGGGACCCGAGCAGGCCCGACGGGCAGCCGCGGCGCTGCCTGGACACCTCACGCGCCCGGGAGCTGCTCGGATTCACGGCCGCGGTCGACCTCGAGGACGGCCTCCGACGCACGATCGAGTGGTATCGCGCCGAGGGTGACCTCGCCCGCCCCGTCCGCTGAGACCCGCTTCGGGCTACCCCGCCCGCGCCGCCCGCGCGAACCCGACCATCGCCCTGACCAGCCGCCGCTCCCCGTCGTCGAGCGCGAGGGCCCAGTAGGCACCCCAGTAGGCGGTGAGCGCGAGCGCGACGGTGGCGACCACGGCGAGCGCACCGGCTGGGTCGAGCGTCAGCCGGACGGCGACCAGCGCGCCGGCGAGCGCGGCGCCGAGCGTCCAGGCGGGGGCGAACGCCCGGCGCGCCAGCTCGCCGAGTGGGGTCGGCACGGCGCGCAGAGTGACGTAGAGCATGTACGGCCAGAGCGCCACGTACGGGATCGCGGTCGCCAGCGCGGCGCCGTCGAGGCCGAGCGACGGGATCAGCGCGAGCGCGAGCACGATCGTCGCGGCCCCGAGCGCCATCGCCCAACGGGCGAGCTCGCGGGCGGCGCCGAGCGCGACAAGCAGCGCGGCCGTCACGCCCAGCACCCCGTTGAGCACCCAGTGGCTCATCATGATCGCCATCGCCGGCCCGGCGACCGCGTAGCGCGAGCCGAGCCAGGCGTCGAGGATCGGCCCGGCCAGCACCGCGCCGGTGACGGCGAGCGGGACCACGCCGGCCAGCGCGTAGCGGCAGCCGCGCACCAGCAGCTCGCGCAGGCGGCGCTCGTCGCCCTCGCTGCGGTAGCGGACAGCCGTGGGCAGCACGGTGACGGTGACCGCCCCGTTGAGCGCGCGGATCAGGTTGTGGGCGCGGATCGGCCCCTCGTAGAGGCCGACCGTCGCCGTCGAGCGAACCGTGCCGAGGATGATTCGGGTGGCCGCGTAGATCGCCGCGCTCGACGCCTCGGCGAGCGAGATGTAGCCCGCCAGGCCGAGGAACTCGCGCGCCGCCGCACGGGTCGCCAGCCGCGGCCGCAGCCGCCACGGCAGGGCGGTCGCGCGCGCGGCGACCAGGCAGGCCGCGCCGGCGAGCATCGGGATCGAGCTGGCGGTGCCGATCAGCGCCCACAGCGGCGCGTCGACGAGTACGAGCGCCAGCACGAGCAGGATCGAGACGACGATGCCGACCGTCTCGGCGCCCGCGGCGAGCACGAACCGCGCCCGCGCCCGCAGCGCGTCGCGATAGACGGTCAGCGGCCAGCCGGCGAGCGCGACGACGCCGGCCGCGAGCGCGCCGAGCCGCGTCTGGCGCGCCAGCTCCGGCGAGAGGTCGAGCGTCGCGGCGAGGATCAGGCCGACCGCCGTCAGCGCCGCCGCAGCGAGCGTGCCGGCCGCGACGTACATCAGGGCGGAGGTCGAGAACGCAGCCGACCCGGCGCGCTCGTCGTCTCCGGCGCCCGCCATCGCCTTCACCGCCGCGCCCGCCGCCGCGTTCTGGACGATCAGTAGGTAGCCGGCGAGCGAGTTCAACAGCCCGTAGACCCCCAGCTCGGCGAGCGTCAGCTTGCGCGCCAGCACGGTGATGACCACGAACATCGCCACCAGGCCCGACACCTGGGCGGCCTGCTGCGCGATCGATCCCGTCGCCAGCCGGCGCGCGTCGCTCATCCGCCTATCTTCGCGCGCCGCCGCGACGCCTCGCTCACCGACAGCCTTGTTGCCGTGCCGCGCGTCGGTCGTTGCGGCAGCGTGCTGTAGCGCGCGTGTCGATCGAGAACGGTTGGGAGGTGATCAAGAGCACGGGTGGGCGCACACGTCGAGGCGGCTGGGATCGGTGAAGGACCGCGCCTGGATCGTCGAGCTGGACCAGGACTCCTACATCCTGTTCAGCAGGTCGAGCACGCACCCGATCATCTACGCCATCACCCTGGTGACGACCCGCCGTGGCCGAGCGCACGCCGTCCGGACCTACGACAACGCGCACAGAGCAGATGAGCATCATGTGCACCGGTACATTGGACAAAGGAAGCAGCCACCGACCATGACGCACGGACCGGTCAACGAGGCGATGGCTCGCGCCGACCGCGACATCCGCGGCAACTGGCGCAGCTACATACGGCAATGGGAGGAGACGATCGACCGATGACGGCCAGCGACCACATGCACGACCTCGTTCTCCGCGCGATGATCCGCGACGACGCGCTCGGCTACCCGGCTGTCCTCGATCTGGTCCCGAGCGACATCCCGGACTGGCCGTCGATCGCCTGGCGTCATCTCGCCGACGAGTTGCACCCTGTGCTCGTCGTCGACGATCGCGGCCGCGAGACCCTATTCACGCCAGCGCCGCGCGGCTACTTGGCCCGGCGGCTCGACCGCGTCCGGCGACGTGTACCCGTCGATGTGACCCGCCGCGGCGAGCGCGAGAGTGGACAGGGACTGCATACGCTCGTCGACCGTCGTGCCATCGAGCGCCTCGCCACGTCCGATGGCCCCCTGCCGGCGGCCGTGGCGCGCTAGTGGCCCTCGCCGTGGCGAACGGCGTGGAGGGATCCTCCTGACCGGATGCGCGGGCCGTCGGCACCGTCTGCTCCTGCCCGAAGCACACGCCGGTCCCGTTCCCGCGAGGGGAGTTCTGGAATCGTCTGGTACCGCGAGCAGCAGCCCGCTGCCGCCTGACGACCTGGCCGGGGTTCGCCCACGCCACTCCTACTGAACGGCCGAAACGGTGGTCAGCGGTCGCTCCACCAACCGGAGCGCTCGGCGGTCGGCGAGGCGAGGCAGTCGCGCCCGCAACGTCAGCGCCGCATTCAGCGATGCGATCAACTCGGCGTCCCCGTCATCGGCCACGTCTGAGCGGAGCCGACCATGCTCAGCCAACCAGCGCGCCACATCCGGCCACAGCCAGAGGCGCGTGCGCCCGTCGACCTGGGCGATCGGCGGCGGAAAGCCTCCCGGCCCCCGCTGCCCGTTGCCCAGCAGCCGGACCTGCTCTCGGGAGAGCCCGGCCCGCCGGGCGATTTCGGCCGCCGTGACCAGGCTGTCGGGCTCCACGCGCGTCACTCGCAACCCTGAGACCGCCGCCTCGAGGCCGCCGATCGCCTGCTCGAGCGCGGCGCCCAGCGACGCAGCGCGGCGGTCGAACGCCACGTACTGCGTCCCGTCGCGCTCCCCGATCGTCGCATCGTCGAACCCCGCCTCAAAGAGCGCGTCGGCTACCGCGTCCTCGAACAGGTCCGCACCCTCTACGAACAGGGTGAAGCTCTTCACCGATGCGGACACCGTCTCACCACCGCTCATCGCGCGACACCGTAGCCACCCGTGTTGGAGTTTGTCAACAAGTCTCGCGCCAGACTACAGACGCCGCACCACGCCCACCGCATCGGCGTATCGTCCCTGCGATGCCGACCCGCTCCGGCGCCCCGTCGACCGGCCTCAGCGCCGCCGCCCACGTCGCTCGCCGCGACGTGCTCGGCGTGCCGATCGCGCTGATCGACTACGCCGGGGCGATCGACGTGATCGACGAGATGGTCCGCACCCGCGAGCGCGGCTGGATCTGCGCGGCGCCCGCGATGTCGCTGGTCACCGCCCAGGACGACCCGCTGCTGATGGACTCCCTGCGCCGCGCCACGCTCACCGTCCCCGACGGGATGCCGGTCGTCTGGGCGGCGAACCTCCTGCGCGGCCCCGGCCGGCTGCGCGCCCGCGTCTACGGCCCCGACCTGATGCGTCACCACTGCGCCCACGCCGCCCGCCACGGCCAGCGGATCTGGCTCTACGGCGGCCACGACGACGACGCCCTCGCCGCCCTGACCGAGAACCTGCGCCGTGAGCACCCCGGCCTGACGATCGCCGGCGGCTGGTCGCCCCCGCACACCGCCCCCACCCCCGACGACGACCGCGCCGCCGCCGAGCGGATCAACGCCGACGCCCCCGACGTCGTCTGGGTCGGGCTCGGGATGCCCAAGCAGGAGCGCTGGATGGCACGCCTGCGGCCGCTGCTCGAAGCCCCGGTGCTGTGCGGGGTCGGCGCCGCGTTCGACTTCCACGCCGACCGCGTCGACCAGGCGCCGCCCTGGATGCGGGAGCGCGGACTCGAGTGGGCGCACCGCGTCGCGATGGAGCCGCGCCGCCAGCTGCCGCGCTACCTGCGCTCGAACCCGCGCTTCGTCGCGGGGGTCGCGCGCCAGTGGTGGCACGAACATCGCCGTGCTGGGTAATGATGCGCGCGTGAGCGGGCGCGCCGCCAAGCGCGCCGGCCGCCTGCGGGGGTGGCTGCTCGATCCGTCGGCGCGGCTCGACGCAGTCGCCCGCACCGGCCGGGCGCGCAACAACTTCGACCTCCTGCGGCTGTTCGCCGCGGCGTGCGTCCTGTTCTCGCACTCGTTCGTGCTGACCGGAAACGTGGAGCCGCTGCCGCCGGGGCTCGGGCTGAGCTGGAGCGCGATCGGGGTGATGGTGTTCTTCGCGATCAGCGGCTTCCTGATCGCCCGCAGCTGGGCCTACGACCCCCACCCGCTCGCGTTCGCGGTCAAGCGCGGCCTGCGGCTGGTGCCGGCGCTGGCGGTGTCGCTGCTGGCGACGGCGCTGATCCTCGGCCCGCTGGTCACGTCGCTACCGATACGGGCCTACCTCAGCGATCCCGCCACCAAGGCGTTCGTGCTCGACAACCTGATGCTCCAGACCAACTACGCGCTGCCGGGCGTCTTCGCGGACAACACCTATCCGAACGCCGTCAACGGCTCGCTCTGGACGCTGCCGCTGGAGGTCAAGGCATACACCCTCGCAGCGATCCTCGGGCTGCTCGGCCTGTTCGGGCGGGCGCGGATCGCGATGGGCTTCGTCGCCGTCGTCGCGACGCTGGCGATGGTGCCCGAGATCCGCGACGCGCTACCGCTCGGCAACCGCCTGACGGCGATGCTCGCCGACATCCAGGCCCGCGCTGGCGAGATCGCGGCGGCGGCCGCGGGCGCCTACAACGTCTGGCTGCGGCCGTTCGCGACGTTCCTGATCGGCGCCGCCCTCTTCGCGCTCGCCCGCTGGATCCCGATCCGCTGGGGGATCGCCGCCGCGGTCGCCGCCGCTTGGGCCGGCGCAACCGCCATCGGCGGCTGGACCGCGGTGATCGGCGCGACCTGCGCGATCCCGTACCTGGTGCTGGTGCTCGCCTACCGCACCCGCGACCTCGTCGGCCTCCCCGCCCGGGTCGGCGACTACTCCTACGGCCTCTACATCTACGCCTTCCCGGTCCAGCAGGCGATCGTCCACTTCACCGCGGTCGACAGCGGCTGGGTCCTGTTCCTGCTCGCCACCCCCGCGACGCTGGCTGCCGCGATCGCCTCATGGCACTACGTCGAGGCGCCCGCCCTGACGCTCAAGGAGCGGCTGGAGCGGCCGCTCGCCGAGCCCGTCCACGCCGCCCCGCGCCCCGCGTTCCAGCCCGACGTGCCAGAGCGCTCCGGCGGTCCCGGCCCGGCGCGATAGCCGCCGGCGACTAGCGCCGCCCTCGCCCCACCACGCGCCGCCCCCGCGCCCCCACCCGCCGCAACCCCACCGCGAACGCCCACGCCCGCGAGCTCTCGATCGCGCGCAGGCGGGCGGCGGTCTGCTCGTGGCGGCGGCCGATGTCGGCGAGCTCGAGCGCGAGCCGCTCGCCGGTGCGCCGCTCGGCGAGGACGGCGCGCCGGCCGGCCTCCATCGCGTGGTCGACCTCGGCGAGGAGCCGGGCCGGACCCTCGCGCCGCCCCTGGGCGGGACCGGCGACGATCCGCTCGCAGGCGGCGGCGAAGGCGGCGGTCGACGCGCCCCAGTCGGGCCAGCGGGCGGCGGTCTCCAGGCCGCCGGCCGCGAGCCGGGCGAGCAGGTCGCGGTCTCGGGCGAGCAGGTCGATCCAGGCGGCCGCGCCGTGGAGGTCGTCGAAGTCGACGACCGCGCCGTTGACGCCGTGCCCGACGTACTCGTCGTGGCCGGTGACCGGCGCCACGACGCACGGGGCGCCGCAGTGCATCGCCTCCAGCGGCGGCACGAACACCCCCTCGACGCGCGAGAGCTTGAGCAGCACGTCGGCGTCGCGGTAGGCGGCGGCCATCCCCGCGGCGGGCAGCGGCCCGACGACGACGCGGTCGAAGCCGAGCGCCTCGACGGCCGGCACCCGCTCCGGGGTCACCAGCGTCGAGACGACCTGCGCGCGGGTCAGGGCGAGCGCCGCGGCGGCGTCGGCCACCCCCTTGAACCAGAGCCCGGGGCTGCCCTCGACCAGCACCCGCAGCGGCCCGTCGGCGGGCGCGCGCCCGGCGGCGGTGAACAGCTCCTTGTCGACCCCGTTGGGCACGACGTGGCAGTCGGCGTCGGGCCGCAGCCGTCCGAGCACCTCGGCGATCCACGGCGCCTCGGTGAGGAAGGCGACCGGCAGCGTCGCCACGACCGCCGCCCCGAGCCGCTCGACGTCGCCGTCGCGGTAGACGCGCTCCTCGAGCTGCTGGACGAAGCAGGCGCGGCGGCCGGCGCGGATCTCGAAGAGGTCGTAGGCGGTCCGCCACCAGGTCGACAGCGCGAGGTCGAACCGCTCGCGGCGGGCGTCGGCGAAGTCGACTACGCGCACGCCCTCGACGTCGGAGAGCGCGCCCGCGCGGACCGCGAGCGTCACGTCCCAGCCGTGGTCGGCGGCGAGGCCGCGCGCGTGGCGCAGCACCGTCCCCGCCCCGCCCGACGGGCCGATCTCACCGAGCAGGATGCAGATGCGGGGCGCCATCGGACCGCCGGATCGTAGTCGCTGTCAGCGCCCGCGCCGGCGCAGCAGGCGGGCCAGGCGGCGCGGGCGCGGCGCGACCTCGGGCGCGACGGCGGGCGCCGCGACCGGCAGCGGGCCGACGGTCGCCTCCGGGAACCGCGGTCCCGACGCCAGCGGCGGGTGGAAGCGGCCCTCCAGGCTGGCGGTCAGCAGCCGGTTCTGGTGGCGCAGGATGCCGTGCGGGGAGGGGTCGTGCGGCGCGGCGCTGGACTCGCTGAGGATCGTCTCGAGCACCCGGCGCAGCTCGTCGTGACGCGGGCCGGAGTCGAGCCGGTTGTAGTTGGAGTTGATGCCGAGCCGGGCGAGCGCCGAGGTGAACCGCACGTCGCGCGCGACCGCTTCGAGGTCGAGCTCGGGCCCGAGCGACGGGCAGCGGTCCAGGCCGCCCGCGATCTCCAGCAGCAGCGCGGTGTTCAGGCACTTCAGGCAGCGGCCGCAGTTCTCGGCCGAGTCGACGGCGTAGCAGACGTGCAGCCCGGCGAGCAGATCCGGCCGGTTGTCGACCAGCCAGATCACCTTGTCGACGCGCTCGAACAGGCCGTCGTGCTCGATCGCGGTCCGCTCGGTCGACCAGCGCGGGTCCAGCAGCGGGTGCGAGCCGGCCGGCAGCAGCCCGGCGTAGCCGCGGCTCGACGGGATCCCGAGCGTCCCGAGCCCGCCGCCGAGCGCCAGCCCGGCCATCGCGAGCGCGGCGCCGTAGGCGTCCTCGAAGTCGACGACGTGGTCGATCAGCTCCGGCATGTTGGTCGTCGCGACGACGAGCGGCAGGCCGATCCGCTCCGCTGCCGCGTGCGCGGCGGCCAGGCGCGCGTCGCGCGACGCCGGCGTGTAGGAGGGGTCGAACCCCTCGCAGTAGACGAGGTGGGTGAGCTCCCGCCCCGGCGGGCGCGGGCGGGTGGCGCTGTAGGTCGCGTCGACCCCGCGCGAGAAGCAGGTCGCGCGGCCGGCGGCGGGCCGCGCCGGGACGGGCGCCAGCTCGCGGGCGCGGACCGGGACGCGGTGCAGCGTCGGCGACCAGGCGCTGAGGATCTCCTGCGTCTCGGGCAGGGCCGCGAGCAGCCGCTCGGACACCGGCCCGTCGATCTCCAGCGGCTCCTGGCGGCGCATCGCCAGCAGCAGCGCGATCGGCACGAACGGGCTGAGGTCGTCCTCACCGAGCAGGAGCTCCGCCGGGCCGCCGACGCGCAGGCGGCGCTCGCCCCCCGCCCAGGCGACGCGGACGGACCGCTCGACGGCGGTGGCGCGCGGCGAATCGACCCTCACGTGGCGATGCTAGGGCCGCTCGGGCCGGCCCGCCAGTGGGAGGCGTCGCGGGCGGCGCGCGGGATACGATCGCGCGGTGCCGCGCGTAGCCATCCTCGGATCCTCCGACGCGCTCGCGGCGCACGCGCCGGCCGGCGGCGGCGCGCTCGAGGTCGTCGCGGGCGGCGCCGATCTCGGGGTCGAAGGAGCCGACGCGGTCGTCGCCTTCGACCCCGACGCCGCCACACGCGCGCGCCTCGCCGGCGGCCCCGCGCCGGCGATCCTCTGGCTCTCCGGGGCCGTCCCGGCCCCCGCCCCCGCCGACCACCTGCGCACGATCGTCGCCGGCGCACCGCCGGCCGGCGCGCCGGCCCCCTGGCGGACCGTGCCACCGCCGGTCGCCGACGGCTGGTTCGCCGACCCGGCGGCGCCCGCCCCGGAGCCCGGCGCCGGCCACGCCGCCTGGGTCGGCCCGCCGACCGAGCGCCGCGCCCTCTACGAGCGCCACTTCGGCGACGCCGTCGAGATCGCGCCCGACGCCGGCCCGGGCTCCGACGCCGCAGTCGCGGTCCACCTTTCCGACTGCCCCGGCGGCGGCCACGGCGCGCGCGTCGCGCTCGCCCGCGGCCGGCTGCTCGTCAGCGAGCCGCTTCTGCCCGGCCACGGGCTCGAGGCGGGGATCGACTACCTCGCGGCGACCGCGATCGACGACGTCCGCGCGCTGGTCGCCGACGCGCTGCGCAACCCTGTCGCGACCGAGCGGGTCCGGCTGCTCGGCCGGCGCAAGGCCGAGCTGTTCCGCTCCTCGCGGGTGATCGCCCGCCTCGTCGGCGACCTGCTGACCGAGCTGGACGCGGTGCGGGCCCGTTGAGCGCCGCCGCCCCGCGGGCGACGGTGATCATGCCCGCCTACGCCGCCGAGGCGACCGTGCGCGAGGCGGCCGAGTCGGTGCTCGCCCAGACCGTCGGCGACCTCGAGCTGATCGTCGTCGACGACCGCTCGCCGCTGCCGGTGGTCGAGGCGCTCGCCGGCGTGCGCGACCCGCGCCTGCGGATCGTCCGCCGCGCCCGCAACGGCGGGACCGCCGCCGCCCGCAACACCGCGCTCGCGCGGGCCCGCGCGCCGGTCGTCTGCCAGCTCGACGCCGACGACGCCTGGGAGCCGCGCTTCCTCGAGGCGATGCTCGGCCAGCTCGACGACCCGGCGGTCGCGCTCGCCTACTGCAACGTGACGATCGTCGGCCATCCCGACGGCCAGACCGACTACGTCGGCGACCCGTCGATCCACCCGCTCGACCGCTTCCCGCGCCTCGCCGAGGCCAACCCGGTGCCGTGCCCGACCGCGACGATCCGGACCGCGGCGGCGCGTGCGATCGGCGGCTACGCCGGCTGGCTGCGCAGCGTCGAGGACTGGAACCTCTACATGCGCCTCGCCGCGGCCGGCTGGCGGTTCTCCTACCTGCACGAGCAGCTCGCCCGCTACCGCTGGCCCGAGCCGGCGCGCGGGATGAGCTACGACGGGCGGCGGATGGCGCGCTGGGCGATCCTCGGGCTGCTCGACGTCGCGGCCCGTCACCCGCGCGTGGCGGGGCCGAAGCGGGAGGCGTGGCGGCGGCTGCGCGCCTACTCGGCGACGCGCGGCGCCACGGGTCCCGGCCCCGGCGGCGTCTGATGCGGATCCTCGTCGACCCCGGCAGCCACCACCTCCTCAACGCCGGCGACGTGGCGATGATGCAGGTCTGCGTGCGGCGTCTGCGGGAGCTGTGGCCCGACGCCGCGGTCGCGGTGCTGACGGCGGAGCCGGCCGCGCTCGCCGCGCTCTGCCCGGAGGTCGCGGCGGTCGACGCCCGCGGGCGCTACGCGCTCGTCGACGCCGGCGGCCCAGCCCGCCGCGTCAGGGGCCGCGCGGAGTCTTCTTGGGGGTCGACCCCCAACGATCCTCCACGCGGGCTCGGCGCCCGGGCGCGGCGGGTGGCGCTGCGACGGCGCGCGCGGCGTGCCGGCAGCGCCGCGAGCGCCTATCTCGACGCCCTGGCGGGCGCGGACCTGTTCGTCATGAGCGGCCGCGGCGGGCTGACCGACGCGTTCGCCGACGAGGCGGCGGCGACGCTCGGCGAGCTGGAGCTGGCCAGCGCCCTCGGCGTGCCGGCGGCGCTGCTCGGCCAGGGCGTCGGTCCGCTGACCGATCCGGCGCTGCTGGCCCGCGCGCGGGCGGTGCTGCCTGCGGTGGCGGTGATCGCCGTGCGCGAGCGGCTGCTGGCGCCGGGGCTGCTGGCCGCCTGGGGCGTCGACCCGCGCCGGGTCCACGCGACCGGCGACGACGCGGTCGAGTCCGCGTACGCGGCCCGGCCCGAGCGGCTCGGCGCCGCGGTCGGCGTGAACCTGCGCGTCGCCGCCTACTCGGGGGTCGGCGACGAGGAGGCCGCGACGCTGACGGGCGCCGTGGCGGCCGCGGCCGGCGAGCTGGGAGCGTCCCTGCTCGCGCTGCCGATCTCCCTCCACCCCGCCGAGGACGACCGCGCCGCTGGTCCGAGCGCGGGGGCCGCGGCCCGCGCGGCCGCGCCACAGACCGTGGCCGCCCCGGTGACGGGCGCCAGGCTCGGCGTGCAGGATCCCGCGCCCGCGCCGCCCGCCGCACCGGACGACCCCGCGACCGCGATCGCGACCGCCGGCCGCTGCCGCGTCGTGGTCACCGGCAGCTACCACGCCGCGGTGTTCGCGCTCGCCCAAGGGGTGCCCTCCGTCGGGATCGCCGCCAGCCCTTACTACGCCGCCAAGTTCGCCGGGCTCGCGGACCTCTTCGACCCCTGCGTCGCCGTCGTCGAGGGCGCCGATCCGGCCGCCGTCCGCGGCGAGCTCGAACGGCTCTGGCACGCGGCGCCCGGCCTCCGCGACGGCCTGCTCGCCGCCGCCGCCCGCCAGATCGCCGCCGGCCGCGCCGCCTACGCCGCGGTGGCCGAGCTGGCCGTCAGCCGGCCGTAGAGCCCGAGCAGCGCGTCGGTGTAGGCGGCCCGCGAGTGGCGCTCGCGGGCGCGGGCGAGCAGCGCCTCGCCCTCCTCGGCGCGGCGGGCGGGATCGGACCAGAGCGCCCCGACCAGCGCGGCGAACTCGTCGACGGCGCCGACTGGCACGCAGCGGCCGTCGCCGAGCAGCTCGGGCAGCCCGCCCATCGCGGTCGCGGCGACCGGCACGCCCGCGGCCATCGCCTCGAGCGCCGAGTAGGGCGAGAACTCGTGGTAGCGCGAGGGCATCAGCACCATCGCCGCGCCGGCCAGCTCGCGCGCGAGGGCGTCGGCGGGCAACCGGCCGAGGAAGGCGACCTGGGCGCCGCCCGCCCCCAGCTCCCGCGCGAGCCGCTCCAGCCGCGCGCGCTCGGGCCCCTCGCCGGCGACCCGCAGCGGCACCCCGGCGGCGACGCAGGCCCGCACCGCGTCCTCGATCCCCTTCTCGGGCGACAGGCGCGAGGCGATCAGGGCGTAGCGGCCCTCGCCGGCCGCCGACCGTTCCGCGAACAGCTCGGCCGGCAGGTAGTGGCGCAGTACCTCCACCCGTCCGGGGTCGAGCCCGCGCGCGGCCAGCTCGTCGCGCGCGGCGGCGCTCGGGGCGACGAAGCGGTCGACCGCGTCCAGCAGCCGCGGCTGGTGCAGCGACAGCGCCGCCGCGTAGACCGCCGCCTCCGCCAGCGAATCGCGGCAGTTGTGGCGCAGGCCCGGCAGGGTGTGGCGGCCGGTGCAGAGCCGGCACGGCGCCCCGTCGCGCTCGCCGAACCCCGTCGCGCAGAAGATCCGCACGTTGTGGAGGTGCAGCACGACCCGCGCCCCCGCCGCGCGCGCCGCCGCCAGCCCCGCCGGCCCGACCAGCGGCACCGTGTTGTGGGCGTGGACGATCACCGGCCCGGGCGCGGCCGCTGAGATCGAGGTCGACGTTCCGGCGAATATTTCGCCGGAACGTCGACCTCGATTCGGAGGGGCGGGATCGGCGCGGCCGGCCCGGTCGGGGGTGATGTCGCCGGCGGCGAGCAGGCGGACGGCGGCGGCCAGCTCGGCGGGGTCGTCGCCGCCGCGCAGCATCGCGGCGGCCGCGCGGGCGCGGCCGGCGTCGGCGGAGCGGCGCTCGAAGCTGGCGTGGTCGACGCCGGCAGCCTCGAGCGCGGCGAGCTGGAGGTCCACCGACCGCTCCTCGCCGCCCTCGATCCGGTAGCGGTTGTGCACTACGAGCACGCGCGGGGCTGCGGACACCACGGCTAACCTACCGACGCGATGTCCGACCCGGCCGTCTCCGTCGTCGTGCCGACGCGCGACCGCGCCGCCTACCTCGACGTCGCGCTCGCCTCGCTGCGCGACCAGCGCGACGCCCCGCCGCACGAGCTGCTGGTCGTCGACGACCGCTCGACCGACGAGACCCGTGCGGTCGCCGCGCGCCACGGCGTCCGGGTCGTCCCCGCCCGCGCCCCCGGCGGCCTCAACGCCGGGCGCAACACCGGCATCGCCGCGACCACCGCGCCGGTGATCGCCTTCGTCGACGACGACGTCTGGGCGCCGCCGACCTGGCTCGCCGCCCTCCACGCCGGCGCCGAGCGCCACCCCGACGCGGGCGCGCTCGGCGGCCCGATCCGCGCCCGCCTGCTCGGCCCCGCCCCACGCTCCTGCGGCCGCGAGCCCGCCCCGATCACCACCCTCGACCTCGGCCCCGGCGACCGCGACGCCGAGCGGATCTGGGGCGCCAACCTCACCGTCCGCCGCGGCGCGGTCGAGGCCGTCGGCGAGTTCGACGAGAGCCTGCCGATCTACGGCGACGAGGAGGAGTGGCAGGCGCGGCTGCTGGCCTCCGGAGGCCGGATCGCCTACGTCGCCGACGCCTGGCTCGAGCACCGCCGGATGGGACCCGACTCGCGCCTGCGCGCGCTCGCCCGCGCCGAGTACCGCCGCGGCCGCGCTGCCCGCCGCGACGATCGCCGCAAGGGCTCCGAGCTGCCGCTCGGCAGCGAGCTGCGCAACATCGCCGGGGCCGGCTGGCACACGGTCCGCCGCCGCTGCCCGCAGGGGCTGATCATGGGCGCCCACTCCACCGGCCGGCTCGTCGAGGCGCTGCGCGGCGGTCGATGAGCGCCGCCGGGAACCGGGACCGCGGCGCGCCCCCGTCCGACGACCGCGCGCGAGCGCCGGCCGGCACCGGTGACGGGGGGCCCTCGCCCGCGGCCGGCCCCGACCCCGCGACCTTCCTCTCCGGCGAGTCCGGCAACGTCGGCGGCCGGCGGCTGACCGCCGAGCGGACCGCCCGCGACTGGCTCTGCCGCGCCGCCGCGCTGGCCGCCCGTCACGGATCTCGGCTCGACCGGCTCGCGGCCGCCCAGCCGCCGCGGCGCGTGCTCGTGCTCGGCGTCTACCGGCCGGGCTCGCTGCTGGCGGCCGCTACCGCGCGGCTGCGATCCGACCGCCACGACGTCAGCTTCGCCTACGGATCGACCGCCGCCGGCCCCGACGCAGCCCTCGCGGACGAGACGGCGCTGACCGGCCTCGACGGAGGCAAGTTCGAGAACCTCGACGCGCTGCTCGCGGCCGCGCCCGCCCCGGCCGCCCCCGACTGGACCGTCGTCGTCGACGACGACGTGACGCTGCCGCCGCGCTTCCTCGACCGCGCGCTCGCGCTCTGCGAGCGGCTCGGCCTCGACCTCGCCCAGCCCGCCCAGACGCCGCGCAGCCACGCCGCCTGGCGCGTCGCCCGCCAGCGGCCGCTCGCGCTCGCGCGCGCTACCGGCTTCGTCGAGATCGGCCCGGTCACGCTGATCGGCGCCCGCGCCGCCGCCGAGCTGCTGCCGTTCCCGCCGCTGCGCTACGGCTGGGGGCTCGACAACCACTGGGGCGCGCTCGCGCGCGAGCGCGGCTGGCGGCTCGGGGTGCTCGACGCGCTCGCCGTCCGCCACGACACGCGCCAGGTCGCGACGACCTACCCGCGCGCCGACGCCACCGCCGAGGCGCGCGCCTTCCTCACCGCGCGGCCGTTCCTCACCACCGCCGAGGCGCAGCGCACGCACGCGACCCACTGGCGGCTGCCGGCGTGAGCGAGCGGCTGCGGATCCTGGTGGTGCCGAAGTGGTACCCGTGGCCGGAGCAGCCGGTGCTCGGCGCGTTCTGCCGCGAGCACGCGCGGGCGCTGGCGACCCGCCACGACGTCGTCGTGATGCCGACGCTGGCGACGCCGTCGCCGCCGTTCCGCTCCTTCGCGATCGACGACGCGGTCGAGGAGGGCCTGCGCACGGTGCGCGTCCGCTACCGCCGCCCGTTCGCCCGGCCGGCCGCGCTCGGCTTCCAGACCGCCGGCCTGCTGACCGCGCTCGGGCGGCTGCGACGCGCCGGCTGGGTGCCCGACGTGGTCCACGCGCACGTCTACCAGGCCGGCCTTCCGGCGCTCGCGCTCGGCCGCCGCGCGCACGCCCCGGTCGTCGTCACCGAGCACTACACCGGCTTCCAGCGCGGCCTGGTGACCGGCTACGAGCGGCTGCTCGCCCGGACCGCGTTGCAGCGCGCCGACCTCGTCGCGCCGGTCAGCGAGGACCTCGCCGGCCACCTGCGCGCGCTCGCGCCCGGAGCGCGGATGCGGGTGCTGCCCAACACCGTCGACACGGCGGTCTTCCACCCCGCGGCCACGGTGGCCGACCGCGGCGGGGCGGCCGAGGACGCGCCGGGCGAGGCCTCTGGTGAGAAACGTCCACATGGCGGACGGAACTCACCACAAGCCACCACGCGGGCCGGCGACACCGCCCCGCGCCCGCCGCGCCTGCTGACCGTCGGCTCGCTCGCCGAGAAGAAGGGCCAGCGCTACGCCGTCGACGCGCTCGCGCTGCTCGACACCGGGGAGACGGCCGGCGCCACGCTCGACATCGTCGGCGGCGGGCCACTGCAGGGGCCGCTGGCCGAGCAGGCGGCGCGGCTCGGCCTCGGCGACCGCGTCCGGCTGCGCGGCGAGCTGCCCAAGGAGGAGATCGCCGAGCTGATGCGCGCCAGCGACGCGTTCGTCCTGCCGAGCACCGACGAGACCTTCGGCTGCGTGCTGATCGAGGCGCTGGCGTGCGGGCTGCCGGTCGTCGCGACCGCCGTCGGCGGCGTGCCCGAGGTGGTCCGCGACGGCGAGGGCACCCTGGTTCCCCCGCGCGACGCCGCCGCGCTCGCCGAGGGGATCGCGACCGCGCTCGCCGACGCCGGCGACGGCCGCCGGGGCGAGATCGCGCGCGCGGTGGCCGGCCGCTACGGCTACGGTCCGTTCGCCGATGGCTGGACCGAGGTCTACGACGAGCTGCTCGCCGCGCGGGCCGGGCGGCGAAGATGAGTGACGAGCGTCCCGCGCCCGGCGCCGCCAGCCACTACCGCGGCGCCGCCGCCGAGGACTACCTCGCCTACCAGCGCTCGATCGGCGAGCTCGGCGCGACGCTCAACCGCTGGAAGTTCGAGCCGCACGTCGGCCCCGGCGACCGCGTCGTCGACTTCGGCTGCGGCACCGGCGGGCTGCTCGCCGGGCTCGACGTCGCGCAGCGGACCGGCGTCGAGCCGAGCGAGCCGGCGCGCGCCGCAGCCGCCGCGCGCGGGCTGACGGTGCTCGCCTCCGCCGCCGAGCTGCCCGACGGCGCCGCCGACGTCGTGATCTCCAACCACGCGCTCGAGCACGCCACCGCCCCGCTCGCCGAGCTGCGCGAGCTGCGCCGCGCGCTGCGCCCCGGCGGCCGGCTCGTCCTCTGGCTGCCGCTCGACGACTGGCGCGTCCAGCGCCACCCCGACCCCGGCGAGCCCGACCACCACCTCTACGCCTGGACACCACGGCTGCTGGCGAACCTGCTCGCCGAGGCCGGCTTCGAGGGCGTCGACTGCGAGGTCGTCACGCGCGCCTGGCCGCCGCGCGCGCATCTGCTCGTCCGTCTCCCGCGCCCCGTCTTCGACGCGCTCGGCCGGGTCTGGGCGGTTGTCCGCCGCCGCCGCCAGCTCGCCGCGGTCGCCCACCGCCCCGGCTGACCCCGCCGGGCCGGTCCGCGGTTTCCCGGCCCCCGCCGGGTCGGTCCACCGTTTCCCGCGCCATGCGCGGCGAACGGCGGGGGCGCGGAGATCGGATCCGGGAAAGAGCGGGCCGGCGTCCTGGCGCGGCGGCCTCAGCGCGGCTGGTAGCGGGCCGGGCCGGCGTCGATGATGCCGTCCTGGGCGCCGCCGAAGTCCTCCATGTAGACGACGTAGACGAGGTTCATCGCCATGAAGAGCGCGACCGTGGCGACGGCGAGCCGCGGCCGGCGGTCGAGCACCCAGGCGGCGGCGACCACCACGACCGGCAGCCCGAAGAAGACGATCCGGCCCCAGTCGAGCGCGAACAGCATCCCGGCGCCGCAGACCGCCAGCAGCACCAGCCCGCGCCGCGCCCAGCGCAGGTCGGCGAGCGCGAACGGCGCGACCGCCCACAGCGGCCCGAAGGCGAGGACCAGCCGCCGCACGACCGTCGTCTTGGTCTCCCACGCCTCGCGCAGCACCTCCCAGCGACCGCCGATCAGCGACTTGTAGCCGAGCACGTTCTCGCGCTCGACGAACGGGACGGTCAGCCGCAGCACCGCGTAGGCCACCAGCGCCGGCGCGGCCGCCGCGACGGTGTCGCGCAGCGCGCGCGCATCCCACCACCCGCGCGCCCAGACCGCGTAGGCGAACGGCACCAGGAACAGCGCCGCCTCGCGCACCAGCGCGCCGACGACGAGGATGACCGC
Organism: Solirubrobacterales bacterium; assembly: GCA_012718975.1. Lineage (GTDB taxonomy): Bacteria > Actinomycetota > Thermoleophilia > Solirubrobacterales > Thermoleophilaceae > JAAYBF01. The sequence goes on along the minus strand of JAAYBF010000052.1, from coordinate 1,187 downwards.
CAGCGCGGCGCGGCGGCGGTCGACGATCGCGATCGCGCCGGCGAGGATCACCAGCACCGACTCGGGGTCGACGTTGCGGCCCTCGCGCAGCGAGACGACGAACAGCGTCGGGCACCACGCGATGCAGAGGCCGAGCGCGAACGCGAGCCGCTTGCCGATCGCGAAGCGGCGCAGCAGCACGTAGACGAGCGCGCCGCAGCCGACGGTCGACAGCCAGGCCAGCCAGGCGAACGAGAAGTCGTGGCTGAACGGGAGGACGTGGACGAGCGTCGGGACGGCGACCCGGTGCGCGAACGGGAAGGTGTGCGGCTCGAACGGCGCCTGGGCCATCAGCTCGTAGATCAGCTCGTCGTTCTTCGGCGTCGGCGAGTCGCGGACGTAGGCGTCCATCGCCAGCAGGACGGGCAGCGCGAGCGCGGCGAGCGCGGCCGCCTCCCACCAGACGCGCGCGAGGCCGAACCGGCGCGGCTCGGCTTCGCGGCGGCGGCCGGCGTTGGCGGGGTCGGTCGGGTCGAACGCGCGCGCGCCGGGCCGACGCCGTCGATCCCCGCGGGCCGCGACCCCGGCTCCGCCGCGGGACGAGCCGGTCATGGGCGCGCCCCGAACGGGTCCGACGGCGCGGTCGTCGACGAGATGTCGCGGGGCGCGCCGGTCGGGGCCGCGAGCGAAGCGGTGCGGTGGCCGCAGCGGCGGGCGGGAGCCGCGGCGGCGGCCGTCAAGGCCGGCTCCCCAGCAGCGCCGGCAGGATCTCCTCGGCGACGAGGCGGCGCTGGGCGGCGTCGGAGTAGGGCTCCATCAGCGCGGCGGCGCGGTCGGCGTAGGCGGAGCGGGCGGCGGGGGCGAGGGCGAGGCCGGCGCGCAGCGCCGCCGCCAGCGCGTCCGCGCCGCAATCGGCGGCCACGAGCGCCGGCGCCAGCTCGCGCGCGAGCGGCAGCGCGACGTTCGCACCCGCGGTCGGGACGGTGACCAGCGGCACCCCGGCCGCCAGCGCCTCCATCTGGGCGAGGCCCCAGTCCTCGTAGCGGGCGGCGCTGACGTAGACCCCCGCCCCGGCGACCAGCGCCGTCCAGCGCTCGCGCGGCAACGGCCCGAGGAACTCGACGCCCGCTGGCACCGCGACGCCCTGGCGCGCCAGCCACGCCCGCGCCTCGCCCTCGGCGATGCCGCCGATCGCCAGCGTCGGAGCC